>CADCVI010000233.1 GCA_902806105.1 uncultured Rubrobacteraceae bacterium
GGGGAGAGAAAGCCTCACCGTAGGAACCGGCAGCAAATGATCGAGCGTAAACGCCCGACCCCAGCCCCCCGGAGCCACGAGAAACGAACGCCTCTAAAGCCGCCGTGAACTACGCGGGAGACGCCGCCGAAGCGACGCCCCCCGCTCTTTCCCTTTCCCCGAGCAAAAGCCCCCAAGCTCCTGCCATAGATGGAAGCATAAAGAATTAATTTCATTCTGTCAAACAAGGTGCATCTTGCAACTATATGTCAAACGATGATAATTACCGAAATCTGGTGAACACTTCGGGATGGTCTCCCGAAGCGCCAGCACCGTTGATGAACCGACGACGCCCGTCGGTCCGTAGTGCTCAACAGCGTCGGGGGGGCAGGTCTTTCGGGGGACTGCCCCCCCGACGCTGCGGCGACCGGGTTTGCTTGCGAGCCCTACTTCGAGCCGCGACCTGGGCGCCGGGGCCGGGAACGCCGGGCGGGGTATTGTGATGGGCGTTGTTGCCTTGTCTTTCCACCGCCCGGACTCCCTCGCTTATCTCGGAGTGCCGCATAGGTTTCCGGCCAGCCCTCTCATGCGTCCTGCTCCTGCGGGCCGTTTCGGCGGGTCACGGCGGCATACCAGCGGGCGCTCGCCTTCGGGGTGCGGCGCTGGGTGGCATAGTCGACGTGGACGAGGCCGAACCTCTTCGAGTAGCCCTCGGCCCACTCGAAGTTGTCCAGGAGGGACCACACGAAGTACCCTCTGAGGTCCACCCCGCGCTCGATGGCCGCGCGAGCCGCCCGGAAGTGAGAGTCGAGGTATGAGATTCGTTCCTCGTCGTCCACCCCGCCCTCCGGGTCGACGTAGTCGTGGAAAGCGGCGCCGCTCTCGGTAACGTAGATCGGGAGCCCCGTGTACTCCTCCTTGAGGCGTACCAGGATCTCCGTGAGGCCGTCCGGCTCTATAGGCCAGCCCATCGCCGTCGTCCCGGCGCCGTGTGGCGTCACCGTGCGCGCTCGAATCCCCGGAAAGACGATGCTCCCCGCCCTCGGACCCTCGGCCTCCCGCACCGTGTGTCGCATGTAGTAGTTCACGCCGACGAAATCCAGGGGGGCCGAGATCTTCTCCATGTCCTCGTCGCGGACGAAGGTGAGGTCGGCGTCCGGACGGTACTCGTCGAGGAGATCCTGCGGGTAGGAGCCGCGGAAGAGGGGGTCGAGGTAGAGCCGATTGGCGTGGCCGTCGACCCTGCGCGCCGCGCCCACGTCGGCGGGCCTCTCCGCCTTGGCGGGGCGCACGGGCGAGAGGTTCAGGGTGATCCCGAGCTCGTTCTCGCCCCCGGAGGCGCGCATCGCCTCGACGGCGAGGCCGTGGCCGAGCAGGAGGTGGTGGGTGGCGGATAGGGCCTTCGCGGGGTCGGCGCTTCCCGGAGCGTGGACGCCCGCGCCGTATCCCAGCCACGCCGAGACCCAGGGCTCGTTCAGGGTGATCCAGAACCTCACGTCCCCGCCGAGCGCCTCGTGGACGATGCCGGCGTACTCCGCGAACCTCGAAGAGGTCTCCCGGCTCGTCCACCCGCCCCGATCTTCGAGCGCCTGGGGCAGGTCCCAGTGGTAGAGCGTGAGCACCGGCTCGATCGACCGCGCCCTCAAGCCTTCCACCAGGCGCCTGTAAAAGTCCAGACCCTTACGGTTCGCGGGCCCCGAGCCCTCGGGCTGGACGCGCGGCCACGCGACGGAGAAGCGGTAGGCCTTGAGGCCGAGATCGGCCATGATGTCCAGGTCTTCGTCGAGGCGGTGGTAGTGGTCGCAGGCTATGTCTCCGGTGTCACCGTGAAAGACCCTGCCCGGCGCATGGCTGAACGAATCCCAGATCGAGGGGCCGCGCCCGTCCTCGCGCACGGCCCCCTCCACCTGATAGGCGGCGGTCGCCGCGCCCCACAGAAAGCCTTCAGGAAAGCTCATAGTCCCCCCGTAAAGTTCGAGAGCCCCCCGAGAAAAGCCTCGATTTCCGCAGTTTGGGCGCCGTCTGGTAGAGCTCTACCGCATCTACCTTGAGGCGCCTCAGAGAATCCTCGCACTTCTTCAAGCTGTTGCAGAGCTGCCCATTCTCGTTCCACATCAGGGAACGCTTCGTGAAGATGTACGGCCTCGGGCACTCCGAGCTCCAGCGACAGCTCGATCGCCCCCGGGGCCTCCCCGTCGTCCTGCGCCCCCACCCCGCGGCCCAGCCCGGTCCACCGATCGCCCGGCTCCCGAAGCCGATGAGCGTCGTTTGCATTTCCGTCTTGCCGAACTTGCGGGTCTGCACGGTGTCCGTCCCCAGGGATAGCTCTCGTCCGGCCTCAGAGCCTAACAGACGTCGGGGCAGGGACGCTGCTACGGTATCTGTTCCCGAACCGCGTACCGGGTTTATCTGGCGAATCGATTGGCTCTCCTGTCGGGCTCTTAACCAGGACCCGGTGGGGGCTGTACGGACCGCACGAGTGGTGCGAGTCCAAGCTAGCGTTTGTTTCTACAGTCGTCCAGAGCAACTAATGGGTACGTCGCGGGCTTCGATGCGGTCGGGTACCGGGGTGCCCGGGCGTCGTTCGGCTACTCCGGTACCAGGCCGTTCTGCCTCTCCCTGGCTTTCGAGAACACCTCCGAGGCGGCCTCAGCCGACAGTGGTTTCCAGAAATAGTACCCCTGGGCGAAATCGCTCCCCATCCGGCGCAAACGGTCGAGTTGCTCTTCGGTCTCCACGCCCTCGGCGACCACCTTCTCGCCGAGAGCGTGCGCGAGGGTAATCGCCGCCTCGGCGACCGCCGCGTTTCTGGGGTCTCGTTCAAGTCCGTCCGTGATCGAACGGTCTATCTTGAGGTAGTCGAAGGGGAATCGCTTGAGGTAAGAGAGCGACGAGTAGCCGGTCCCGAAGTCGTCTATGGAGAGTTGGATGCCCAAGCCCTGAAGCTGTCGGAGGAGAGCGGTGGCGGACGTCGTGTCTTCCATAAACACGCTCTCCGTTATCTCCAGCTCAAGGGCGCTCGGCTTCAGGCCGGACTCTCGCAGAGCCTCTGCGACTTCTTCGACCAGGCCGGGGTACTCTACCTGCTTGGCCGACAGGTTCACACTGACGTTCAGGGGTGGGATCTCCGGAAACAACTCGTGCCACTCGCGCGCCTGGCGGCAGGCCTCTCTCAAGATCCACCGTCCCAGGGGGATGATCAGGCCCGTTTCTTCGGCGATTGGAATGAACTTCTGGGGAGGGATCGGGCCGTTTTCGGGATGCTCCCAGCGTGCCAGGGCCTCCATGCCGTAGATCTCGCCGGTCGCAAGCTCTACCTTGGGCTGGTAGCGGATCGAAAGCTCCCCATGCTCGATGGCCCGCCTCAGATCGTGCTCGATCTCCAGGCGCTCTAGCGCTCGTTCGTACATGCTCGGGTCGAAGACTTCGTGGTGCGCCTTACCCTTGTTTTTGGCCCGGTACATCGCAACATCCGCGTTGCGCATAAGGTCCTCGGTGTGGCCTGGAAAAGAGATGTTCGAAGCGATACCGATGCTCGCGGTGACGACTACCTCGCGATGCTCCAGACAGAAGGGCGTCCGCAGGCTCTCGGCGATCCGTTTCGCCGTCCGCTGCGCCTCTTCGACACTGGAGATGTCTTCTAGCAGGATACCGAACTCGTCCCCGCCGAGCCGCGCAACGGTGTCTCCGGGGCGCAGGCAAGAACGCATGCGCTCGCCCACCGCGATGAGCAGCGCGTCGCCGACCTCGTGCCCCAGAGAGTCGTTTACGATCTTGAAGTTGTCGAGGTCCATGAAGAGCACGGCGATGTTCTCCTCGCGCCGCTTCGAGCGTTCCAGGGCGTGACCGAGGCGGTCGAGCAACACGATCCGGTTGGGCAGCTTGGTCAGGGGGTCCTGGGTGGCCTGGCGCTGCAACTGCTCCTCCAGCTTCTTCCGCTCGGTTATATCCGTGTGCGAGCCACTCATCCTATACGGAGTACCTTTGCCGTCCCGCACGCTGGCCCCCTTGGTCAGCACCCACCTGTACCTGCCGTCCTTGTGCAGCAGCCGGTGCTCCAGCTCGTAGTGCGGCGACCGCCCGTCCAGATACGCCTCGAGCGTCCGCGTGACCCGTTCGAGGTCGTCGGGGTGGATCCTCTCCTTCCATGCCTTGTAGCGGTTCTGGAGCTCGTGGTCCTCGTAGCCGAGCATCTCCTTCCACCGGGGCGAGTAGTACACCTCGTTCGTCTCGAGGTTCCAGTCCCATATACCGTCCTTGGAACCGCGCACAGCCAGCTCGAAGCGCTCCTCGCTCCGCTCCAGCACCTCCTGGTTTTCCCGGCGAAAACGCTCGTACAATCGAAACATGGTAGCGAGAACGAGCGCCGAGAGAAGGACCACGGCGAAGGTCCCGGCGTCGGCGATCATGGCTGTGCGCCGGGCGGCCCCAGCGTACTCCTCGTCCTTCTCCTCGAGAAGCTCCTCGAGCTTCTCGTAGCTCGGGTCGGCCTGCTGCCCCTCCACCGCGAGAGCCTCTTGCAGCCTACCGGCCCCGATCAGGCGGAACTCCTCGTCAACGGCCGCTTCCAGGGAGGCCAGCGTGTCGCGTATCTCGTCCAGCATCCGCTCGTCGGGGTCCGAGCGTTCGAGCTCCTTCAAAAGCTCCGTCCTCTCGCGGCGCCCTTCCGAGATCTCCTCTGCAAGCTCGGAGGTTACTTGCCTTTGGACGAGGGCTTCTTCCTGAGCATAAAGTTCGTGTAGCGCTTCCTCTTCGAGCTCCTTCAGGCTGGTCTGCGCCTGATTACGGTTTTGAACCTTGTCATGCAGGGTTTCGACGACGACGGCGGCCACCAAAGCGAGGACGCCCATGGCCACGGGGATAAGCCAGGCCCAGTACCAGGATAGGCCCTGCTGACTGCTTGACCTCCGCTTCTCTTGATCCGGCATCGTCTTCGCACTTCCTTACCGGTTTCTCTGCCCGATGGGTACCGCTGCTCGTCCACGCTGCCCACAGTTATCGACTCAAGCCGAGGATTCCTTTAGCAGCGGCTCCGATAGCCTGACGACTAGCACCAGGGGTGGAGCTACCAAGGCCGCCAAGAAGGGCTAAGAGCTAGAACCTACCAGCCGCTCACTAAGATAACCAGACCACGAGTACAGCGGCCGATCGGTAGCCGTACGCCCGATTCGTGTAGCGCGTGGCGATACCTCGCCACTGCTTGAGCCGATTGACGCACCCCTCCAGCACCTTGCGCCCAACGTAGACCGCCGCGTCGAAATCCCTTCTCGGGTAGAAAGGCGCTACCTGCTCCCAGGGCTCGTCCTCGAGTTTGCCACTCTTGAGGACGGGTCTCTACTCCTCCTCGCCCCACCGCCTCACCCGAACAAGAGAAGTCGGCGTGAGCGACGAGCCATCCGAGGAGCTTTAAGAGCCAGATTGTCTCGCCCATCGGCCCCCGGGGTCCGTCGCGAAGCTGCACGATGGTGTCGAAGTGGTTAGTTTCGGCGGCGATAGTCAGGTAGATCTCGAGTCCCGCCCCATCTTGCGAGACCGCCAAGGAGCGACCCGATCGGGACGAGTATCGAGACAACCCACCCTGTAGGATCCCGCCTACGCTTCTTCGTCCGCTGGTTCCCTGATCCGTCCTCTCAACCGTCCCGGGTTCGGCGCCGGGGTGGTCCGTGCGAGAGTGCGCCCCCTATACTGTGGGGAGCCCGGGGAAGGGTTTCGAAACGGGGAAGAGGGAGTGTTTATGAGCGAAAAGGTTTACCGAACGGAACTGACGCCGGTAAGCTTCCTGCGGCGCAGCGCGTACATGTTCCCGGAGAAGACCGCGGTCGTCCACGGCGAGCGGCGCTATACATATAGGGAGCTCGAAGAGCGGGTCGACCGCCTCGCCTCGCGCCTGAAGGAGAAGGGCTTCGAGAAGGGGGAGCGAATAGCCTTCCTCTGCCCGAACATCCCGCCGCTCCTCGAAGCCCACTTCGCCGTCCCTGCCGCAGGGCTCGTGCTGGTCGCCGTGAACACGCGCCTCGGGAAGGACGAGGTCTCCTACATCGTCGAGCATTCGAAGGCGAGGATGGTCTTCGTCGACGCGGAGCTCGAAGGTCTCCTCGAAGGGGTGGACGACGGCGTGGAGAGGGTACGCATAGACGACACGGGCGAGCCGGGCGACCCGTACGAGGACTACCTCGCCGAAGGCTCGACCGGGCCCGTCGAGAGCGTGCTGGAGGACGAGGAGGAGACGATCTCGGTCAACTACACCTCCGGGACGACGGGTCGGCCGAAGGGCGTGATGTACACGCACCGTGGAGCGTACCTGAGCGCTTTGGGCAACGTTGTAGAGATCGGGATGAACTACGAGACGAAGTACCTGTGGACGCTCCCGATGTTCCACTGCAACGGCTGGACCTACCCGTGGGCCGTCACGGCGATCGCGGGGACCCACGTCTGCCTCCGAAAGGTCGAGGCCGCGAGGATCTGGGAGCAGTTCACCGAAGAAGGCATAACCCACTACTGCGCCGCTCCGACCGTCCAGATCGGGGTGGTCAACCACGACGGCGCGAAGAAGCTGGAGACGAAGGTCACCGCCGCCATCGCCGGGGCCCCGCCCTCCCCCACCCTGATCTCGCAGCTTCTCGAACTCAACATCCGGCCGCTGCACATCTACGGCCTCACCGAGACGTACGGCCCGATCACGACGAGCGCCCCCCGCAAGGAGTGGGAGGAGAAGGAGCCCGAGGAGCACGCGCGCCTCCTCTCGCGACAGGGCCAGGGCTACGTCACCTCGGACCTCGTGCGCGTCGTCGATGATGACATGAACGACGTGACGCGCGACGGGGATACGATGGGCGAGATCGTCATGCACGGCAACATGGTAATGAAGGGCTACCTGGACAACGAGGATGCGACGGAGGAGGCCTTCAAGGGCGGCTGGTACCACTCCGGCGACGTCGCGGTCTGGCACCCCGACGGGTACGTCGAGATCCGGGACCGCTCCAAGGACGTCATCATCTCCGGCGGCGAGAACATCTCTACCATCGAGATTGAGCAGGCGATAGACAAGCACCCGGCGGTGATGGAGTCCGCCGTCGTCGCCATCCCCGACGAGAAGTGGGGCGAGCGCCCGAAGGCCTTCGTCACGCTCAAGCAGGGCCAGGAGGCGTCGGAAGAAGACATAATAAACTTCGTCAAGGAGGGCATCGCCCGCTTCAAGGCCCCCGCCGCCGTCGAGTTCGGCGACCTCCCGAAGACCGCTACCGGCAAGGTCCAGAAGTTCGTGCTGCGCGACAGGGAATGGTCAGGCCGCGACAGGAAGGTGAACTAGCACCCCGATGCCGAAGCTCCAAGTCGTCAAGGTCTTCGTCGGCGAGGACGGCGCCGGCGGCAACCCGCTCGGGGTCTTTATGGACGGCGCGGCAGTCCCCGGGGAGGCCCGCCAGAGCGTCGCCACGCGCCTCGGCTTCTCGGAGACGGTCTTCGTGGACGACGCGAGCAGGGGCGAGCTACGCATTTTCACCCCGGCAGCGGAGCTCCCGTTCGCGGGGCACCCCCTCGTCGGCACCGCCTGGCTGCTGCTACGGGAGGGCCACGAGGTACCCGTGCTCCGTCCGCCCGCGGGCGAGGCCGCGGTGCGCGTGGAAGGCGGCTCGATCTTCGTCACGGGACGGCCCGAGTGGTCGCCGCCGTTCGAGATCCTGGAGCTCCCCTCCCCCGGGGACGTGGACGCCCTCGAAGGGTCGCAGGATGGGAGGGATGTCGGGGCGTGGGCCTGGGAGGACGAGGCTGAGGGGAAAGTTCGCGTGCGGGTCTTCCCCTCGGAGCTCGGAATAGCGGAGGACGAGGCGACGGGCTCCTTCGCCGTACTCCTCTGCGCCGCTCTGGGACGCTCGATCTCCATCCGCCAGGGACGTGGCTCGCGCATCCACGCCCGCCCGCTGGATGACGGGGCGGTAGAGTTCGGGGGACGGGTGGAGCCCGTCGAGGAGCGCGAGGAGCAGTCAAGCTAGGACATTAGGAGGTCAGCGATGATCGGAGCCGAGAAGGGCGCGTACGAGCACATCCTGTACGAGAAGAACGGCAGCGTCGCCCGCGTCACCATGAACTGCCCGAAGAAGCGCAACGCGCTCTCTCTCGGCCACATGAGGGAGCTCACGAGCTGCTTCAAGGGCATCGGCGAGGACAAGGGCGTCTCCGTCGTGGTGCTGGCAGGAGAGGGCCCCGGCTTCTGCGCCGGGCACGACCTCTCGGAGATGATCGGGCAGGACCCGGATTTCTACCGCCACACCTTCGACGTCTGCTGCGAGCTGATGGACGCGATACGGTCGATCCCGCAGCCCGTCATCGCGCGCGTCCACGGCATCGCGACCGCCGCCGGCTGCCAGCTCGCCGCCACCTGCGACCTCGTCGTCGCGTCGTCGGAAGCGAGCTTCGCCACGCCGGGCGTCAAGATAGGGCTGTTCTGCTCCACCCCGATGGTCGCGCTCTCCCGCGCCGTCGGCCAGAAGAAGTCCATGGAGATGCTCCTCACCGGTGACTTCGTCCCCGCCGACGAGGCGCTCCGGATCGGCCTCGTCAACAAAGTGGTCCCCCAGGACGAGCTCGACGACGCGGTGCGCACCCTGGCCGGAAAGATCTCGGAGGCGAGCCCCCTGGTCGTCGGCGTCGGCAAGGAGGCTTTCTACAAGCAGTCCGAGATGCCGACCGAGCAAGCCTACGCCTACACGAAAGAGGTCATGTCGTTCAACGCGACCTTCGCCGACGCCCAGGAGGGCATGTGCGCATTCCTGGAGAAGCGGAAGCCCGAGTGGCAGGGCCGCTGACGCACGGAGCCCGGATTAGAGCCATGACCGACACGATCACGAGGCCCCGGGAAGAAACGAAGCAGAAAATTCAGGGGATGCCACCCTACAACGTGGTCCTGCTCGACGACAACGATCACAGCTTCGAGTACGTGGTCCGGATGCTGAAGGCCATCTTCGGGCACCCCCTGAGGCGCGGCTTGAAGATGGCTATACAGGTCGACATGACGGGCCGGGTCGTCGTCGCGACCACGAACCTGGAGCAGGCCGAGCTCAAGCGCGACCAGATCCACGCCTTCGGCCCGGACCCCCTCATCCCCCACTGTAAGGGCTCGATGTCCGCGACGGTAGAACCCGCCTCGGACTGAGAAGGAACACCGGCCGGGGCAAGGCATGCCCAAACGCAAAGAGAGAGGGAAGCCCCCCGTCGGGACTCCCCTCTCTCGTCGCTACTCGGTGTTGTGGGGTTACGCTGCGGCGCCGGCCAGAAGATGGCCGTACTCGCCGCTCTTGAGCATACGCTCGGCCTCGCGCTGGAGCTGGCGGACCCTCTCCCGCGAGACTCCCAGCTCGTCGCTCAGCTCCGCCAGCGTCGCCGGGTCACGCTCGTCGAGGCCGTAGCGGCGGACCAGCACGTAGCGCTGCCTCTCCGGCAGCCTCTCGATCGCCGCCCCGAGGCCCTCGGTCTCCATCTCGCGCATCACCTCGCCGGCAGTGTCGGAGGCCTTCTCGTCCTCCACGAACTCCCCGATCTCCGAGGCGTCGGCGTCCGAGCCAAGCGGCTGGTTCAGGCTGGTGGCGTCCGGCATCGCGTCCTTGACGTCGCGCACGTCCGAAACGCTCCACTCCAGCCTCTCTGCCACCTCGCCATCGTTGGGCGAACGGTCAAGCTCGGCGGAGAGCTCGTTGTAGGCGCGGGCCATCTTCCGGATCTTCTCGGTCATGTGGACCGGGACCCGGATCGTGCGCCCCTTGTCGGCCACGGCACGCTGCACGGCCTGGCGGACCCACCAGGTGGCGTAGGTCGAGAAGCGGAAGCCCCGGTCGGGGTCGAACTTCTCCACGGCCTTCATGAGGCCGATGTTCCCCTCCTGGATCAGGTCCTCGAACGGCAGGCCCATCCCGCGGTACTTCTTGGCGACGCTGACCACGAGGCGCAGGTTCTTCTCGATCAGCTTCTGGCGGGCCCTTGCGTCACCGGCCTTGGCCCTGTTGGAGAGGTCTATCTCCTCGGCGTGGGTCAGCAGGTTCCCCTGCCCGATGCGCGCCAAGTACTTCGCCAGAAGCTCCGGCGTCTCGGCCTCACGCGTAACGTTTCTTGTACTAGTCTTTGCTGCCATGCTCTCTCCTCCTGAAACTTTCCCTGACTCAAACCGCGAAGCTGCAAATAAAGTGCCGCCCCGGACGACTCGCTCGCGAGCCCATCCGGTTCACGCTATCTGATTGATACCGCCCTGATTGGTTTAACCGGGATTAGGGAAACAAAAAACAGATTTTAGTGCTAGCTCCACCGACGAAGTATACACCACTCCGCCGTCATGTCAACCTTGAATTTCTTCCCGGTCATCCCGTCTCCTAGATATCTCGCAGTCACTACTGCTCGAACTGATAATTATTCTTACCCGTTCTGCCAAGTTTTAACCCGGATTCCGGGTCTTTACCTCCGTGGTTGTTCAAGCTTGCTAACCTTTGTAAGCAGACTATCTCAAACGCGGGCCGTTCGCTGGCGTTAAGGTGACCGCTGTTACCTTTGGGGGTGACGGCTTCCTCGACCTGTAGAATCGCCGGGTATGCGGATATCTCTGTCGGGAGGACGGGAGCGCGGGTGACTGAGGGTGGCGAGCCAGATACGCGCGGGGCGCTGCGGCGCTGGCTGGATGCTGCGCGTGCCCCCTTGGGGGTCGTCTTCCTCGTTTCTTATGCGGTGGTGGCTTTCGTGCCGGGCTCGCGGTTCGCCGTGGCGGCCTTTCTCGGGACGGGGCTGGTGCTGTACGCGATGTCGGTGCCCTTTTCGAGCAGGTTTCACAAGGCGCTCGCGCTCGTCTCGCTCTCGGCGCTCGGGGCGGCGGAGGCCACGGGGAGGTTCGACGCCGGGGAGTTCTTCGCGGGGCTGCCAGCGTACTTCGGGGTTGTCGCGGTGCTGCTGGTCCTCAGTACAGCGGGGTATCCCATCCGGGCGGCGCGCTACACCGCGCAGATCCGGGCCCTCATGGGCGCGCTGACGAGCCGGGGCGTGGGCGCGGGACCCACGGCGGGGGTGCTCGGCCACGTTCTGGGGGCGGTGTTGGACGTCGGGGCGTTCGTGCTGGTGGACGTGTTCTCGCGCCGCGCGGCTCCGGCCTCGCGCATCGAGGCGCTGACGTGGGCGGGGCGTGCCTTCTCGTTCGTGCCGCTGTGGGCGAACCTGAACCTGCTGACCGCGACGACGATCGAGCTTACCGGCGTCTCCTATCCGGCGCTCCTGGCGGTCTCGCTGCCGTTCACTGTGGTCGGCATGGGCGCGATGCTCGTCGTGGCGCAGCGCGGGAAGGGCGAGACGGACGAGGCCCCGAACGCGGCCCTCGACCGGGGGGCCGCCGCGGTGCTCCTCTACCCCGTGCTGCTCGTCACGGCCGTCGCAGTCGCGAACCTGCTCCTCCCCGGGCTCTCGTTGACGGCCGCCATCGCCGTAACGGTCGCGGTGGTCGTGATATCCATAGCGGCGCTCGCGACCTTTCTGTTGAGGAGCAGAACACCGGCCCAGAGGCTCGTCGGGGAGGCGCGCGAGTCGCTGGTCTCCTCGCACCCAGAGTTCGCCATCTTCGTCTCGGCGGGCATCCTCGTGCTCTCGCTGGAGGCGCTCGGGGCGCTCGCCCCCGTCGGGGAGGCGCTCGGGGCGCTGCCGCCGGCGCTCGTGGCGCCCGCGCTCGCGCTCGTCGTCGGGGCGGGGTTCGTGGCGGGGATACACGTAGTCCCGCTCGTGCTGCTCATAAACACAGCGTTCCCGCTCATCGAGAGCCCGTCGCCCGCGCTGTGGGCGCTGGCGATACTGCTCGGGTCCCAGTGCGCCCTGCTCCTCACGCCCTTCTCCAACTCCGTCACGATGCTCGCCCGGCTCTCCGGGCTGCACCCGCTGGAGATAGGGCCGAAGCGCAACTGGAGGTTCGCCGTCGTCATGCTGGCCGCAAGCGGAGCCTACCTGACGCTGCTGACGTTCCTGCTCGGGGCTACTTGAGGCCGGGGAGGCGCGAGAGGATGCGTAGCGCCGCGGTCGCGGCCCGGGCGTAACGCTCGGCGCCGATCCCCGGGGGCGGGGCGACCGGGAGGAGCCGCTGCACGGCGACGGTCTGCGCTTCCGTGTACTTCAGGATGCCGTGTGCCCCGTGGCGGCGACCGACGCCGGAATCCCCGAAGCCGCCCATCGGCGCGTCGGTCGAGCCCCACGCCGCGGCGTAGGCCTCGTTCACGTTCACGGTCCCGCTCCGGAGGCGGGTGGCGAGCTTCCGCCCGCGCCCCTCATCGGCGGTCCAGACGCTGGCGTTCAGGCCGTACGGGGTGTCGTTGGCCTTCTCGACCGCCTCGTCCACGGAGGAGAAGCTCTGGAGGGAGACGACAGGGCCGAACGTCTCCTCGGCGAAGAGCGTCATCCCGGCGTTGGTGTGCGTGAGGATCGTGGGCTCGTGGAAGTAGGGTCCGAGGTCCGGGCGCGGACGGCCCCCGGCGAGGACCGTGGCACCCTTCTCTATAGCGTCCTGTACGTGCCTCCCTACGGTGTCGAGCTGCTTTCCGGAGATGAGGGAGCCCATGTCGGCGGAGTAATCGAGGGAAGGGCCTAGCTTCAGGGCGCGGGTCTTCTCGGCGAAGCGCACCGCGAAGCTGTCGAAGATCGACTCGTGGACGAGGAGGCGTTCGATGGAGATGCAGAGCTGGCCGGCGTTGGAGAAGCAGGCGCGGACCGCCCCTTCGGCCGCCTTCTCCAGGTCGGCGTCGCCGAGCACGATCATGGCGTTCTTGCCGCCGAGTTCCATGGAGAAGTCGATAAGCTTCTCCGCGGCCTGGGCCGCGACGACGCGCCCGGTGGCGGTGCTGCCGGTGAACATGAGGAAATCTACCCCTTCTATCAGGGCTGCCCCGAGCTCGGCGCCCCTGCCCGTCACCACCCCGAGAAGGTCGCGCGGCAGGCCGGCCTCGCGCAGAAGCTCCGCGGCCCACAGGGCGGCGAAAGGGGTCTGGGCATCCGGCTTGACGACCGCTCCGTTGCCGGCCATGAGAGCCGGGATCGCGTCGGTGACGGCGAGCGTCAGGGGGTAGTTCCAGGGCACGATAAAGCCCGCGACGCCCTTGGGGTGCCGGTACTCGCGCGTCGAGGTCAGGAGCGGGTAGGCGCCCTGCCTGCGCCGGGGCCGCAGGAGGCGGGCGGCCGAGCGGGCGTAGTAGCGAGCGACCACCGCGACGTCCAGCACCTCCTCGAAGGCGTGGCCCCGGGCCTTGCCCGTCTCAAGTTGCACGATGTCCAGGGCCTCGTCCTGGCGTTCGAGCACGAGATCGTGGAAGCGCATGAGGATCCTGGCGCGCTCCCCGAAGCTCGTCCGCGCCCAGAGATCCTGGGCCGCGCGTGCCCGGCCAGTCGCCTCGCGGACGTCTTCCCCCGTACACCGGGGCACGCTCCCGAGGACCTCTCCGGAGAACGGGGCCTCGACCTCTATCTCGTCCCGGCTGCCACCGTCGGCCAGGGTGACCCGGCCCTTGAGGCGCTCGAGAAGCGCCTCGTCCGTTCTCCCGATCATCCCGTGGGCCGCGCCTCCGACCTGCATACCGTTAGCCTTCCCTTCCGCTCGTCGCGTCCCGGCCGTGTTACCCGCGGAGTACCCGCGAAAACCCCTCCGTCTAGGCCGACGGGGCCAGTACGTAGAGGGCTATCGCGAGAAAGTGGCAGACGCTGCCGGCGATCACGAAGAGGTGCCAGACCGCGTGTGAGTACGGGACGCGCTCCCACTGGTAGAACAGCGTGCCGGCGGTGTACGAGAGCCCGCCCGCGAGGAGAAGGGCGATGGCTCCCGGGGAGAGGAGGAGCAGGATGGGCTTGAGGGCGATAATGCAGATCCAGCCCATCAGCACGTAGGCCACCGTCGAGAGGTAGCCGAAGCGCCCGGTGGCGAAGGCCTTGAAGAGGATGCCGGCCACCGCCAGCGCCCACACCGCACCGAAGAGCGCCCAGCCCCAGTTTCCGCGCAGGCTGACGAGGGTTATGGGGGTGTAGGTACCGGCGATGAGCAGGTAGATCGCGCAGTGGTCGAGGAGCCGCAGGACGTCTCGCGCCCCGGTCCCCTTGAGCGCGTGGTAGAGCGTCGATGCGGCGTAGAGAGAGACGAGGGTCGTGCCGTAGACGGCGGCGCTCACGACGTGCCAGGTCTCCCCGCGCTCGGCGGCCAGAGAAACGAGCACCACGAACCCGACGATGCTCGCGACGAGGCCGATCCCGTGCGTGACGCTGTTGGCGATCTCCTCGCGCACCACCACGGGGGGCGCCGCGGTGTCCTGATGGCTCATGCTAGCCCTCCTTTGTGGTGACGTGCCCGGACCGCGATGCCACGCGGCCCCTCAAACACGAACGGCGGGGTACGGCCCGAGCTCGATGCCCCCCTCGCCGGCGAGGAGGCCCTTCTGCGAAGGGTGACCCTCCATGAGCCCGGAGGCGGCACGGACGGGCTCCCGCTTCCGGTCCGGCAGCACCATCGCACGCTCCCCCGTCATCTCCACACCGTGGCGACGTCCGGTTCGCGGCCGTACTGCTGGCTGCGCGGCCCGGTGCGATGTCCGACCGGCCGTAAGAGTCCTCTCGGAGTCCACCGCAAACGTTGCTCCCCTGCCCGTAGCGTGCCCTTCTCGCGTCCGAGATCGTGGGGGTACTCCCGTCGCCAACGAAGCGATTCTGGAAGTTGTCCACCGGCCCCGTACGCCCTTTCCAGAAACCCCGACTCTCGGGCGGCGTTCTCGATCCACGCAAGCTCCTCGCGCGGCGCCTGCTCCTCTTTCTCAGATCCGGCGAGCTTGCGCCGCGGGACGTCTCCGGGCATGGTCCCGTCCGCTCCCACGCCGTAGAGGTTATCACGGCGGATCTCCATCCCCGCTAGCGTCTCGAGCAGCTTCGTCCTCCGGGGGTTTCTCCGACTGCACGCTCCGTCTTGCCGGCGCGGTACCCCTGCGTGATCTGTTCGCGATGCTCCTCCGTGAGATCGAGGTCTCCTCCGGCACGAGATCACGGAGGCGCTTCTCGTTGCTCACCTTCCGTGTCTTCTCGGGCGCGTGCCAGGCGCTAGGATACTCCTCGGGTCCGGAGTTCGGGCATTCCAGGATGCGGGTAGACGTGCGCCCCTCGGCGACCGGGGCTTCAAGCTACTCGCGGGTGTTGGGCGCGTAGACATCCTCCCCGGACCAGGGTCGATTATCCAAGTGGTTCGGATCTACTCTTTGCTTCAGACCCGGAGGAAGGGGTTGCGCCCTCGTCCCCGCGTGCGGCCCGTGGCCGCGCTAGGCGCGCCGCGACTCGGATTCGAGCGCCGGGCGGACCCGGTTGCCGTACTCCGATTCGATCTGCTGGAGCAGCCCCGGAGCGTGCGCCAGGTCGCCCGAGCTGCCAGCCCGTTCGAGCTTGCCGCAGAGCCGGGCCATAACACTGGCTCCGAGGTTGCCGGAGCTTCCCTTGAGGGAGTGGGAGAGCCTCTCCACGGTCCGAGCGTCGCCGTCTTCGATCGCCAGACGCAGCCCGGACAACCTGGCCCGCGCGTCTGCCTCGAAAAGGCTCACAAGCTCACCGAGCAGATCCTCGCCGTCCTCCTTCTGCAGACCGACCAGGGTCTCGAGGACCGCGCGGTCGAGCGGTGGCTCCACCGTGGCGTTGGCGCGGGCCGGCGAACCGTTCGCCGCGGTACCCACGGGTTCTTCGGGCACCCAGCTTTTGAGGACCTCGCGAAGCTCGTCGGACTTTACGGGCTTGGACACGTAGTCGTCCATACCGGCTTCTAGCGCCGCTTCCCGGTCCCCCGCCATGGCGTTGGCCGTCATGGCGATAATCGGGGTGCGACGGCCGGTGCCTCGCTCGCGCTGGCGCACCGCCGAGGTGGCCTCGTACCCGTCCATCTCGGGCATCTGCACGTCCATCAAGACCGCGGTGTAGGGGACGCGGGCTAGGGCCTCGACGGCCTCGCGACCGTTGGTGGCAACGTCCGCCCGGTACCCGAGCCGTTCGAGCATTCGTACCGCCACCTTCTGGTTGACGGGGTTGTCCTCGGCCACCAGCAGGCGCGCCTTGGAGAGCCTCCTCCCCTCGCGCAGGGCGTGGCGGGTCACCGGCTCCCCGCCCTCCTCCGGCGCTGCCTCGAACGCTCCCATGACGGTCGCCAAGGCATCGTAGAGGTCGGACTGCCTCGCCGGTTTGGTCAGGTAGGCCTCTATGCCGGCCTTGCGGACATCGGCGGTGTCCCCCCGCTGCCCGAGGGACGTGAGGAGCACGAGACGGGTTGGGGACAGGGCCGGATCGGCTTTTATCCTGCGCGCGAGCTCCATCCCGTCCATGCCGGGCATCATCATGTCGAGCACGGCCACGTCGTACGGGCGTCCGGCGCCGGCCGCGGCGCGCAACGCTTCCAGGGCGAAAGATCCCCCCTCGGCCTCGCCGCTCTCCATACCCCAGGAAGCGACCTGCTCGCGCAGGATCTTGCGGTTGGTCGCGTTGTCGTCGACGATCAGCACCCTTAGGTCGTGCAGGTCGGCGCGGGGCGGATGGGCGGGTACCGATCCTTCGGGCTGCTTCTCCAGGGGGAGGGTAAAGAAGAACGTGCTGCCCGGGCGGAGCCGTGGATCGCTCTGCACCCCTATCTTCCCGCCCATGAGCCCGACGAGCCGCTTGGAGATAGCCAGCCCCAGGCCCGTCCCGCCGTACCTTCTGGTGGTGGAGGCGTCGGCCTGGGTGAAGGCGCCGAACAGCCTGCCGCGTTGCTCCGTCGTCAGCCCTATGCCCGTGTCGATCACCTCGAAGCGGACCTCCGCGGAGCCGGGGCTTTCTCCCACGAGGCTAACGCGCACGATGACCTCACCCTCTTCGGTGAACTTGATGGCGTTGCCGACGAGGTTGGTCAGAACCTGGCGTACGCGTCCGGGGTCACCCCTCAGGGCGACCGGCACGCTGGACTCGATCAGGCCGGCGAGTTCGAGCCCCTTGCCGAAGGCCCGTTCGGCGAAGAGGGAGAGCGTCTCCTCCACCGCCGCCCTCAGGTCGAAGTCGATGACCTCGACGCGCATCTTCCCGGCTTCGATCTTCGAGAAGTCGAGGATGTCGTTGATGATCGTTAGGAGGGACTCACCGGAGACCCTTATCGTTTCTGCGTACTCGCGCTGCTCGTCGGATAGGCCGGTGTCCAGGAGGAGGCCGGTCATGCCGATGACGCCGTTCATGGGGGTGCGGATCTCGTGGGACATGTTCGCGAGGAACTCGGACTTCGCCCGGTTGGCCTCCTCTGCCGCCTCCCTGGCCTCTAGAAGCTGAGCTTCCGACCGGGTCCGCTCGACCACCCGGCCGAGCTGGGTCCCGACCTGCTGCATGACCTCGAGGATCCTGTCGTCGGGCTCGGCGACCTCCGTGCAGAAGAACTCCAGCGCGGCGACGACCTCCTCACCCGCAAGCACGGGGAAGGCTACGCCGGACCTCATGCCCGCCTTTTTGGCCTCTTTCTCCCTCGTGAAGTTCGCATCAGCTTCGATGTTTGGGACCCAGGCCGGTTGACCGCTCGCCAGAACCCTCCCCGGAAGCCCCTGACCCGGGGCGAACCGCAGGTCCTTCGTGGCCTCCACGAAACCCCCGAGACGCTCCGGGTCATCGAGGTGCCACACCCCGCTCGAGGAGAGCACGCCTACTCCCTCGTCCTCCGGGGAGAGGAAGTAGGCGTGCCCCACCGGCCAGCCGGTGTGGACGCAGACCTCTTCGATACAGGTCCGCATCGCCTCCTCGACGCTCGTGGCCTCGTTGGAGGCGGCCGAGACCGCCCTGAGCAGGTGTATCAGAGCGTCGTTCTTGTGCGCCTCCTCCTCAGCGCGCTTTCGCTCGGTCACGTCGCGGATGACGCCGGTGAAGAGGACGTCGTCCTCCTCGCGCGTCTGCCCGATGGTGAGCTCCAGCGGGAACTCGTCACCGCCCTGGCGCAGCCCCGCGAGCTCCACCGGCCCCTTGCCAACCACGCGGGCTTCCCCGCCCGCCAGGTAACGCCTGAAGCCGGTTTCGTGCAGGGCCCTGAACCTCTCGGGCATCAGGATGCGCAAAGGCTTGCCCAGTATCTCGTCCGCCGCGTACCCGAACATGCGCTCGGCCCCCGGGTTGAAGGAGCGGATCAAGCCGTTCTTCGTCATGCTCAGGATGGCGTCGTCGGCGGTGTCAACCAGCGCGCGGTAGCGCTCCTCGCTCTTCTCGAGCTCCCTGACTCGCCTGGCCTCTTCCTCCCCGAGCTTTCGCTCGCGCTCCAAGGAGCCGAGGGTCTCCAGCCTGCCCACCACCGCCCGGGCGAAAGCCTTGAGCAGGATCATGCGGTCCTCGCCGAACTCCCTGGGCCTCGCGTCCATCAGGCAGAGGGTGCCTACCGTATGCCCGTCGGAGGTGATCAGGGGTGCCGCGGCATAGAAGCGGATGCCGTAATCCCTGCTGACCGGCTCGTTCTCGAACCCTGCGGTCGCCTGAAAGTCTCGTACCACGAGCGGCTCCCCGGCCTCCACCACGCGCCGGCACACCATGCGCTCGCGCGGACCCACCCTTGCCTCTACCAGATCGGCGGGCAGTTCGCCCGACCAGGCCCTGAAATACAGCTCGTCCGGGAGCACGAGGTTCGCCGAACACAGGTCCGTGCCGAAGGCGCCACGCGCGTCGTCGACGAGCCCCTGGAGGACGTGGTCCGTCTCGGAACGCACGAAGCCCAGACAGGTCAACTCTGACAAACTCGGCGCCTCGTCCCCGTTTGATCCCGCGTTCTTCACGTTCATCCCGATCCATTCCACACCCGGCGCATTGACACCGCAAGTCGTCACATACCTTTGTTATCGGCAGGGTCAGATCGGACCTTTAACTCCGCCGGTCCGACGGAGGACCCTCACCGGCGAAACGCAGGTCGGTGCGTCCCACGAACCCTGGCCCGCCCCCTCCTTGATACCACCAATCACCGGGTCTGACCGCAAGAGGGCAGGCATCGGCGCACGAAAAAGAGCCGACCTCGGTTCGTCAACACCAACGGTTCCAGCCCCTTCAACAGCCGTGTCCAGGAGAAACGAACCCAACACGACATCGGTCGGGCTCCCCACGAGGGCATCGCGGAAGGGTATCCGAGAGCAAGAGCGATAGGCGCCTGACGACAAAACACGGAAGCGGTACGCAGAACGCCGCAACAGCTTCATCCCCACGACCCTCGAAATCGGAGCACCGTCTCAGGGTCCCGGGACATCCCGAAACTGTCCGAACGGCGCTGCCCATCGAACGAAACGCTCACCGCCAGGGATCTGTCCCGTAAAGGCAGTTAGTCCTCCGTTATGGCCACGTGGCCGGGCTGCGAAGCGACGCGCCCGATCCAGGCTCGGACCGAGGGGTACGGCCCGAGCTCGAAGCCTCCCTCGTGGGCGACGTGCGTGTAGGCGTAGAGGGCGATGTCGGCGATCGTGTAGCGGTCCCCGACGAAGAAGTCCTTCTCCGACAGGTGGCTCTCCATGACCCCGAGGGCGGCATGGCCGAGCTCCCGCTTCCGCTCCAGCTGCGCCAGAATCTCCCCCGTCATCTCCACGCCGTGGGTCGCCCAGAACCTCGGCGTGGCGATGTTCGGTTCGTGACTGTACTGCTCGAAGAACATCCATTGCAGCACGCGAGCCCTCTCCGCCGAGACTTGCGGGAGGAACGGCGTCCCCTCGGCGAGGTAGCAGAGGATGGCGTTCGACTCCGGCAGGAACCCTAGCCCTTCGGCCTCAAGCACGGGCACGCGGCCGTTGGGGTTTATCCCCTTCAGAAACTCCGGCGTGCGCGTCTCCCCCCGGTCGATGTCGTACTCGATCCGCTCGTACGGCACGCCGAGCTGCGCCAGCAGGAGCCGGACCTTGTAGCCGTTCCCCGAGGACAGGTTGTCATGGAGGCGGATCATGGCCCCCCTCGTGACGTAGTGCGCACCCGACTACTCTAAGTCGTCCTGAAGCGGACGAGGTCTTTGCCCGCGATTCGTTCCGCCCTGCCCTGGAGGACGAGGTGGTCGAGATGGGCCAGCGTCTCGGCGAGGGCGAAGCACCTCTCGTAGATCGAGAGGCCGTAGCGAAAGACCTTGCGCGAGACCTCGAACGAGGTCTTCGGGCCTCCCGTGATCTCCCCGAGCATCTCTTCCAGGCGCTCCTCGTGGTGGGCTAGTAGCTCGTCCACGCGGCCCGGAAGGTCGTGAAAGATCGGGCCGTGTCCCGGCAGGATGGTCTCCGCAGGGAGATCTCGCATCGAGCGGAGGCTCTCCTCGTAG
>CADCVI010000234.1:0-576 GCA_902806105.1 uncultured Rubrobacteraceae bacterium
GCCGGGAGATCGAGCCCTACGCCCTATCCCTGCTAGACGGCACTTGGTACACGACGGGGTGGGATACGCAAAGGGAGGCCGTGCGCCAGTTCCGCCTCTCGAGGATACGGGGCAGGGTAGTCTTCGCCACCCCGAAGGACGCCGGCGACTTCGAGGTGCCGGAGAACTTCGAGCGCCGGTTCGCCGGCCCCCGCGCGCCTTGGCAGCTCGGGGAGCCGGACCGGAGGGCGCGGATCAGGGTCTCACACGAAGCCTTCGCGGCCGCCAAAAGAAAGTACCTGTGGGCCGTCTCCTGGGACATGTGGGACAAGACGGATCAGGGGCGCGTCCTCTCCACCATGTACTCCGGGGAGCGACAACTGGCGGGCTGGATCCTCTCGCTGGCAGAAGACGCGCTCGCCCTCTCCCCGCCGCCGCTGGTCGAGCGGGTGACGGAGGGCCTCGAACGCATCGTCCAGGCGCACGAGCCCACTAGGGAGCAAGCGTGAGCGGGGTCAAGCGGGAGCCACTCACGCTCGAGGTGGCTATTGCCCACTACACCGCCTCGCTCCCGGAGGGCAAGAGCGTGCCCCTCGA
>CADCVI010000234.1:586-4346 GCA_902806105.1 uncultured Rubrobacteraceae bacterium
GACATAGCTGGGGACTTCGGCTGCTCCGTGAAAGACCTCAGGGCCGCGCTCGAGGCGGTGATCGAGGTCGAGGACCGGGATCTGACCATCATCTCGGATATCGATATCGAGGACGGCCGCCTCGTCAAGCACCGCAGGGGCGGCTACGAGAGGGACTTCCGGCGCCCGGTGCGGCTCTCGCCGGTTCAGGCGCGGGCGGCCCTCCTGGCCCTGGACCTGGTCTCCAAGGGCGTAGACCCGGGCATCTACGATTCCCTGCGCAACAAGGTGCGCGGTGCCGTGGCCGAAGAGGTGGGGGAGATCGAGGTCGGCAGGGCGTTCGAAGACGATGCGCCCGTGGTCGCGGCCTTAGATCGCGCCAGGAGGGAGAGGAGGCTTCTGGAGATCCGCTACCCTTCCGGCAAGACCATAAGGACCCGCACCGTCGAACCTATCATGGTGTCCAGCATCGAGGGCGCCTGGTACCTGAACGCCTACTGCCGTAACGTCGAGGCCGCGAGGCTGTTCCGCCTCGAGCGCATCCTGACGGCCCAGGTGCTGGAGGCGCATTTCGAGGCGCGGGAGGGCGTAGACCTCAAGACCGAATACGAGGATATCGACCCGAGGGGCTACGCCGCAAAGCGCGCGGTTGTCCGCTTCTCGCCGGAGGTGGCCCGGTGGATGGAGGAGCATCCCGAGCTCGATTTCATCGAGGAACGCGACGACGGCTCCGCCAACTACGCCCTCTACTACACCGACGAGGCCTGGGCCGCGGGAAGAGTGATGCAGTATCTGGGCGAGGCCGTCGTAATCGAGCCGGAAGAGCTGCGGCGCGAGGTCCATCGCCGGGCGTCGGCCCTGCTGGAAGCATACGGGGGCAACGCTTGAGAGAGGAGGAGCCACCGTGCTGGGAGTAGAGGTCGTGTTCTGCACCGACTTGACGGATGTCCCGGGACAAGATGTTCCCGAGGAGCACCGGCAGTACCACATGTTCATGCACGAGGCGGAGATCCTCATGTGGGCGCTGGCCAACGCGGTCGAGGGAGGGAAGGCAACCCCCGACGAGGCTCTCGAAGCTTGGAAGCCGTACCAATATGTATGGGCGTTGGACAAAGTTGTTCTGGCAGAGTTCGATGGAGAGTTCCCGAGCACGGACCGGTTGATGGACCAAGCTCCTGGACCCGGTAGCGAAGACTTCTGGCGGGCGGCGGGCGAGCTGGGAGTCCCCGGCGTCTTCTACGACGAATCTAATCATCCCGGCGGGTGGCCTACCTTTGAGATACGCGGCAGGAGAAGCCTCGAAGCCGTGTGCGATGCCCTGAGCAAGAGGTACAAGGTTGTGGTGCTGGATCAGGAAGACTACGACACGAGCGCCTCCTCAGACGTCGAGCGGGCGAAGCGCATCATCGAGCGAGGTCGCAGGGACCCCGGAGTGGGCATAGAGAGGCGGCCGTGGAGCGAGGCGTTCAGGAGGGTCCCGACGCTGGATGAGACGAAGCCTCTGTTCTCGATCAAGGGAGCGACCGCGTACCTCTACGATGAAGATGGATACCGCGGCGGACACGATGACCTCGACCGCATAATCGAACTTCGGGAGAACCTCGATCTTCCGGCACGGCACGCTAGCGAACCCCTCACGCCATGGAAAATGCTGAACAGCGCAGAGGCTTACGAAGACTACTACGATTTTTTGGACGGCGGCCTGCGCGTCTATTCGGGCAACCACTTCTTTCAGCAGAGAGGTGCGTACATCGAAGGTTTCCAAGCCCTGCGCTGGGTCCTGCACAACCTCGGGTACACGCAACCCAGAAAGCTCAAGGGCGAGGAGCGCGTTCCTTCTCGCAGGCGCCTCGAAGAACTCGTTGCCCGGCAAGGAGGGGCGTAGTCGTGACGGATGAAACCTGCCGGGGGAGTAGAGATGACGGCACGAACAGGGGGAGACGGACGGGGCGGGGCCGTAGGCGTTCAGGCGCTTGTGGTGGTGGAGCCTAGATGACGGTCGCCACGGCACTCAACGCCGATCAGCTCAAGGCCGTGGAGCACCCGGGCGGGCCCCTGCTCGTGCTCGCAGGGCCGGGCACTGGCAAGACAGGCGTGCTCGTGGCGAGGATCGCTCACCTGGTGGGGGAGAGGGGCGTGAGCCCCGAGCGGGTGCTCGCCCTCACGTTCTCCCGCCGGGCGGCCGACGAGATGCGCGCCCGCGTCACGGCCAAGCTGCCGGAGGCCGAGAAGGTCGAGGTCCGCACGTTCCACTCGTTCGCGCTCTCCGTGGTCCGGAGGCACGCCGGGGCTCTTGGTCTGCGCAGCGCGCCGGAGATCGTCCCGACGAACGAGCAGTGGGCGCTCGT
This sequence comes from uncultured Rubrobacteraceae bacterium, assembly GCA_902806105.1. Next base: position 2,914 of record CADCVI010000234.1, read on the forward strand.
CTCGGACATCCTGGGTAGTGAGGACCCCGCTGCATGGGGACTGCCGCCCGGCGCCTTCGAGCGGCCGGCCACGGTCCGTGAGGTCTACGACCTGATGCTCCGCACCCAGGAGCACCTTCTGACACCAGGGCAGCTTCGCGAGCTCGGCGAGAGGACCGGGAGACCGTACCTTGCGCGGGCGGGAGCCGTGCTAGAGAGGTACAGGGATCGCCTGAGGTGGGGCTCGAAGGCGGACTACGAGGGCGTCGTCCAGTACGCTCTGCGGCTCCTCCGGCCCGGCGGTCGGGCGTGCGAGGAGATCTGCGGGCTCTACGACCACGTCCTGGTCGACGAGTTCCAGGACACGAACCGCAGCCAGATGGAGCTCTTGAGGAGGCTCACCCCCGGGGAGAGCCCGAACGTGTTCTGCGTCGGGGACGACGCGCAGAGCATCTACGGCTTCCGGGGGGCCAGGATCGAGAACGTGCGGGAGTTCGAGGAGAGGTTCCCCGGCGCCCGGCAGATACAGCTCAGGGCCAACTACCGCTCTGCCGCCCACATCGTCTCGCTCGCCGAGCAGGCGATAGCCGGCGACGAGAGCCGGCCCGCCAGAGAACCGCAGAGCGTGGCATCGGTAGGAAAGCTCGGCACGGTCCTGCACAAGATAGCGGCGAGCCCCCGGGAGGAGGGAGAGTGGATCGCCGACCGCATCGTCGAGCTAACGCAGGGACTGGGCGTCCCCTTCGAGGAGATCGCCATCCTCCGCCGTAGCCTGCTAGACGCCGAGCCCCTGGTCGATGCGCTGGCCTCGCGGGGCATCCCGGTGGACATGGCGGTCTCGCCGGGCGGCTCCTCGGCCCGCCACCTCGCCACCCTGCTCGCGACTACTAGAGAAGGTGGGGAAGACCCCGACCCGACCCCGGCGGCCAGCGCGCTCATCTCGCCGCTCTGCGGCGTCTCCCCGGAGGCCGTGCGCGCGCTGCGCGCCGCGGCGGAGGCGAGCGGGCGCTCGGTCTTCGGCCTCGTCCGCTCCGGCGACTCGGTCGGAGGCGTCCCGGAAGAAGAGATGGAGCGGGCGAGAGCCGTCTTGCGTGCTGTGGCCGAAGCTTCGCTGGAGAGCGGGTTCGCCGCGAAGGTGGACGCGCTGTGGAAGGGTCTTCCGGCCACAAAGGGGCTCTTCGAGCGGCATGCGGAGGAAGAGGAGGCGGCCCGCGTCCTCGCCGACGCGCTCTCGTTCGTCCGCTCCGCCCACGCCTACGCCCGGATGAGCGAGAGGCCGACCGTCGAGGGGTTCCTGAGGGCCGGCAAGATGCTGCACGAGGACTCGGACACCTGGGCTCCCTCGGCCCCGCCGGCGGAGGGGGCGGTGCGCCTCCTTACGGTCCACGGCTCCAAGGGCCTGGAGTTCGAGGCCGTCTTCGTCAGCGGCCTGATAGACGAGCGATTTCCCGTAC
>CADCVI010000235.1 GCA_902806105.1 uncultured Rubrobacteraceae bacterium
CCCCTCGCGTCCGGGTACCTCCAGGGAGGCTCAACCCCTTACTGGAGACGGCAAACACGCTCGGCCTGCACGCACCAAGCCACTCTTTCGTGAGGGCCGCGAAGCTCGCGAACGTCTCCCGCTCCGGTCTCGCGCCGGTGGCCCGTTACGCCTCCACCCCCGTCGCCACGGTTACCCGGCCCTCCTCGGTCGAACCCGCCCCGAAGCGCCCCGCAGCCTGCGTTTTCAGGTTCGTTGCTCCCCTCCCGCGGTGCCGGCCAGGACCTTTCTGGCCCCGGCTTCTACCCCCGTCCTGCGAACGTCATCCTCATCGTCGAGCCGCCGTAGCCGGGCACCGAAACCCGCACCGGCCTCGACTTCGCCGCCGAGCCCTCTTCGCGCGGGAACACCCGGGCCCCGACGACGCGCCAGCCGTAGCCGGGCACCCTGATCTTCAGCTTCGCGTCGACCGGACGGTCTCCCCCCTCGATCTCCGCCATGGTCTCCGCCGGAACGACGGCGCTCAGGGCGGCCCCGCCATAGCCGGGGACCCCGACCCTCAGCGCGACCTCTCTGTCTCGGCCGAGCCCGGAGCCTATGTTCTCCCGTACCCCCGGACGAACCTGCCGCCGTACGCTCGCCTGCTGGGTGTTCTGGTCCTTGATCATCTGTACATCCTCTCGCTTGTGATTTGCTGAACTAATACTCATCTGCTGTTGCTTGAAACCGGGTCGTTGCTCGCTCCCGCCTGAACCACCGGATCACGAACGTCTTCCTGCCTCGCAGCGGCCACTCGACCCCCTATCCCGACCGCCTCTGGCCCGACGCCCGTCCCTCGTGCCTCCTCGGTCCGTTCGCTTCGCGGCGTGCGTCCCAGGGTTCCGGCCATAACGGCTACGGCCGCGCTCAGGCCCACGACTATGTAGAGGGCCGCCCCGAGCCCCGTAAGCTCGGCGACGAAACCGATGGCCGATGGCCCGACGAGGAAGCCGAAGTAACCGGCGGTGGAAACAGCCGCGATCGCGGCCCCGGCGGGCATCTCGCCGTTGCGCCCCGCCGCGCTCAGGACGTTGGGGAAGACGACCGAGAACCCGGCCCCGGCGCAGGCGAAGCCCACGAGCGCGAGGATCGGATGCCCGACCGCGAGCGAGACCCCAAGCCCCGCGGCGGCGAGGGCCGCCCCGCCGCGGACGAGCACGGCGGGCCGGAAGCTCTTCGCGAGCCGATCTCCGCACAGACGCCCCGCCGCCATGGTCAGGGAGAAGACGGCGTAACCGGCGGCGGCGAGCCCCGGTCCGGTCCCTAGCGTCCCACCGAGGTAGACCGCGCTCCAGTCGGCCATCGCGCCTTCCCCGAGCAGCACGCAGAACGCGATGAACCCGAGCCCCGCCAGTGCCCGGTTCGGCCTTACGAAGGCCGGCTCTCCACCCTCCTCTCCCCTGTCCGCGCTCGCGGGCAGCAACGCCCGGGAGGCCACCGTGAAGGCGAGGAGGCTCAGCACCGCCACGCCCGAGAGGTGCGGCACGAGGCCCACCCCCCAGACGGAGAGCAGCCCGCCGCTAGCAGCACCCGCGAGCCCACCCAGGCTGAAAGCGGCGTGGAAGGACGACATGATCGGCCGCCGGTATTCCTTCTCCACCACGACGGCGTGGGCGTTCATCGAGACGTCAAGCGCCCCGTGCCACGCCCCCGCCAGTAGCAGGGCCAGCACCAGGAGCGGCAGGCTCGGCGCCAACCCGGGCAACACCAGCGAGAGCCCGAAGAGCGAACCCGCAACCCCCACGATGGGACGGCTGCCCAGCTTCTGCACCAGGCCACCGCTGATGACCATCGTCGCCAGCGCCCCGCCCGCGAGCGCCAGGAGCGCCAGCCCGAGCGAACCCTCGCTCAAGCTCAACTTCTCCTGCACCGTCGGGATACGCACGATCCAGTTCGCGAACCCGAACCCGTTGACAAAGAACACCACCAACACGGCGAGACGCGCCCGTTTTGCCCTCTCGAACTTCGATGCCTGCCCCCCGAACACGTCACGCTCCTTTCTGCAACGATTTAGTCTGTAACGTTACAGTAAGGTATCATGGGGTTCGGGAATTTCAAACGGAGGGTGTGAAAGGTTTGTCTGTTCGGCGCGTAACGATCAAGGAAGTAGCGGCGGAGGTAGGGGTTTCGCCGTCTACCGTATCGAACGCGTACAACCGGCCGGATCAGCTCTCGGCGGAGTTGAGGGAGCGGGTGTTCGAGGTGGCGCGCGGGTTGGGGTATGCGGGCCCGGATCCCCTGGGCCGGAGTTTGAGGCAGCGGCGGTCGAACGTGGTGGGGGTCTTGTTCAGGGACAGGCTCTCCTACGCGTTCGCGGACCCCGCGGCGGTCATGTTCCTGGAGGGGGTCTCCGAGGCCGTCGAGGAGGCCGGTCTCGGGCTGCTCCTGCTCCCCGGCGGGTCGCTCGGGAGCAGGGACACGGAGGCCATAAGGGCGGCGGCGGTGGACGGGGTCGTGATCCATAGCATGGCGGCGGACGACCCGCTCGTCGGGGCCGCCATCGAGCGCCGGCTGCCGGCCGTGATCGTGGACCAGCCCCCCATAGGGGAGGTGCCGTCCGTCGGAATAGACGATGAGGGGGCGGCGCGTGCGGCCGCCGAACATCTGCTCGAGCTCGGCCACCGGAGCCTCGGCGTGGTGTCGTTCCGGCTCGCGCTGGAGGCGAGGAGCGGCATGGTGGAGCCGGATCGCCGCGGCGCGGCCACCATGCGTCCGAGCGGTTCGAGGCTACGGGGAATCGCCGGGGCAACGGGCAACGCCGGTATACCCTGGGGCGACGTCCCCGTGTACGAGTGTGCAGAGAGCGAGCCGTCCGAGGGCAGGGCCGCCGCCGAGGTCCTGCTCTCCCGGGAGCCCCGACCGACCGCCATCCTCGCCCTCAGCGACAGGCTGGCCTTCGGCGTCATCGAGGCCGCGACCCGGATGGGACTCTCCGTGCCGGAAGACCTCTCCATCGTCGGCTTCGACGACGTGCCCGAGGCGGCCCGCTCGACGCCGCCCCTCACCACCCTGCACCAGCCGCACGTCGAGAAGGGCCTGCAAGCAGGGCGCAAACTCGTCGCGCAGCTCCGCGAAGAAAAGTCCGACACCCAAAGAGAGCTACTCCTGCCCACACATCTCGTCGTGCGCGGCTCCACTGCGGCAGCCTTGTGAGGCTTACAAGGCTGCCGCGTAGAAGGCTTCGACCAACGCTCGCCAGAAAAGCCCCGGGACCTTCTGGCCACGTTCCATACCTTGCAAAATTTCTCGGCGAGCAGGCTTGGTCGAGGAGTCCCGGCGATGGCTCGACACCAGGTCCGTTGGAGTCGAGCCGTCGCGGGTCAGGGGAAGCGGATCATGCGCAGGGGCCTGGCACGCCGCCGTTCCGGATGGTGCCCTCGTTTCGGACTAGAGGGTATCCCTGCGCGGGTTAACCTATATGGTGCGCCGTCCGGATCGAGACGCCGCGTCTCTCGCTCAGCAGGTAGTTCACGAAGCTCTTCCCGTACATAAAGTTCTCAGGGACGTACCCGTCGAGCGGGTTCCCGTAGACCGGGTCGAGCAGCACGCCGTCGAGGCCCGCATAAAGCCCTACGAGCAGCGAGACCAGCTCTCCCGCATAGCACTCCCTCGCGTACCAGATCCCGCCTAGCTCCCGGGAGTCGAGGAAATCTCGCGCCGTCTCCCCGGAGGAGAACAGCGGTAGGACATCCTTGCCGTCACGCAGCGTGACGTGTAGCAGATCCACCCCCTGAACCTCACGCCGGGCCAGCGCGTGGTGGCTCAGCACCGGGTATCCGACGAGGGACAAGGCCCCGCCGACGATCTGTGTTTTTGCCTCTACCAACTCCGACATCCGCGGATCTCCTATCTCATCGACTGCGTCGCGCCAGTTCCCTCGCGCACGGGCGGGCGGGGCTCCACCCCGTTACTCCCCGCGAGTCTTTCTCTCAGACGAACTCTATCTCCGGGAACCCCGTCTCCCTGTGAGCGACGCCTTCGCAGTCGCCGTTGTAGCGCCAGGGATGAAGGAGCTCGTCCTCCCGCCGGCGCGCCGAGAGCTCCTCCATAAGAGCCTCGTAGTGATCCGTGCCGCAGCACGGGCACACGCTCGTGCTGCGGGTCAGCGTCGTCCTCTCGCCGCAGTCGCAATCGATCACCACGCGCTCCGGCACCCACCTGTAGGACCGACCGAACTCCGTCGCCTTGACGTCGTAAGCACCCCCGACGTGCTCCAAGACCATCACCATGAACCTCTCCTTCCGGCGCGACTAGAGACCGAGGTAGGGAAACGGGATGAGGTCTCCCCCGGCATCCCTCCCGATTCGGTACCAGACATCTCTGCATCCCCCATCGTGGACCGCTTCGGAGGCAGGTACCTCCCCGCCGTCCGCCGCGTGGGCCTCATCGCCCTCGGCTCTACTCCAGTCCTCGTACCAGACATCCAATGCGAGCTTCATGCAAATCCTCCTTTCCCTTTCCGGGTACGAATGATCACGCAGGCGGCCGCGAGCGTCATGAACCGATTAGGCCATCTTTGTCTGATCCATTTAGATCAGGACGCCGCCACCGGACCCGCTCGGTGGGGTGGTCCCGTGGTATGCTTCCCTCGTGAAGACACCACCGAGCGGCGGGGATGACGTGCCATCGGGAGAGCGCCACATAGGGGGTACTCCGGGCCTGTTCGGGGCCACCCTTTCTTGCCGTTCCACTATGCTTATATATGTTAATCCTTGTTGTGGAAGATGAGCGTAGTGGCGAGCGGAGCCCGGCTGGAGGTAAGTTCGGGATGAGCGTGGGTGGCGGCTCCGTGGGGGAAGAATCCCGGCTCCTGAACCTGGCCGTCTCGGCCAGCCGGCACGGCATTATCATCACGGATCCCAACCGTCCCGACGATCCCATCGTCTACGTCAACCCCGCCTTCGAGGGGCTAACCGGCTATGCTGCCGGGGAGATTCTCGGCAGAAACTGCAGGTTCTTGCAGGGCGAGGATCGGGACCAGCCCGCCCTGGACGAGATGCGCTCCGCCCTCGCGCAGGGGCGTGGATGCCGCGTGGTCGTCCGCAACTACAAGAAGGACGGTACGCCCTTCTGGAACGACCTCTCGATCTCCCCCGTCCGCGACGCCGAGGGCCGCCTGATCAACTTCGTCGGGGTGCAGGAGGACGTAACCGAGCGCAGGCGGACGGAGGAGGCCCTGCGCGAGGCCGAGGAGAGCTACCGTTCCATCTTCGAAAACTCCATCGAGGGCGTCTTCCGGACGTCGCTGGACGGTCGCCTCCTATCGGCCAACCCCGCCATGGCCCGCATCTTCGGCTACGACAGCCCGGACGAGATGCTCCGCGAGGTCGTGGACGTGGCCGAGCAGCTCTACGAGGATCCCGCGCGCCGCCAGGAGCTCGTGCGGCTGCTAGGGGAGAAGGGCGCCGTCTCCGGCTTCGAGACCAGGGTGCGTCGCAGGGACGGCACCCTGGTCTGGACCTCGACGAACGCCCGCGCCCTTCGCGAGGACGGACGCCTGGTCGGCCTTCAGGGGACGGTCGAGGACATCAGCGAGCGCAAATTGTTCGAGAAGACCCTGCACGAGCAGGCGGAGACCCTCCGAAACCTCAACCGCGTGGGCCAACTGCTGTCGTCGGAACTGGACGGGCAGAAGCTGTTGCAGGCGGTGACCGACGAGGCGACGAAGCTCACCGGCGCCTCCTTCGGCGTGTACTTGAAGGCAACAGAAGACGGCGACTCGTACGAACTCTGCGCGATCTGCGGCATGTCGCCCGAGGTCTTCTCGGAGGCATACCTGGCGCGCAGACCCTGGGTTTTCGACGCGGCCTTCGGGAGCAGAGAGATCGTACGCTCCGGCGGCCCGCCGGCACGCGACGGAAGCACGGTCGAGGAGGCCCTGCCCGTCGCGAGCTACCTGGCGGTTCCGGTCGTCTCGCGCTCGGAGGAGATCCTGGGCGGCCTCTTCTTCGGCCACCCCGAGCCCGGGGTCTTCGGGGAGCGCGAGGAGGGCATCGCCGCGGCGCTCGTCGCGCAGGCGGCCGTCGCGCTGGATAATGCCCGCCTCTTCGAGTCGGTCCGGGAGAGCGAGGAGCGCTACAGGGTACTGTACGAAGACAACCCGTCCATGTACTTCACGCTCGATGAGGAGAGCAGGGTGCTCTCGGTCAACCGCTACGGGTCCGAGCACCTGGGCTACACGCCGGACGAAATGCTCGGGCTCCCTATGCTGGACCTCTTCCACAAGGACGACAGGGAAGACGTAAGGCGCCACTTCGACGCCTGCCTCAAGAACCCGGGCTTTCTGGGTATTTGGGAGGCCCGCAAGCTCAGCAAGAACGGGAGGCCCTTGTGGGTCGAGGAGAGGACCAGCGTCGTCAAGACCGCCGGGGGCGGGCGGATCTTCCTGGTCGTCTGCGAGGACATATCGGAGCGCAAGCGGGCGGAGGCGGCCCTTCGCGAGGTCAGGGAGGCCGAGCGCGCCCGAATAGCGCGCGACATCCACGACGAGGCCCTCCAGGACATAGTCCACGCCCTCCAGCAGATCGAGATCGGAAAGGTCCTGGGCCGGGAAGGCAAGAACGCCGCCAACCTCGACGAGGTCTCCGCCGCGCTCAAGCGCTCCATCGAGGGCCTGCGGGGCGCAATCTACGACCTGAGGCTCGAAGGCCACCGGGAGAAGAGCTTCCCCGAGATGCTCGCCTCGCTCGTGCAGATGAACCGCAGGCGCGCGCCGGGACGCGGGATCCAGCTCTCTATCCACGAGGGCTCCAGGCCCTGGCCGCTGGACAAGGACGGCCAGGTCGAGCTCTTGCGCATCGTGCAGGAGGCCCTCACGAACGCCCGGCGCCACTCGGGCGCGGACACCATCTCGGTGACGGTAGAAGCCTCGAAAAACGGGCTCCGGGCCGAAGTCTCGGACAACGGGCGCGGCTTCGACGCACCGGAAACCTCCGGCATGGGGACCAGGACCATGCGGGAGAGGGCCCGCGCCCTCGGCGGGGAACTCAAGGTAAGGAGCAATCCCGGAGAAGGGACAACCGTGAGCTTCGAGTTGTCCCTCGTAGAAGACGGTGCGGAGGAGGAAGAAATCGCCCGCATCCTGCTCGTCGAGGATCACGCCTCCTTCCGCCAGGCCGTCGCCTCCATCCTGGATCTCACGTCCGAGTTCGTGGTGGTGGGGCAGGCAGGCTCCCTCGGGGAGGCCCGCAAGATGCTCGTCGAGACGCCGGTAGACATCGCGATAGTAGACCTCGGGCTCCCGGACGGCTACGGCGCCGAGCTGATCAAGGATCTGCGCGACGCGAACCCGGAGGCGCAGGCCCTGGTCCTGAGCGCCAGCCTGGACCGCGCGGAGATCGCCCGAGCCGTCGAGTACGGGGCCGCGGGCGTCCTGCACAAGTCGGCAGGGATGGACGAGGTCGTGGACGCCGTCAGGCGGCTCCGCGCGGGCGAGACGCTCCTCCCCCTCTCGGAGGTCGTAGAGCTCCTGCGCTTCGCCGGCACCCGCAGAAAGGAGGAGCACGAGGCAAGGTACGCCCTCGCACAACTCACCCCCCGCGAACACGAGGTGCTCCAGGCCCTGGCCGAGGGACTCGATGGCCGCGAGATCGCCGAGAAGCTCCACATAAGCGTCACCACCGAACGCAACCACACGGCCAGGATCCTCGCCAAGCTCGGCGTCCACTCCAGGCTGCAAGCCCTCGTCTTCGCCCTGCGCTACGGCGCCGTGAAGATAAACTAGAAGCCGCCCCAGCTACCCGAACGCCGCTCCCTCTTCCCGACAACGATTCCCTGACCTCGGTCATCCTGGTCCACAAGGAAGACCAGGCTCCCACCACGCGCCGGATCAGCCTCAGAGGTAAACAGGACGCAGAGCGGGACACCGCAGCAACCCGGCCCACGCTCGCCCCATCCCTCCTACGAGAGCTCCCCCAAGCCAGGGCTCGTTCGAGCGCTAGCTTCCTTCTCTGAGACGGCACGATCCGACCGGTTGGAATGTCTTCGTGCGGTACCCGATGGAGACTCCCGGGAGTGCGTGGGGAGAAGGGCCTGCTCCCCACGCACTCCCCGTACGAGCCGTCTCCTGTGTCAGTTCGTCTTCAGGACGAGCAGTAGGTCACCGGGCTCGACCCTGGTGCCCGACGTGACGGCGAGCTTCTCGACGGTCCCCGCGGAGGGTGCGCTGATGGAGGACTCCATCTTCATCGCCTCCATCGTGCCGAGCTGGCTTCCGGCTTCGACCTCCTCGCCCTCCTCTACATTGATCGTCACCACGCCGGTCATCGGGGCGGCGACGTGTCCGGGCTGGTTCGGGTCGGCCTTCTCGCGGACGGGTATCTCGGGTTCCAGCGAGCGGTCCTGGGCGTCGACGGCCCTGGACTGGCCGTTCAGGGAGACGAGGAGGGTGCGGATACCGCGCCCGTCGGCACCGGTAACCGCTTCGAGCTCCACGTAGAGCCTGATACCGGGCTCCAGGTCGATGGCGAGGTCCTCCCCCGTCTCCAGACCGTAGAGGAAGGCGCGGGTCGGGATGACGGAGACGTCGCCGTAGCTCGCCTCCGCCTTCTCCTTCTCGGCGGTGGGCCCTGGCAGCAGGATCTTGTCGAGCGCGCGGCGCCGTTCGATCCCTTCTTTCGCGTCCCCGAGCGCCGCCCGGTCCTCCTCCGATAGTCCACCTGGGCCGCCCTCCGGCTTGCCGTTGCGCCCTTCGAGCGCCCGGCTCCTGAACGGCTCGGGCCACCCGCCCGGCGGCTCCCCGAGCTCGCCGCGCAGGAAGCCGAGGACGCTGTCGGGGAGGTCGTAGGAGGCGGGATCTTCCCTCAGGTCGTCCGGGTCGACGTTCGAGGAGAGCAGGTAGAGGGCGAGGTCGCCGACGACCTTGCTCGTCGGGGTCACCTTGACGAGGTGTCCGAGCAGGTCGTCGCACTTGGCGTAGGCCCTCTCGATCTCCTCGAAGCGCTCGCCGAGGCCCATCGCGAGCGCCTGCTGGCGCAGGTTCGAGAGCTGACCACCCGGGATCTCATGCCGGTAAACCGTCCCCGTCGGCGACCTCAAACCCGCCTCGAAGGGCGCGTACAAGTTCCTGACCGCCTCCCAGTACGGTTCGAGGTCCGCCAGAGAATCCAGCGAGATCCCGGTCTCCCGCTCCGTGCGGTCCGTGGCGGCGACGATGGCCGAGAGCGAGGGCTGGCTGGTCATCCCCGAGAGCGGGGCAGCCGCACCGTCCACCGCATCCACCCCCGCCTCGACGGCGGCGAGGTAGGTCGCGAGCCCGCCGCCGGAGGTGTCGTGGGTGTGCAGGTGCACCGGCAGGTCGAACTCGCTCCTGAGCGCGGAGACGAGCCTCCTCGCCGCCGGGGCGCGCAGCAGGCCGGCCATGTCCTTGATGCACAAGACGTGCGACCCAGCCTCGACGAGCCCCTCGGCGAGCTTCAGGTAATAGTCCAGGGTGTAGAGCTTCTCGCCGGGGTCCGAGAGGTCGCCGGTATAGGAGATCGCCCCCTCCGCCAGGGCGCCCGTCTCCCGCACCGCCTCTATGGCCGGGCGCATCCTGTCGACGTCGTTGTTCGCGTCGAAGATGCGGAAGATGTCCATCCCCGTCCGGTGCGCCTCCGAGACGAACGCCTGCACGACGTCGGAAGGGTACGTCGTGTACCCGACGGCGTTCTGGCCCCTCAAGAGCATCTGGAGGCACACGTTCGGCAGGGCCTCGGAGAGTCGGGCGAGGCGCTCCCACGGGTCCTCGTGCAGGAACCGCAGAGCCACGTCGAAGGTCGCCCCGCCCCACGCCTCGGCGGAGAGCAGACCGGAGAGGCCCCTTGCCACGTGCGGGCCGGCGGCGAGCATGTCGAAGGTCCGCATGCGCGTGGCGAGGAGGGACTGGTGGGCGTCGCGCATCGTGGTGTCGGTAACGAGCAGGGCCTCGGAGTCGCGCATCCAGCGGGCGAAACCCTCCGGCCCGAGCTCCCGCAGCCGCTGCTTCGTCCCCGCCGGGGCCTCTCCCTCGGGGAGCTTCGGCAGCTTCGTCCTCGGGTCGGGGGCGGCGGGCGGCGGGCCGTGCGGCTGGTTCACGGTGACGTCGGCGAGCAAGCTGAGGAGGCGGCTCGCCCGGTCCTTGCCGGTCGAGACCGAGGTCAGCTCGGGCCGCTCGTCCACGAAGGCCGTGCTCACCCTGCCGGCCAGAAAATCTTTGTCGGAGAGTACCGCGCGCAGGAAGGCCACGTTCGTCGCCACGCCGCGGACCCGTATCTCCGCCAGCGCCCTCGTCGCCCGTCTGGCGGCGGCGGGCAGGTCCGGCCCGCGCGCCGTGACCTTCACCAGCAGCGAGTCGAAGTACGGGCTGACCTCCGCGCCCGCGTACGTGGTGCCGCCGTCGAGCCGTATCCCCGCGCCGCCCGGCGAGCGGTAGGCCGAGATCCTCCCGGTGTCCGGCCTGAAGCCGTCGGCCGGATCCTCCGTCGTCACCCGGCACTGGAGCGCGACGCCGCGCTGGCGTATTCCTTCCTGGGAGAGCCCAAGATCGTCCAGCGTCTCTCCGCCCGCGATGCGCAACTGCGCGTGCACGAGGTCGACGTCCGTGGTCTCCTCGGTGACGGTGTGCTCGACCTGGATGCGAGGGTTCATCTCTATAAAGGCGTACTCACCGTCCTCCCCCACGAGAAACTCGACGGTACCGGCGTTCCGGTAGCCGACCTCCTTCCCGAAGCGGACCGCGTCCGAGCACAGTCGGGCGCGCAGCTCCGGGTCGAGGTTCGGAGCGGGCGCCATCTCCAGCACCTTCTGGTGGCGGCGCTGCACGGAGCAGTCGCGCTCGTAAAGGTGGATCACCTGCCCCTCGGCGTCCGCGAGCACCTGAACCTCGATGTGCCTCGGCCTGCTGATTGCCTGCTCCAGGAACACGGAGCCATCCCCGAACGCGGCCTCGGCCTCGCGCATGGCCGTCTCCACCGCCCCCGTCAGCTCCTCCGGCCTCTCCACGAGGCGCATCCCGCGCCCCCCGCCGCCGCTCTCCGCCTTAACGAAGATCGGGAACCCGATCTCCTCGGCCTTGTCGAGCGCCTCCCCGGGCTCGCGAACGGTCTCGGAGGCGCTCAGCACGGGCACACCCGCCGCCTCAGCCGCCTTGCGCGCCTCCAGCTTGTTCCCGGTCAGGGCGAGCACCTCCGGCGGCGGCCCCACGAAGACGAGACCGGCCTCCTCACAAGCCCGGGCGAAGGCCGGGCTCTCGGAGAGAAAACCGTAACCGGGGTAGATCCCATCTGCCCCGACGCGCTTCGCGGTCTCAACGAGGGTCTGGACGTCGAGATATGCCCTCAACGGATGGCCCGACTCGCCGATCTCGTAAGCCTCGTCGGCCTTCTGGCGGTGCAGCGAGTCCCGGTCGTCCGGCGTGTACACGGCGACGGTGCGAATGCCGAGCTCGTAAGCAGCCCGAAAGGCCCGGATCGCGATCTCGCCCCGGTTGGCAACCAACACCTTTTTCAACATCGCCGTTCCCTTCGGTCTGAGTCTCAGGTCCACGCGCACGAGAGACCTATCCTGGCTCTAGATTCGCACATGTGTAGGTTCACGGTCAATTTATATGCAAATTGTAGTGTGTGATCATCTGGAAGCATGGGACCACAGCGTCTCGCGCGGACCGAAGCCCGGGGGGCTCTGCGGTCGCGGAAGCTCTCCATCCTACGACGGCGGCAGATCGCGCCCGAGCTTGGCGAGGTGCGCGCGGGCCGCGAGCGTGGCATAGGGGCGCATACTCCGGGGCGTGTCAGCGTAGGCGAGGGTCACTACCTCGTCCACCGTGGAGGCCCCCTCCTCCAGGGCAGTTATCACGAGGCCCTCGCGCTCGCGGCGGTGGGCCAGGTACTCCTCGATCTTCCCGGCGGCCTCCCTCACCTCGGGACCGTGTCCCGGCAGGATGCGCCCGGGCGACAGCGCCCGAACCTTCTCCAGAGAATCCACGTAGGCCGCCAGATCCCCCTCGGGCGGGGCTACCATGATGCTGCCTCTCCCGGCGATGAGGTCCCCGGAGAACAGCGTGGCGCTCTCCGGGTGCCAGAAGCACAGATGGTCCGGTGCATGTCCCGGCGTGTGCACGCAAACAAGCCCCGGGGCCAACTCGTCCCCGTCCCCGAGCCCGTCGCCGTAGGCGAGCACGGGCGCGCCGCAGAGCTCCGAGAGGCGCGAGGCACCGGCCGAGTGGTCCGGGTGCCGGTGGGTGAGGGCTATACGCTTCACGGTGCCGGCGGCGGCGGCGATGGCTCCGAGGTGCCCCTCGTCGTCGGGACCGGGGTCCACCACCGTGTCCCCGACCACGTAGCTGTTCGTACCGTCCAGCGTGAGCGGACCGGGGTTGCGAGCCCGGATGGTCATAAATTCCATCGGAAGATTGTACCCCCGTGGCCCCGCCCCGCGCGATACCGGCGGAGTACCGGGCCGGCCTCGCACCGAGCATCGACGCGAAACCGTGCGTCGAGCCCCCGAGCGATCCTCGTCACACGCGGCACGGTGCCGGTTCCGATCAGCCGAGGACGGGTAGGTCCCGTCTTGGACCAGAGCGCGAAGGAGCAGAGCCATGAGGGTCAAGACCACTTTCAAGACGAGCCTGACGAAGGACGGAAACCTCAAAGTCACCACCAGGACGAAGATGCCCATGCTTCCGGCGATGCGCACCTCGACGATACTCGGGACCTCGCCACCCAAGACCAAACGCAGGAAAAAGGGCTAGGGCGAGGTAGTTCCGGACGGGGCCCGGTGCCTCCTCTGCTACAGTTCGAGCGGTGGACGGGTACGAGGAGCTGTGGGGGAGGTTTCGGCGTGATCGCCGCCTGGAGCCCGGGGGGCACACAAACCCGGAGTGGCAGGACGGCCACGGCCTCTCCGTCTCTTTCCTGATCCCCGTAGAAGCAGAGAACGCCCTCGAAGGGCTGAGGCCCCTGCGAGAAGCCCTCGAGCCCTTCCCGTTCGTCTCCCTGCACCCCGACCACTTCATGCACATAACGCTCCTGCTCCCCGGCTTTCTGGCGCAGGAGCCGGGGGCCGACGATGAGCTGTCCCCCGATCGGCTGGAGGAGCTGGCCACCGGAGCGCGGGAGGCTCTCGCCGATTTCCCGCCCTTCCCGGCCGAGCTGCGCAACCTGAACGCCTTCCCCGGGGCCGTCTTCGTCGAGGTACACGACGGAGGTATGATCGGTAAGGTACGCGAGGCCGTCCGGGTGCGGTGCGGGCTCGCGAAGCCGCCGGGGCCACCGCACCTGACCGTGGCGTATATCAAGGTTCCGGAAGATAGGGCCGCCCCGGACGCGTTCGTGGAGGCGGTAGGGCGCTACCGCGACCGTTACGTCGGCGAGATCGAGGTGAACCGCGTGGAGCTCACCCTGCTCGACCTGAAGAAGGAATACCCGGAGCCCCAGACGGTCGCCACCATTCGGCTAGGCGGCGGTTCGCCGAAGTTCTAGGAAGGCCCCGCGGACGCGCAGGAGATGAGCAGGGCGGGCGTGAGGAGCCAGCGTAGCGCGGCGGTCTTCGGTCCGGGAGGCCCGTCGAAGGTCAGGCGCACGGCGCCGCCTTTCTTGATCCTCACGTCGGCCTCCGCGTCGCCGGCCAGCAGGTACGACACGAGCTCGTGCAGGCCGGGACGGTGCCCGACCACCGCTACGGCTCTCGACTCGGCGTAAGCTTCGAGCGCGAGCGCTGTCTGTTCCGGCGAAGACTCCGGCTCGAGGGCGGGGAACGCCTTGGGCTCGGGCCAGCCGTCGAGCCCGGCGAGGACCTCCGCCGTCTGCCACGCCCGCGCCAGGGGGCTGCTCAGCAGCGCGTCGACGGACGGCACGAGGCATCCGAGCCCACCGGCGACCTTCCGGAACTCGGCCTCCCCCTCCGGGGTGAGGGGACGGTCGCCGTCGTCCGGCCACAGCTCCGCGTCACGCTTGTGAGCGACGGCGTGGCGCACGACGTAGAGGTCCACCCCCCTACTTGCCCTTCTTCTTGCCCTTGCCGGAGCCCTTGCGGGACTTCTCGGCGGCGCGGCTCTCCCCCTTCATAAGCTTCTCGAAGCCCTTCCACAGCTTGCCCCCGGCCAGGGCGCGATACTCCTTCGCGGCGGTCGACGACGTTCTGAGGGCCTCCGCCTCCGCGTGATAGCGCTGCGCCAGGAGGCCCATCGCGAAAACCGTCCGCTTGGGGAGCCTCGGGGTGGTGATGGCGATCTCGTGAAGGAGGTCCGCCGCAACGATGACGTCCTGATGACGTCCCAGGGAATCTTGCACGGCCTTGAGGGGTTTCACGAGCTTACCTGTAGCCTCCTCGCCGTACACCCCGGAGAAAAACTCGAGAGCATAGCGCAGGCGCTTCCCCTTCTTGCGCAGTTCGTGGTAATCCTCGGGGCGGGAACCCTCGTGCAGCCTGCCCGCTGCCTTGCTCCACGCACGGTAGCGCCGGCCGAGAAGGGCTGGCGCTGCCTCCAGGACGGGCGCGTCGGCGGCGGGTGCCTCGGAGGAGCCGTTGGTAGAGGGTGCGCCCGTGATCCCCCCGCCCCCAGACCCCTCTGGGCCACGACGAAGCATCTCGGCGAACGAGGACTCGAACCGGTCGTAGCGGTCGGAGTCGAGGGTTTCGAGAAGACGCTTGCGCGCCGCCTCTCGCCGCTCCCCGAGGCCGGTCACGATGGCGGCGAGCGCCTCGACCTCCTCCTGGTCTCCGCCGCCCACCCCCTTTATCTCTTCGATCTGGACGTCGAGGTCGCGGACGGCCCCCAGGGAGCCCGCGAAGTGGCGCAGCTCCTCGCGCAGCCAGCGGCTACGCTCCGGCAGCACGTCCTCGAAGAGCTTCATCGCGGCCCGGAGCCTGCGGGTGGCGACCCGCATGTCGTGAAGCTCCTCCGCGTCCTCGCCGAGCCGGGTGCCCGGCTCGTGCGAACCCATGACGGCGAACTGCTTGCGCAGCACCGCGAACGCCATCTCCCCGAGAGATAGGGAGGCGTCCACCCCTGTCGGCCCGTAGTCCTCCCGACTCTCCGGGCTCAACCCGGTCGCGAAGATGCCCGCCTCGTACTTCGAGATCCTGGCCGGCCGCAGCCCGAGCGAGACCTCCATCTCCTTGACGAAGCCCCGGAGCCTGCGGTCCGAGGCAGCCCCGGCGTCGACCTCGACCTCCACGCGCGTGAGCCCTGTCGACTCCTCGGCCTCGCCGAACGGTATCTCGGAGGAATCGAGCACGACCTCCCCGACGCGGCCACTCCCCCCGACGCCGGACGCGCCATCCCCGGATACCTCGCGCACGTTACCCGACGCATCCTGAACGATCTCGCCGTTCGACGAACCGCTCGTCGCTCCTTCGGAAGCCTCGACGGCGAGGCTCAACGGGAAGGTCTTGCGGCTGGTGCGGACCTGAAAGATCTTCCCGGCCTCGCGGTCGCCGAGCAGGAGGCGCAACTTCTCACCAACCGGCCCCCTGGACTTGCGCAGCGTCCCGATCTCGGCGTCTTTGAGGGGCTCGGAGATCTCACGCCGGCGCCGGAGGTTGCCCTCCGCCCCCGAGAGGGACTTCATCGTGGCCTCGGTCCCGCTTCTGGCCTCGCGGATGCGCAGGGCGTAGCCGGCACGGTACAGCCGCCAATCCCCGGTGTCGTAGTAGCCGTCGACGAGGTCGTCGCTCGAAACCGTTCCGAGGACCACCCCGGAACCCACGGCCGACTCCCTGAGCCAACCCTCCACGGCACCGAGATCATCGGCGTCGAACTGCCACTCGACCTCCTGGTGGTCCTTCCCCGCCGGCGCCTTCTGGCCGCCCTTCGCGCCCCGACTCCCCGCGCCGGCCCGTCCCCCGCTCGGCTTCCGCCCGGTCCCGGAGGAGGTCCGCTTCCCGCCCGTCGTCCCCTTATCGGTCCCGGAAGCCCGGGAGGAGCGCCGCGAGGGAGAGGACGTTGAACCTGTACCCGCGTCCTCGGATGCTTCTGGCCCCTGAGCCGTCTCCGCCGCAGCGTCCGTGCTGCGTGCCGCTTCCGGCTCCTGCGCGGTCTCCGTAGCCGAGGCCTTCCCCGTGGCCTGCTCCGCCATGAACGCTCCTATCCCTGAATTAACTAGAAATTAACCTGAAAGTAATGTAGCACACGTGGGAACGCGGACCTACGAAGGCACGAGCACCGCGTCCAAAGGTTGCGCAGCGCCCCCGCAGCGTTACCGCGCGTCGTATCCACGTCTCTGTGGTTTGTGGGCTGGATAGGTCGAGACCGGGTTCGGCGACGAGATATTACCCCGAACATCGAGCTTGATGGGGCCGTAATGACCCCGTCACCGGATCCTCTAGATGGCTGTGGCGTAGTGCTGGGGAACCTCCCTCCGCCAGCTGGTGTACCCGCGGCCCTCCGTCCTCAGAGAAGCACCTAGAGCGGCTCTGAGAGGAGTAGGGCCTGGCTGTCCAGTATCTCCTCACCCTCCTTCGGGCGGCGGCGCTCGTAAGAGCCGTCGGGCTTCAGCTCCCAGGCGTTCGCCGTATCGTCGAGCTGGAGGTCGAAGAGGCGCCGTATCTTCTCGCGGTGGCGCGCCTCTCGCAGGGGGAACATCGTCTCGATCCTGCGGTTGAGGTTGCGCTGCATGAGGTCCGCCGAGCCGAGGTAGATCTTCTCGTCGTCGGCCCCGAACGAGAACGCCCTCGCGTGCTCCAGGAAGCGCCCCACGAGCGAGAGCACCCGGATGTTCTCGCTTATCCCCGGGAGGCCCGGCTTCAAGCAGCAGATGCCCCGGATGATCATCTCGATCTTCACGCCGGCCTGCGAGGCGAGATAAAGCTCCTCGATGATCTCCGGGTCCGTCAGGTTGTTCATCTTGAAGGAGATCCTGGCGGGCTCTCCGCCCTTGGCCTTCTCCACCTCCGCCCGGATAAGCTCCATGAACCCCCGGCGCATGGAGATCGGGGCGACGAGCAGCTCGTTGAACTCCTCCTGTTCGGAGTAGCCGGTGAGGTAGTTGAAGAGGTCGGTCCCGTCCTCGGCGATCTTCGGGTCGTCCGTGAAGTACGAGAAGTCCGTGTAGACGCGGGCGGTGCCGGGGTTGTAGTTGCCCGTGCCCATGTGGACGTAGCGCCTGAGCCCGGGCCTCTCCCCGCCCTCCCGGCGTACCACGAGGCACATCTTCGCGTGCGTCTTGAATCCCACGATCCCGTAGGCCACGTGTACGCCGCGCGCCTCCAGTTGCCTCGCCCATACGATGTTCGGTTCCTCGTCGAAACGGGCCTTCAGCTCCACGAGCACGGCGACCTGCGTCTGCTCGTCGCGAGCCCCCTTCAGGGCCTCGATGATCGGCGAGTTAGACCCGACCCTATACAGGGTCTGCTTCACGGCGAGGACGTCCGGGTCGTCCGCCGCCGCCCGCACGAACTCCACCACCGGGGCGAACGAATCGTACGGATGGTAAAGCAGGACGTCGCCCTCCCGAATCGCGTAGGTGATAGAACGGGCCGATCGGATCTCGGGCGGCACCCTGGGCGTGAGGGGCGGGTAGAGCAGGTCGCCCCGGTCGAGGTGCGTCAGCTCGTCGAGGTCGCCAAGCCCCAGAGGTTCCGACGCCGCGAAGACCGAGCCGGCGTCGACCCCGAGGTTCTCGGTAAGCCACTCGCGCAGCCACTTGGGCATCGAGTCCGCGACCATCAGCCTCACGCTCTGGCCGAACCAGCGTCCCTCCAGCTCGTCCTCTATAACCTGCAGGAGATCGCTCGCCTCGTCCTCCTCTATAACCAGGTCGGCGTTGCGCGTCACCTGGAAGACGTGGCTCGACAGGATCTCCTTCCCCGGAAAGAGCTCGTCGAGGTTCGCCGCGATAACCTCCTCGACGCGCACGAGCTGTACCTCCTCGTGCTTGCCGGGCACCGGCTCGGTCTCCGGCGCCTCCGTGGGCGGTACCTTCAGGAAACGACGTATGGAGATCGGCACCTTGATGCGCGCCATGAGCTCCCGTCCCTCGTCCCGTATGACGACGAGCAGGTTCAGGGAGAGGTTGGAGATGTGCGGGAAGGGGTGAGCCGGGTCTATGGCGAGGGGCGTGAGGATAGGCAAGATATCCCGGGCGAACATCTCCCGGAGCTCCTTCTTCTCCCTCCGGCCGATCGTCTTGTAGGGGACGATCTTGATCCCCTCCTCGTCCAACGCGGGCAGGAGCTGTTCCCTCAGGATCTCCCGTTGCTCGGCGAGAAAGCCCGCGGTGTGCTGGTAGATGCGCCCCAGTTGCTCCTCGGGGGTCATACCGTCCGGGACCGGGTTCGGCAGCTCGGCGACGACCTGCTGCTGGAGACCGGAGACCCGGATCATGAAGAACTCGTCGAGGTTGGTCTCGGAGATCGAGACGAACCTGACCCTCTCCAGCAGCGGGTGCCTCGGATCCCTGGCCTGAGCCAGGACCCGCTCGTTGAAGCCAAGCCAGGAAAGCTCCCGGTTTATGTACAGCGACGGGTCAGAAAGGCTCGTGGTCTTCTCGGCAATGCTCAATCCATGTCTCCCTGTTCGGGTCTCCCTCTCCGTCCTTACCCGCTTCTTCGGTAAGAGCTACTCGCTCTTGCCCGCTTCTTCCGTAAGGGCGAGGATCGCACCCTCCCTGATGCCACCCCGCGCTACGGTAAGCGACGACTTCTCGTAACGCTCCAGGATCGCGGCCAGCGTCGCCGCCGCCGCTGGCAATACCCGCGCACGCTCGGGCGCGAGCCCCTCCTCCCGCGCCAGGAACGCCGTCGGTCTCTCCGCGAGCTCCTCGGCGAGCTTCTTGAGCCTCCCCGCCGTCAACTCGTCCCGCGTCACCTTAAGGATCGCCCGCGCGGAGCCCCCGATAGCGACGACCGCCGTCCCTTTGGGCAGCTCCCAGTCGGGCAGCATCTCCGGCACGACCTTCCTCAGGGTCTTGAGCTCCTTGGGACGCGGCCGGTCGCCGGCCGAGAACCGCTCGGTGGTGCGGTTGGAGCCCAGCGGAAGAGAGATCTGCTTCTGCGCCCCCTCGGCAGCATCCCCGAGAATAAGCTGCGCGGACCCGCCGCCGAGGTCCACCACGAGCGCCGGAGCCTCCCATACGTAACCCTCCCCGAGCGCCGAAACGGCACCGCGGAAGCCCAGATCCGCCTCCTCGTCGCCGGAGATGAGCCGCATCTCCAGACCCGACGTCCTGCGGACCTCCTCGACGAGATCCTGACCGTTCGCCGCATCTCGCACGGCGCTCGTCGCCAGGATCATGGGCTCGGGTGCCCCGTTCATCCCCGCCACCATGCCAAACAGCTTGATGGCCTCCGCGGCCAGCGGTATTCTCCTCTCCTCGATCTTTCCGGTCTTGTCCACCCCGGCTCCGAGACGGGCCGAGAACTTCTCCCCCGTCACCGGCAGGACCGCTCCGTTCTCCACCTCCCCGACCAGAAGATGGATCGTGTTGGATCCCACGTCTATAACGGCCTGCGGGCTCAAAACCCGACCCCCCGGCCCCCGCACTCGAAGATCATCCGTCCTCCACCCTCCAACATTGCGCCGTGTTCGACCTCAAGCCCCATCTTACTCTTCCGTCGAGATCATGGTATAAGTCGCCTATTGGGAATCGTTCTCACTTACTGGAGACGTCGCCGGCCTCACGCGCCGGGACTGGATACGGAGGTTTGCCATCTCCCGGAAGAAGAAGTTCAAGAAGGGCCATGAGGGAGCCGTTGCGGTATCCGAGAAGGGTCCGGCTGCGAAGATACGGGACTACGAGTCGCACGTCCTGGTTTGTACCGGCGGCGACTGCAAGAAGCGTGGGGCAAAGGACGTGAGGAAGACGCTAAAGGAAGAGATAAGGTCTTCCGGCCTCCTCGGGGAGGTTCGAACCGACACCGTCGGGTGCCTCGGCCTCTGCAAACACGGCCCCAACGCCGTCGTCTACGACGGGGCCGAGCCCAAGGGGACCTGGTACATCGGTTTGCGTGAGAAAGACGTCCCGGAGGTCGTCGAGGAGCACCTGAGCAACGGTGCCCCCGTCCGGCGGCTCGCCGCCGAGCGTCGCCCCCGCAGAAACGGGAAGAAGTAGCCCCCGAAAGGACAGCGCGCCCAGCAAAACCTGTACCGCACGCCGAAACCAGAGCACGCAGCCTGCGCCTCGGTCAGGTCGGAGAGCAAGGGGAGGGGGCGGCCCCATCCGGGACCGCCCCCCTCTCTCCCGGTGCCTCGCCGCCGTTTGCTGCTGCTCCGGG
>CADCVI010000236.1 GCA_902806105.1 uncultured Rubrobacteraceae bacterium
CCGTAATGTTCACCTTTCGCTCCTCCTTACGCTCTCTTTTAGATTCCCCTACCACCGTCCACCGGCAGCACCGCACCGGTGATAAACGCCGACTCGTCCGAGGCCAGAAACAGCGCCGCCGAGGCCACGTCCGCCGGGGCCGCTAGCCTGCCCAGCGGGATGGTCGAGACGAACGCCGCACGCCCTTGATCCGGGTCTCGATCTCCTATGAACGTGCTTAGCATCGGCGTGTCGGTGGCGACCGGGGCCAGGCAGTTGACCCGAATGCCATCCCCGGCTAGCTCCAGCGCGAGGGTACGCGCGAGGTGGATGGCCGCCGCCTTCGACGCCGCGTAGGCCGTGAATCCGGGCCGGGCCCGTACCCCCATGATGGAGGCGGTCACGATGATAGAACCTCCGCCATCCCTTAGCGCCGGGATGGCCGCCTGCGAACAGAGGAATACCCCCTTGACGTTGACCGCCAGCGCCCGGTCCAGATCCTCCTCGCTCGTCTCCTCCACGGGGCGCGGGGAGGTCGCGCTACCGGCGTTGTTGAAGAGGATGTCGAGCCCACCGTAGCGCTCAACCGCCGCCTCGACCATGGCCCTCGCGTCCTCCGCCCGCGTAACGTCGCACCGGACATGAGTTGCCTCACCGCCGTCCCGCGTTATAGTTGCCGCGGCCTCCTGAGCTCCACCAGCGTCCAGGTCGGCAACCACCACGCGGGCTCCCTCGGCCGCGAACCTCTCCGCGGAGCTGCGCCCTATGCCTGACGCTGCTCCCGTTATCACGGCCACCTTCCCCCCGAGTCTCCCCTCACGAACCTCCAAGTTCGCTCCTTTCCCCGGCCAATATCGTAAAAGGTGTCGCATTGTACCTTATATTGTTCAAGTCCCCTTTTGTCTAAGCGTGTCCTCACAATGAACGTAAGCCCATGGGGAACGGGTGATTGCCCATTCTCTATTCTTCGGAAATTTATGTGAACCTCGGAGAGGCACCTGCGGCGGCAAGGAGGTCCCACGGAGCGAGAGGGACGGCCCCTCCTCGATGTCGCCCGTCGCCGCCTGAAGCTGCCGCTTGTGTGCCTCGCACAGGAGCGTGGCGGTGATCTTCCCCCTCCTCACCCAAATCTCCCGACCGACCCGCTTCTGCTCGTCCGTGGCCTGTCTGCGCCACACGCACGGGGCGTAGTCTCGGTGCCAGCCGGTCATGTCCCACTGGGCGTAGCGCATCCCGTCGATCCCCTCCGTGCGCAGGACCTAGACGAGGCGGGCAGGGCCTGTCCGCTCGACCTTCTCCAGAGCCTCGAGGTGCGGTCTGGGTTCGCTGATGCCGCGCCCATTCTCCGCGTGTCGACCAGCGCGAAAGGGACGGAGCCCCGAAGGCCCCCGTCCCTTTCGCGCTGTGGCGTTACCGGCGGACGACCCCCTCGCAGTCCTCGAGTTTGTCCACGCCATCGGCCCTGACCGTGTCTAAGCCTGAACCGCAGCCTATGAAATTCCTCACGCCGTCGCTGCCGTCGTCGATGAAGTCGCGGCCGGAGGCCCGGAAGATTCGAGTTCCGGTCTCGCCACTCGTGGAAGCTTCGGAAATCGCGGAGTTGTTCTTTGTCTCGCGGTCCTGGTTCTCGCGCCCGCGGTCGCCGTGCGTGCTTCGCGGGAGCACGTGCCCGACGCCTTCGCCCAGGGCCAGCCCGGCCTTAGCCGGCTTCCGGAGCCAGGAGCCGGCCGAGGCCGGGCTCGACCGCGACCCCTCTGACCCCATCAACCTCGACGCCGACGACAGCGAGGCGTGCGGAGGTTCCGACCGCGGCAGCGGGGGAGGCCAGCACTACGAGGAGGGCGCTCCCCTGATCAGCGGCGACGGGAACGACGCCGGCGGAGACGACGCGCCCCTGATGCCCGGGGGCGGCTCCCCCGCGGGATTCCCGATAAGCCGCGGGGGCCTTCGGCGGCGGGGTGGCCGCTAGCCCCCGTTCAGCAGCGCCTCGAGCTCCCCGTCCGACCAGACCAGCTCCCAACCCCGCACCAGCGCGCCGTTCTCGAAGGCGCCGAACCCTTTCACCCGCATCACTTCGGGGTGGCCGTCGACGGGCTCGGCGTCCACGACTACGTCTTTGGCGAGTCGGGCGTACTTTGGGACGTCTTGTGTGATGCGTATCTTCATCGCTTCTCCTGTTGCCATTCTGCACGCGGGTTGGGTCTGTTTTTGTACGTTCGCTTACGCCACCATTATCTGCCCTTTTCGGCCGGGTATCGTACCCGCGCTAGGGAGGGTTTGGGAAACCTGCTGCTTCCGCTCCGGGGGCTTCTGTTGTACCCTGGCCTTCCCTTCTGCCCCTGTTCGACGTGCAATCGGGGGTAGGATTTCTTGGAAGTTCTGGGCTAGTGGCTTTGTACAGCGAGCAGTGCTGGACGCACCAGGCGGAACTGCGCTTCGAGTTCGTCGAGTAGTCTTGGGGCATGCGTAAGATCCTCCGAGGCTCCACCCTTCTCGAGCTCGGCGCAGATGGAAGCCATTCCCGTGGCCCCCATGTTGCCCGAGCTTCCCTTGAGGGTATGCGCCACCCACTTTACTGACGGAGCATCGCCACTTTCTATGGCCTTTCGCAACGCTTCGAGTTTGGGCGGCACGTCCTCCAGGAAGACCTCCACAAGCTCTGCGAAGGACTCCGGCCCGACAAGCTCGCGCAGGCCCTCGATCGTGCTCCGGTCCAGCGGGCCGGTGGTGCCCACTCGGTGGGCGGCGCCGTCCGTTTCTTGCTCTACCTCGGCGGCAGCAGCACACGCTTCCCCTTCGGATTGAGGGATCCAGCGTGCGAGGGCGGTGGCGAGCTCCTCGGGGTCGACGGGCTTCGATACGTAGTCGTCCATCCCGGCGGAGAGCGCCTTCTCCTTGTCCCCCTGCATGGCGTTGGCGGTCATCGCGATGATGGGGGTGCGCTGGTTGGGCCTCTTGCCCTCGCGCCTGCGTATCTCGGCGGTTGCCTCGTAGCCGTCCATCTCCGGCATCTGTACGTCCATCAAGACCGCCGCGTACGGGACGAGAGAGAATAGGGCTTCGACGGCTTCCAGGCCGTTCGCCGTCACGTCTGCCCGGTACCCGAGCCTCTCGAGCATCTTTGCCGCTACCTTCTGGTTGACGGCGTTGTCCTCGGCCACCAGCACGCGGGTGCGAGAGGAGGCCTTGCCCTCCTTGAGGCTGTGGCTGGTGACGGGGCGCTGCTCCTCTCTCCTTCCGGGTTCATCTACCCGCGGTGCGCCCATGACCGTCGCGAGGGCGTCGTAGAGGAGAGATTGTCTCACCGGCTTTGTGAGGTAGGAGTCAACGCCCGCCTCTTTCGCTTCTTTGCCCTCGCCCCTTCGTCCCACCGAACTCGCCATCACGAGCCTGGTCGAGGCGATCGACGGGTCTTCCTTTATCCTTCTCGCGAGCTCCATGCCGTCCATGCCGGGCATCTCCCCGTCGAGTATCGCCAAGTCGTAGGGGTCGCCCGCATCGGCGGCGGAACGCAGCATCTCGAGAGCCCTGTGCCCGTCTTCGGCGCTACCATCCCTCATCCCCCAGGAGACGACCAGCTCTCGCACTATCCTGATGTTTGTCTCGCTGTCGTCCACCACCAAGACCTGGAGGTCGTGCAGGTCGGCGCGGGGGGCAGAAGCCCCTCGCTCCGTCCGCTCGGGCTGCTTCTCCAGCGGCAAGGTGAAGTAGAAAGTGCTGCCTACCCCGGGCTCGCTCTCCACCCCTATCTCCCCGCCCATGAGCTCCACGAGTTGCTTCGAGATCGCGAGCCCCAGCCCCGTCCCGCCGTACCTGCGAGTAGTGGAAGCGTCGGCCTGGCTGAACGAGCGGAAGAGGCGTGAGCGCTGCTCCCCGCTCATGCCGATGCCCGTGTCCGAGACCTCGAAGCGCACGACCGCCGCGTCTCCCTCGTCCTCGACCAGCCCGACCACGAGGGTCACCTCGCCCTCCTCGGTGAACTTCACGGCGTTGGCGAGGAGATTCAAGAGAACCTGGCGTATGCGCCCCGGGTCCCCCCTGAGCGCCGTGGGCACGCCGTGCTCGACGAGGCTGGCGAGCTCCAGGCCCTTGTCGTGCGCCCGCTCGGCGAGAAGCCCAACCGTCTCCTCCACCGCCACCCTCAGGTCGAAGTCGATGACCTCGATCTGCATCTTGCCGGCCTCTATCTTGGAGAAGTCGAGGATGTCGTTGATGATCGTGAGCAGGTTCTCGCCGGATGAGCGCACGGTCTCGGCGTACTCGCGCTG
>CADCVI010000237.1 GCA_902806105.1 uncultured Rubrobacteraceae bacterium
TGGGTGAGATCAGGGCGGGCGCGGCGGGGCGTGACGCGGCCCCCGCCTTCCCCGAGGGGCCGTTCCGGTCGCTGGCGGCGGCGGGCGTGCTCTCGCTGCCGGTCCCGGAGGAGCCGGGCGGGGTCGGTCGGCGGGCGTCCTTCGCCGAGGAGTGGAGGACTTTGAGGGCCGTGGCCGCCGCCGACAGCTCGGTCGGCAGGATCCTGGACGGGCACTTCAACGCCGTCGAGCGGGTCTCCGTTCTGGCCCCCGAGCCCTTGCGCAGCCGGGAGCTCGCGGCGGTCGCCGACGGGGAGAGACGGCTGGGGGTCTGGGGGGCGGATCCCATCCCCGGTGAGGGTGAGCCCGCGCGTCTCGTCGAGGCCGGGGACGGGTTCGTACTGGAGGGCGTCAAGACCTTCTGCTCGGGCTCGACCGGCCTCGACCGGGCGCTCGTCCTCGTCCGGGAGACGGGCGGGGGGCCGGGTCCGCCGGTGCTCGCCTACGTGGACCTCTCCGGCGGCGTCGAGGTGGACGGGGGATGGTTTCGTGGGGCGGGCATGCGCTCCTCCGAGAGCCACAGGGTCGTGTTCGACGGGGCGAAGGTGCTCGCGGTCCTCGGGGAGCCCGGCGAGATAGTGCGCGAGCCCTACTTCGGCCGCGACGCGATCCGGACCGCCGTTACGTGGGCCGGCATCGCGGATCTCGCCGTCGACTCCGCACTCGATACCCTGGCCGCGAAGTCTTCGGGCAAGGAGCCCGACGACATCGTCTCCCTGGCTGCGGGCCGGATGCTCGCCGCGCGCGGCAGCATCGACCGCTGGATCGAGCACGCCGCCTCCCTAGCCGACGAGGACCCGGAAAGAGCCATGACGGAGACCTCGATCCGGCTGCGCATCAACGTCGCCGAAGCCTGCCGGACCATCCTCGACGAGGCGGCCCGGGCCTGCGGCTCCCGTCCGTTCGCCGTCGGCGACGACCTGGACAGGGCCCGGCGCGACCTCGAGCTTTTCCTGTTGCAGCACCGCCTCGACCCCGCGCTGGCCCGCGACGGTCGACGGGCTATCACGGACCGTGCGGGAGGTGGCGGCCGGTGAGCGAGAGGGAGCGCCTGCGCCAGGGCTACTTCGAGGACCTCTACTCTGATTCCCGGGATCCCTGGGGCTTCGAGACCTCCGAGTACGAGCGCCGCAAGTACGAGCGCACCCTCGGGGTGCTGAAGGATCGCCGGTACCGGCGGGCCCTGGAGGTCGGTACGTCCATCGGCGTCTTCACCGAGATGCTCGCTCCGTCGTGCGACGCGCTACTCGGGGTGGACGTCTCGGAGAAGGCGCTCTCGGTCGCGCGGGAGAGGCTCGTGGGGTTCCCCCACGTCCGGCTCGAGCTGCGCGAGCTTCCCGAAGAGATGCCGGAGGGTCCGTTCGACCTGATCCTGGCCTCGGAGGTCCTGTACTACCTGCCCCGCGGCGTGATGCTGGAGACGCTCGGGCGGTTCGAGGCTTCTCTAGAGCCCGGGGGGAGGCTGCTCGCCGTACACTGGCGCATGGAGACGGAGACCTACCCGTTGCAGGGGGACGAGGTACACGAGCTGCTCGTTCAGAATACGAGCCTGCAATTAAGAGAGACCATCGTGGAGCCAGAGTACCGGCTCGACCTTTTCGAGGACAGAGGATGAACGAGAACGACCGTATCGTCATAGTCGGAGGCGGCCCGGGGGGGCTGGCCACCGCGAGGGCCTACCGCGAATCTGGCGGACGCGCGAGCGTCACGATCCTGACCGCCGAGGACTTCCCGCCCTACAACCGCCCCCCGCTCACGAAGGAGTTTCTCCGCGGAGAGGTCGAGCGGGGTTCCCTGCCCATGCAGGGCGCGAGCTGGTACGAGGAGAACGGCGTGAAGCTCCGGCTCTCCACCCCGGCCCTCTCCCTCGACACGGACAGGGGCGTCGTGAGAACCGAGGGCGCCGATGTGCCATACGACGCCTGCGTGCTCGCCACGGGCTCCGAGCCACTGAGGATACCGGTCCCCGGCGGAGAGATGCCCGAGGTCCTCGTGATGCGCACCCTCCGGGACTCCGAGATGCTCCAGAAAAGCGTCTCGCCCGGTGGACACGCGGTGGTCGTGGGGAGCGGCTTTATAGGGTGTGAGGCGGCGGCCTCCCTCTCGCGGCTCGGGGTCCGCGTGACCCTCGTAAGCCAGGAGGATTCCCCGCAGGAGGCGCGACTCGGCCCGGAGGTAGCCCGCAGGATCCGGGGCTGGCTGGAGGGTTTCGGCGTAGACCTCCGCCTCGGGGCGAACGTCGAGGGGATCGAGCGGAAGAACGGCGGCTTCGAGGTTGGCGTCGAGGGCGAGGGGTCGATCGAGACCGGGACCGTACTCTTCGGCACCGGCATCCGGCCGCGCACCGGCCTCGCCGAGGAGGCGGGCCTGAGTATGCAGGGCGGCGGGATCTTCACCGACTCCGCGATGCGGACGAGCGTCCCGAACGTCTTCGCCGTCGGGGACGTCGCCTACGCCATGAACGACTCTGCCGGCACGCACCAGAAGGTCGAGCACTGGGGGGATGCCCTGAACCACGGCAGCGTCGCCGGGGCCGTACTCGCCGGAAGTGAGGCCAGGTGGAGCATGGCCCCGGGCTTCTGGTCCACGATGGCGGACAAGAGCTTGAAGTACTGGTCTTGGAGCAACGGGTGGGACGAGGTCGTGTTCGTGGACCACGTCGAGCGCGGCGACGTGCCGGAAGGGGTTGGCGAGTCCTTCACGGCCTGGTACGGGAAGGACGGAATCTGCGTCGGCGTACTCTCGCACAACTACGACGAGGACTACGACGAGGGGCGCGGGCTCATCGAGCGGGGAGCTCCCCTGCCCCGATGACGCTCGCCATGCCCCACAGGGAGCTACGGGCCTCGGTGGTGGTCCCCGCCCGCAACGAGGAAGCCCTGATCCGGGCCTGCCTCACCGCCCTGGCCGCCCAAGAGGATGTCCCAGCCGAACAGTACGAGGTCCTGCTCGTCCTCGACCGGTGCGAGGACGAGACGGAAGCACGGGCGCGGGAGTTCGCCTCGGAGCACCCGGCGTTCGGCCTGCACCTGCTCTACGGTCCCGGGCGAGGCGCCGGCCACGCGCGCCGGGTCGGGATGGAGGAGGCGTGCGCCCGGCTCGTCTCGGTGGGCCGCCGCGAGGGGCTCGTCGCCTCCACCGACGCGGATACGGTGGTGGCTCCGGACTGGCTGCGCGCCCAGCTCGACGTGGCGGCGCGCGGGGCGCGAGCCATAGGCGGCAGAATAGAGCTTCGAGAAGACGAGGAGCTCCCCCGGGAAGTCGGCGAGTGGAGGGAGGAGCAGGGACGCGAGAAGCACCTGGAACTGCTTGCCACCCGTGCCCCCGATGGCGCCGCCGAGCACTGGCAGTTCAGCGGGGCCTCCCTCGCCCTCACGGCGGCGACCTACGCCGAAGTCGGGGGGCTCGAACCCCGGGCGGCGCTGGAGGACGAGTATCTGGAACGCGCGCTGGAGCGTTGCAGCATCCCCATCGAGAGGCCGCTGGCCGTGCGCGTACAAACGTCGGCGCGCACGATAGGCAGGGCTAACAGGGGCCTGGCAAGGGACCTCGCGCTCGCCTCGTGGGTCCGGCGAAACACCTTCGACGGCGACGACTTCGACATCGCGGCCATCGCCGAGACGAAGAAGGCGTCGGGGACGACGGTGAGCGTGATCCTGCCCATGGGCGGCAAGGGCAGGGGGACCTCGGCCCTGCTCGAAGCCCTGGCGCCGCTGACGGAGGCCGGGCTGGTGGACGAGAAGATCGTGCTCAGCGGCGAGGCGGGAGAGATTTCCGCCCCGCACGGAGCCCGCGTGTACCCTGACGCCGAGCTTCTCCCCGCGTTCGGGCCGGTACGGGGCTATGGGGACGCGCTTTGGCGCGGCCTCGCGGTCTCGAAGGGGGAGATCCTGCTCTTCCTCGACCCGTCCGTGCCGGATCCCGAGGGGCGCAGAGCTCTGGGCCTCATGGCTCCCCTGGTCTCGCGCGAGGCCCTCCACTTCGTAAAAGGCTTCTCCCCCGCGGGATCTGGAGAGGATCCCGGCGGTGCCATGTACCTCTCCGAGCTCGCCGCCCGGCCCCTCCTGAACCTGTACCGGCCGGAGCTCGCGGGCTTTGTAGACCCGGTCTCGGCCGAGATCGCGGCTCGCCGGGACCTGCTCATGTCCCTACCCTTCCCCGCCGGCTACGGCGCCTCCTTGAGCCTCCTCCTCGACGCTTTTAGGGAGAAGGGTATAGGCGCGCTCGCGCAAGTCCGCCTCGGCGAACGGCCCGAGAAGGGGATCCCGCTCGCCGACCTCGGGGAGGCAGCCTATGCCACCCTGACGGCCGCAATGGCCCGTATAGACGCCGGCGGCCTGGAAGACCGCGCCCCCGGCCCGCTCTTCCTCCCGCTCCCGGGGAGCCCGACGCGCCTCGGCCAGCGGCGCGTCGCCGTCGAAGAGCGACCGCCGCTCCGGAGCCTCCGGCCCTCGGACCTTGCAGAAACGACGACGCGCCGCCGGGGAGCGCGGTAAGCTCCCCGGCGGCGCGTCCTGCCCGGATCTAACGATGGGCTGCGAGAGGTCAAACCTCTCGCAGCCCGCGCTTTCGACGGTCGCCCGTATAGCCCTGAAGGTATTTGAGGGCTAGTTCGCCTTCTCTTCGCGGTACTCCTGGATGTCCTCCAGAACTTCCTGGGGGATGTCCAGCTCGCTGTAGACGTTGCAGGCATCCGGGTCGTCGGAGTTGGGGCAGATCTGGAAGTCCTGCTTCGACTGCCACTCCAGGATCTTGTCGCGGTTCGGAGGGTTGTAGCCCTTCTCCCGGACCTGCTGGACCATCGCCCGGACCTCTTGCTCGTTGGCGTCCTCGTCCTTGGCCAGGAGACCGACCAACTCGTCGTCCTTTGCGAAGTACACCCCGACCATCGCAAAGGTCAGGCGACCGTAGTGGCCGATGTCCTCGCCGTTCTCGAGCGCTTCCAGGATGTGACTCATCATCGGGCTCTTGCGTAGGTCCTCGACCGGCATGAATACTGCTCCTCTCTCAAATTACGAGCCTTAAGACTACGAGAGTGTGCCCGAATAACCACCCCCGAAACACCGGGATCACACGATTTTCGCTCCTCCCACGGAGCGCCCCGGTAGAACGCCGAGGAGCGGTCGACGCGTTACCGACAGCGAGGCCATGCATCCGACATCGAAGCGTACCTGACCAGACGATAATCCAGCCCCGGGTCCTCGTAACCACCAGACGCACTAACTCAGGCAGCGGAAGGGGCCAGGCAAGAAGGACCGGAGGTTCTATCGACTGGGGAAGGCAAGGTTACTAGGCGTCG
Organism: uncultured Rubrobacteraceae bacterium; assembly: GCA_902806105.1. Next base: position 5,339 of record CADCVI010000237.1, read on the forward strand.
AGAGCCTCCACCAGAGCCGGCAGAACCTCTCCTGCCTTCCCCCGCAGCGCGTAGTCCATGAAAGGTGTCGCCGGCGTGTCGTCCAGGTTCACCTCGACGAGCACGGCCCCGGAGCGCACGGCCTCGGACGGCAGGGAGGCAGCCGGGTACACGAGGCTCGATGTTCCGACCGAGAGGAAGACGTCGCAGCTTCGAGCCGCGGCCGAAGCTGCGGCGAAAGCGTCCTCCGGCAACGCCTCGCCGAACCACACGACGTCCGGCCGAAGGGGGGCGCCGCAGCCCGGGCACAGGGGCGGCACGCTCTCGTCGCCGGCACGCGGCTCGACCTCCAGCCCCTCCACCGAGCACTTGGAGCGCATGATGTTGCCGTGCAGCTCCAGCACGTTCCGGCTCCCGGCCCTCTGGTGCAGGCCGTCTACGTTCTGGGTGGCGAGCGAGAAAGACGGCACGCGCCGTTCGATCTCCGCGAGGGCCAGGTGTCCCGGGTTGGGCTCGGCCCGCCGGACAAGGCTCCTGCGCCACTCGTACCACTCCCACACGAGGCGGGGATCCCGCTCGAACGCCTCGGGGGTCGCGAGCTCCTGCGGCTCGTAGCGCGCCCACAGCCCCGTCTGCGCGTCCCGGAACGTCGGCACGCCGCTCTCGGCCGAGACCCCGGACCCCGTGAGCACGGCCACGCTCCGGGCGCCACGGAGGACCGAGGCGAGCGATGCGGTTATCCCCATGCCGGATCCGCCCAAGGTACTTCCGGTCAGGCGCCGACGGCGCGCAGGATCGCCGCGGAGCCCCCTTCGAGGTCCAGAACCTTCTCCTCGCCGGAGGACATATCCCGCAGCTTGAGGACGTTCCGGGACAGCTCCTCGTCCCCGATGATCACCGCGAAGCTGGCCCCCGTCCGGTCGGCCTGCTTGAACTGCCCCTTCGCGCTGCGGCCGGCGTAGTCCAGGTCGCAGCGCAGGCCCGCGGCGCGCAGGGGGGCCGCGACCCTCATCGCCGGAAGCCGAGCCTCGGGTGCGAGGGTGACGAAGTAGACGTCGAGGCCGTCTTCGTCCGAGGGGGCGTTGGCGGCGAGCAGGATGCGCTCGACCCCGGTTCCGAAGCCGATGCCGGGCACGTCAGGACCGCCGAGCCCCTCCACGAGGCCGTTGTAGCGCCCCCCCGCCCCGACGGTGTCCTGTGCCCCGAGCGCGCCGCTCTTCGCCTCGAAGACCGTCATCGTGTAGTAGTCGAGCCCGCGCACGAGGCGCTCGTCCACGGAGTACGGGACGCCCACAGCTTCCAGCCCCTCCTCGACCGCCGAGAGGTGGGCGCGGGCCTCGTCGCTCAGAAACTCCCCGATCAGGGGGGCCTCGTCCAGGACGGCCTGGGTCTCCGGGCTCTTGGAATCGAAGGTCCGCATCGGGTTCTTGTCGAGGCGGGCGCGAGAATCGGGGTCGAGGTCGGCCTCGTGAGCCTTCAGGTAGGCGCGAAGCTCGGGGACGTAGCGGCTCCTGGTCTCGAAGTCGCCGAGGTTGTTCAGGTAGACCACCTCGTCGCGCACGCCCATCGCCTTGTGCAGGTTGTAGAGCAGCGAGATCACCTCTACATCCACGAGCGGGTCCGGGGAGCCGAGGACCTCCACCCCGATCTGGACGTGCTGGCGGTACCTCCCCTTCTGCTGGCGCTCGTGCCGGAACATCGGCCCCATGTACCAGGTCTTCACGGGCTGGGCGAGCTTGTCGAGGTTGTGCTCTATGTACGCCCGGACGACCCCCGGCGTCCCCTCGGGCCTCAGCGCGAGCTCCCGCCCGCCCTTGTCCGTGAACAGGAACATCTCCTTCGTCACGATATCCGACGTCTCGCCGGAGCTTCGGACGAAAAGCTCGGCCTCCTCGAAGATCGGGAGCCGCGACTCGGTGTAGTTGTAGCGGCGGAAGAGGTCGCGGGCGACCCGCTCGACAAGCGCCCAGAGCTCGGGGCGCTCGTGCGCGTCGCGGCCGTCCCCGCCGGGGTAGACGTCGTAGGTCCCCTTCGGTCCCCGGTAGCTCACACGACCCCTAGCGGCAGGTAAGGGTTCGTTTCCAGCTCCTCCATCGCCGTCATCACGTCGCCGTGCCCGGCGTGCAGGCGCGTTGAGGGCTCCCAGTACGGCATCACGCGGCGCAGGGAGACCTCGATCTCCTCCCACGAGGCGTCGCTTCCGTCCGTGCGCCCCACGCTGCCGGGGAGAATAAGATCCCCGATCACCTGGTCGGTCCCGATAAGGAACGAGACGGAGCCGCGCGTATGCCCCGGGGTGTGCAGGACGTAGAACCCCTGCCCGGCGAGCGCCATCCCCTCCCCGTCCTGCAAGGGCTCGTAGACCTTTACGCCCGCGCCCGGGGCGTCGGCCGGGTGCATGTACACCGTGGCCCCCGTCTCGCGGCGCACGTCTTCGAGCGCGCTCACGTGGTCCGCGTGGCCGTGCGTCACGAGGATCGCGACGACCGGCGCGCGCACGGCCCCCAGGATCTTCTCCGGCTCGGCCCCCGCGTCGACGATGATGTCGCCCCCGGGGGCATGAACCACGTACGAGTTGACCTCGAAACCGTCCATGCTGAGACGGACCTGCTCTATTTCGGCCAAGGAACTACCGGCCTCCTATCTTTATTGGGAAGAGGGAATCGGGGTACCGTCGCGCGAGACGCGGCGGACGTCGTAGACGTCGGGGATGCCCCGGATCTTGCGCAGGATCTCCTCGACGTGCTGCAAGCTGGCCGCCTTGAACGCGAACCGGCTAAGCGCCGTGCGGTCCTCGATGGTATCGACCCGCGCCGAGAGTATGCTCACCCCGGCGTCGGAGATCGTCGAGGTGACGTCTTTTAGAAGGTGCATCCGGTCGAGAGCCTCGACCAGGATCTCGACGGTGAACAGGTTCCCCCGCCGCTGCGCCCACTCGACCTCGACGAAGCGCTCCGGGTCGCGCGCCTTGAGCGCCCGCGCGTTGACGCACCCCCCGGCGTGCACGACTACGCCGCGACCGAGCGAGACGTAGCCCACGATGTCGTCGCCGGGCATCGGGCTGCAACAGCGCGCGAGCCGCGTGAGGATGCCGCTGGAGCCGACCACGCGCACCCCGGTCTCGGCGTCCGTCAGGCCCTCGGGCAGCGGGAGCGGCACGAGGGCCGGGGTCTGGCCCCTGCCGTTCTCGGCCTCCGGCTCCTTCGGGTTCATCTTCTCGGCGATCCGGTGGGCTACGTTCTCCGCCGAGACCGTCCCGAGGCCCACGGCGGCGAGCATGTCGTCGACCGTCGAGGCGTTGGTCGAGCGGGCGACGTCCTCCAGGATCGCCGTCGGGACCTTGTCCCGGTCGATCCGCTGCTTCTTCAGGAGGGTGGCTACCTTCTCGCGCCCGAGCGAGAGGTTGTCCTCCCAGTCGATCTTGTTGAAAAACTGGCGTATCTTGTTCCGGGCGCGCCCGCTCTGGACGACGGCGAGCCAGTCGCGGCTCGGACCCTCCTTCTTGCCCGTGATGATCTCCACCCGGTCGCCGGAGACGAGCTCGGAGTCGAGCGGCACTATCCGGTCGTTGACCCTCGCCCCCACCGTGCGGTGGCCGACCTCGGTGTGAACGTGGTAGGCGAAGTCTATAGGCGTCGCCCCGGAGGGCAGGCTGACGACGTCGCCCTTCGGCGTGAACACGAAGACCTCGTCGGCGACAAGCTCACCCTTCAAGGACTCCATAAACTCCTGGGCGTCCGTAGTCTCCTTCTGCCACTCCATCATGCTCTTCAGCCACGTCAGCCGGTCGACCTGGCTGTCCTTGAGGCCGTGCTTGTACATCCAGTGCGCCGCGATGCCGTACTCGGCGGTGACGTCCATGTCGCGGGTGCGGATCTGGATCTCGAGGAGCTTGCCCTCGCAGGACATGACCGTCGTGTGCAGCGACTGGTACATGTTGAACTTCGGCATCGCGATGTAGTCCTTGAAGCGGCCCGGGATCGGCTTCCAGATAGAGTGGATGACGCCGATGGCCCCGTAGCAGTCGCGCACGCTGTCCACGACGACGCGCAGGCCCGCGAGGTCGTAGATCTCATTGAACTCCTTGTTCCTGCGTACCATCTTGTTGTAGATGGAGTAGAAGTGCTTGACCCTGCCGCGCACCTCCGCCTCCACCCCGGCCTCTCCGAGGTGACGCAGAAGCTCCTTGGCCGTACCGTTGATAAACGACTCACGGTCCCCCCGCCTGGCCGCGACGAGACGCTTGATCTCCGCGTAGCGCCGCGGGTGCAGGGTGGCGAAGGCCAAATCTTCCAGCTCCCACTTGACGGAGTAGATCCCGAGCCTGTGGGCGAGCGGGGCGTAGATCTCAAGGGTCTCCGTCGCCTTCTGGAGCGCCTTCTCGCGCCTGAGATACGCCAGCGTCCGCATGTTGTGCAGCCTGTCGGCGAGCTTGATGATAATGACCCGCACGTCCCGGCTCATCGCGACGATCATCTTGCGCAGGGACTCGGCCTGGGCCTCCTCCAGGTTCCCGCTCGGGAGCCGTTTGAGCTTCGTGACCCCGTCCACGATCTCCGCGATGTCGTCCCCGAAGCGCGAGGCGAGCTCCGCCTTCGTGAGCTCGGTGTCCTCCAGGACGTCGTGCAGGAGCGAGGCCGCGATCGTCGTCGAGTCGAGGTGCAGGTCGGCGAGAATATCCGCCGCGCACAACGGATGGTAGACGAACGGCTCCCCGCTCTTTCGGATCTGGCCCTTGTGGGCGGCGTGCGCCGTCCCGTAGGCGCGCGCTATCAACTCCTCGTCCGCCTCCGGATTGTAAGCGCGGACCTTCTCGATCAGACCGGTGATCGTAACGTCCGGAACCGCTACGGGCCCCGGGTACGACTCTTCGCGAACGTTCTGCATAAACGTGATTCTAACATTTCGCCCCCATTCACCTCGATCGTCGGACCATCGGAGCCCCCATCCGGACACGACTGCGACCCGGATCCTCCCGTCAGGGGCTGTAACTACGTTCGATAGCAACGCGCTAAAAAGCCCGAAAACGACGCCCGGAACCGCGCCGAGCATCCGCCGAGAAGCCGTGGAATGGCACCAACCACGAGCCCCGCCGCATCAAGGCATCGCGCCGCACAAATACCATGCCAACCCCGAGAGGTGAGCCCGGTCGAGAGCATTCGTATCTCCCAGACCGCAACGAGGGCTCACTTGGTGCTCCGGTCTCGCGCGTTGGCTCCACGATTACGATTGGTCGTTACTGCCTGGAGGCCGCGCGAGGGCTTCCGACCGCGCGGCACGCTGGGCGAGCAACATGGAGACCGCCGCCAGGGAAGAGCCGCCGACGAGCGTCCACAGTACGGGCCCGTAACCGCCTGCTAAAGCATAAAGGGCCCCCGCGCCCACGGGCGCGAGCGTCCTCGCCCCCATCGCGAACATCGCCACCACGCCACCGATGCTCCCGTAGTGGGCCGGTCCGTAAAAGTCCGCGACGAGCGAGGCCCGGGCGAGGGTGGCGGCGCCGGAAGCCGCGCCGAACAACACGACGAAGAGGAGCAACCCCTGCACATCCCGCCACAGGATAAGGACGACGAGGGCGACCGCCTGGAGAGCGAAGACGCCCGCCGTGACCGCATCCCTCGGCAGCCGCTCGCCGAGGACGGTCATCACGACGCGGCCGAGAACCTGTGCCGCGCCGACGAATCCCGTCAGGGTAGCGGCGAGGCCAAGGCCATAACCCTGCTCTCCGAGGTAGGGGATCAGGTGCACCCCGATCGCTACCTGCGAGAGCGTGACCAGGAAAAAGGAGGCCGAGAGCAGCCAGAAACTGCCCCCCCGGAGGGCCACGCCGAGCGTTACGCTCATGCGTTTCGCTGGGGAACCGGCGGCCGGGGCAGCCGGTGTGAGGGCCCCGTCGGGTGCGAGACCCAGGTCTCCGGGCGCCCGGCGCAGAACGAGGGCGTGCGGGGGCACGGTGAGGACGGCCAGCACGACGGCGAGCACGACGAGCGCCCCACGCCACCCCTGCCCATCCACCAGCCACCCGGTCAGGGGCAGGAAGATGGTGCTGGCGAGGCCGCCCGCGAAAGTCACCAGCAACAGCGCCCGGTCGCGCCCGGCCGTAAACCACCGCGCGACTACCGCGAAGGCGGGCTCGTACAGCGTCGCCGCCATCGCGAGCCCGATCCCGGCCCAGACGAGGTAGAAGGCCCAGAGGCTCTCCACGGAAGACCAGGCAACGACGAGGCCGACCCCTGCCACCGAGCCGAGCGTCATGAGGCCCCGGGGACCGTAGCGGTCCAGCCATCGCCCGACGAAGGGCGCGGAGATCCCGGAGACGAGCAGCGCCAGGGAGAAGGCGCCTGTAACCTCGGTGCGGGACCAGCCCATCTCCTCCTGCATCGGCAACAGAACTACCGCGAAGGCGTAGTACAGGATGCCCCAGGAGACGGTCTCGGTGAGCGCGAGCGCCCAGGCTATCCTCCAGCCGTAGTACATGCCCCCGTTTCCGCCCCCTCCGCTAACCCTTCGACCCCCGTTCACCGAAAAGCGCGCAGCGGCTCGGCCGGGATGCTCTCCCTATGGAACCACCGGACCCGGCGGATACGGGGCGAGGCTCTCGGGCTCGGGGTGTCCCTGTAACGGCACCGAACTACGCACCCTCCCTCCTCCTTCGCATCCTTCCCCTGACGAACCCCACGGCGGGCAGGAGGATGACCACGAGCATCAGGGCCAGTATGGTCCCCGAGATCGGCCGCGTGACAAAGCCCGTCACGTCGCCCTCGAAGATCCGCAACGACTGGCGGAAGGAGGTCTCCAGGATGCGCCCGAGGACGAAGGCCAGGACCAGGGGTCCCGGCTCGAAGCCAAACTTGTTCATGAGGTAGCCCACGACCCCGAAGAAGATCACGATCCACATGTCGAAGGGGCTGTTGTTTACCGTGAACACCCCGAGCATCGTCACCATGACGGTTATGGGCGCGAGTATGGTGGCGCGCACGCGCAGGAGCCGCACGAACAGTCCCACGAGCGGGACGCTCAAAATCAGGAGAAAGATGTTTCCGATGTACATCGAGTCGACCACGCCCCAGAAGATCTCGGGGTTCTGGACGATAAGCGTGGGCCCCGGCGGTATCCCCTGCAGGAGGAGCGCGCCGAAGATCAGGGCCATCACGGAGTTCGTGGGTATCCCGAGGGTCAGGAGCGGAATAAACGAAGAGGTCGCGGCGGCGTTGTTCGCGCTCTCCGGGCCAGCGACCCCCTGTATTGCCCCCTTGCCGAACCTGGCCGGCTCCCTGGCGGTCCGCTTTTCCAGGGCGTACGAGGCCATGCTGGAGAGGGTGCCGCCCCCGCCGGGCAGGATGCCTATAAAAAACCCCAGCAGCGAGCCCCGGGCGACCGCGCCCCTCGACTCCCTCCAGTCGGCCATGGAGACCCACGCCCTACCGATTCTTGAGGTGGCGAAGCTGGCCCTCGTGCGTTGCTCGAGGTCGTAGAAGATCTCCCCGAGACCGAAGAGGCCCATCGCTATCGCCACGAAGTCGACGCCGTCGGAGAGGCTGATGCTGCCGAAGGTGAAGCGCGCCGTGCCCATCACCGGATCCCGGCCCACCGTCGCGATCAGGAGCCCCAGGGCCGCCGCCATGACGCTCTTGACGGTCGAGCCGGTCCCGAGGTACGAGACAAGCAGAATGCCAAGGAGCGCCAGCGCGGTGTACTCCGGCGGCCCGAACCGGAGCGCGAACCCGGCCAGAAACGGCGCCAGGAGTGAGAGCCCGATGATGGAGACGGTGCCGCCGATAAAAGATCCGATGGCGGCGATGCCGAGGGCCGGCCCCGCCCTCCCCTGCCGCGCCATCTGGTAGCCGTCGAAGGTCGTCACCACCGAGGCAGCCTCGCCGGGAAGTTGCAGGAGGACCGAGGTGATCGTGCCGCCGTACATCGCCCCGTAGTAGATGCCGGCCAGCAGGATGATCGCGGACTCCGGCGGGATCTCGTACGTTATCGGCAGGAGCAGGGCGATGGTCGCCGTCGGCCCCAGACCGGGGAGCACCCCGATGATCATCCCGATGAGGACCCCGGCGAGGCAGTACAGAAGGTTCGAGGGCTGGAAAACTACCTCGAAGCCGGAGAGTATGGGCTGGAAAAACTCCACTGGCTCACCTCAAGGTTCTAGAAGAGGGCGATGTGCGGCAGGGCCGAGATGCCCAGCAGCACGATAAACAGCACGTAGAACACGGCGGTCGCCCCCACGGAGACGATCAGGGTCGTCCGCCAGGACTCCCGGCCCAGAAACCTGAGCCAGAAGATAAAGACCAGTAGAGACGGCAGCTCGAAGCCCACCCGCTGGAACAGGATCACGAACACGCCGAGGCTCACCACCCCGAGGGCGATGACCCGCGCCCCGCCCGTGAAGCTCTCGTAGTCCTCGCCGAGCCCGCGCCCGAAGATCAGCAGCAAGATTGAGGCCGCTACCAGCACCGAGCTCGTGACGAAGGGCCACAATCCCGGTCCCGGGTCCGTCGGGCTCCCGAAACCGAGCCCGAGGGATTCGACCATCGCCGCCGCCCCGACCACGAGCGGGACCAGCCCGGCAACGTAGTGAGCCCAGGCGCCCGCCCTGGGGATCTCCTCGTGCCCCGTCGCGTGGGCGACCGCTTCGGCGATCCCCGGGTCGTCGCGTCTCTCCACGGGGGCGGAGGAGGGAGCGGGGCCCTCCTCGCTCAAGCGCCTCCTCCGGTCTCTATGCCGAGCTCCTCGACCTTGCTCCTGTACCGTTCGAGGTCCGTCTCGATCTTCTGTCGCACCTCGTCGCCGCTCTTCTCGAAGCGCCCGATAAAGTTCTCCTCCAGAAACTGCCCGTACGACTCCGCCTGCGTGGCCTCCTTGAAGGCGTCGGCCAGCTTGGTCGTGATGTCGTCCGGCAGGTCCTTCGGCCCGGCGATAAAGCGCACCTGGTCGACCTGGAGGTCGAAGCCCTGCTCCTTCATCGTCGGTACGTCCGGCAGGAACTCGCTCCTCTCGGCGGAGAAGATCCCGAGCTGTATCAGGTCGCCGGCCGCCACCTGCTCGGCCGACTCGGCGATCTGCGAGGCGCCCATGTCGACCTGTTGTCCGAGGAGCGCGGTGACGGAGGGCCCGCCGCCGTCGAACGGCACGTCGGTAGCCTTGATACCGGCCTGCGCGTAGAACAAAGTCTGGGCCAGGAAAGTGCCGATCCCCCGCCCGGAGTGCCCGAAGCTGATCTCCTCGCCGGAGTCCGCCAGGGCGAGCACGTCGTCCAGGGTCTGGTACGGACCGTTGGCGTTCGCCAGGAGCACGATGTTCTCCTGCGTCAGCCCGGTCACTATCTTCAATTCGTCGAGCGGGACCGTATCTTCCGGCCCGAGGAAGATCGGGGCGATGGTGAACAGCGAGGTCGGCGAGAACGTGAGCCGGTATCCGTCCGCCGCCCCCTCGGCTACCTCCTTCGTCCCGACAGCGCCGCCCGCACCCTCGCGGTTGACCGCCACCATCGTCTGCCCCAGTGGCTCCTCGATCTCCCGCGCTACCGCACGGGCGATAAGGTCGGTGCTCCCCCCAGGGGCGAAGGGCACGATCAGCTCGACCGGCCGGGTCGGGTAGTCAGCCCCACCGCCTCCACCGCCGCCCCCCGTACCACCCTGAACCCCACACCCGGCTAGCAACAACGCGGCCCCGGTCCCCATGCCTACGCGCAAGAAATCTTGCCGCGTCAAACCACGCTCGACGCCTGATCTCCGAACCATATCCCTCTCCTCCTCCGCGGGCTTGCCGCCCCTTCCCATGACCACGGAAGCCAGCCCTTCCCATGACGGCCCCCGCACCTTCTCAGTTTGACTCAACTATTGGTCGTGAGTCAAGTCTGTCCTGTCTGACAAGTCCGGGTAACCCATGCTCCGCTTTGTTCGGGACTTGCCACGCATGCTCCCCGTACGGCTTCTCCTTCCCCGAAGCAAATGTGCTTTGAATACCATGTTAGCTGGCGCTCCGGAGGCTTTCCAGCCGCTCCGGGTCTATCTCCAGGCCCAATCCCGGGCTTCGGGGGACGTAGACGGTCCCGTCGTCGCGCACCGACAGGCTCTCGTCGAAGAGGGCTTCCCTGACGGGATTATCGGAGCGGTCGTACTCCAGGAGGACGCGTCCGGGGAGCGCGGCCAGGACTTGCAGCGAGGCTGCGAGCGCGATGGGCGTGCCCCAGACGTGTGGGATGCATGGCACGTTGAGGGCGTGGGCCAGGTCCGCGATGCGTTTGACCTCGGTGATTCCGCCGGCAGAACACACGTCGGGCTGCGCCACCGAGACTGCTCCCCGCCTGAAAGCTTCGTGGAAGCCGTAGAGCAGCGCCCAGCTCTCGCCGGCGGCGATCGGCACGTCGAGCTTGGCCGAGAGCCTGGAGTACCCATCAAGGTCGTCGGGCGGCAGCGGCTCCTCGAACCATTCGACGCCGAGTTCCTCCGCCGCGCGTCCCACCCTGAGGGCCTCCGAGGGATCGTAGGCGCAGTTGGCGTCGATCATCAGCGGCACGTCCGACCCTACCTCTTCCCTTAGGGCGCGCACCAGGGCGATATCCGCCTCCGTTCCCCAGCCCAGCGTCCTCCCCAGCCCTATCTTGAGCTTCAGCGCCTTGAAGCCGCTCGCGAGGTGTCCGCGGGCCTCCTCGAGGACCGCCGAGACCTGCTCTTCCAGGGTCTCTACCTTGCGGAAGTAATGGCCCGTGGCGTAGGCCGGGACGGACTCGCGGAACGCCCCCCCCAAGAGGTCCGAGACCGGCAGACCGAGCAGCTTGCCCTTGAGGTCCCAGAGCGCGATATCCACCCCGCTCAGGGCGCTGTAGGGGGCGAAGGAGTGGTAGGCCCAGCGCAGCTTGAAGAGGACGCGCTCCCAGAGTAGACCCGTCGCGAGCGCGTCCTGGCCCACGAGCAGCGGCGCTATCACCCCCTCCACCACGCGGTCGTTCCCCGCTATCGGTCCCCAGCATTCGCCGTAGCCCGTGGTGCCGTCCTCGGCGACCACCCGCACGATCAGGTACTGGCGTGAGGTCGTCCAGCCCTGCCCGTTCCCGAATGGCCGGTCCAGTTCCCCCTTCACGGGGATGGTCTCGACGCGAGAGATCTTCACCCTGTCCACCTAGCGCGAGAGGGTCTCGACGATGGCGTCCGTAACCTCGGAGGTGCTTGCGGAGCCCCCGAGGTCTGGCGTGCGGACGTCGGTCTTCGCCAGGACGTGTTCGACGGCTCCGAGGACCGCGGCCCCTGCCTCCGGGTACCCGAGGTGATCCAGCATCATCGCCCCCGACCAGATCTGGCCGATCGGGTTCGCGATGCCCTGGCCGGCGATGTCGGGGGCGGAGCCGTGAACCGGCTCGAACATCGAGGGGAACTCGCGCTCGGGGTTGAGGTTCGCCGAGGGCGCAATCCCGATGCTCCCCGCGATCCCGGCCCCGAGGTCGCTGAGGATGTCGCCGAACAGGTTCGAGGCTACGATCACGTCGAGCCTCTCGGGCTTCAGCACGAAGGCCGCCGCGAGCGCGTCTATGTGGTACTGGCTCGTCTCCACGTCCTCGTAGCCCTTGGCTACCCCGTCGAAGACCTCGTCCCAGAAAGGCATAGTGTGGATGATCCCGTTGGACTTCGTGGCCGAGACCACGCTCCCGCTCCTCCCCCGCGCCTGCTCGAAGGCGTAGCGCACGACGCGCTCGACGCCGCGGCGGGTGAACACGGACTCCTGCACGGCGAGCTCCCTCTCCGTCCCCCGGTAGAGTCGCCCGCCGATCTCGGAGTACTCGCCCTCGTTGTTCTCCCGCACGACCACCATGTCTATGTCGGCGGGAGTGGCCCTGCGCAACGGCCCCTCCAGCCCCTCGAAGAGACGGATTGGCCTGAGGTTTACGTACTGCTCGAACGTGCGGCGGATGGGGATCAAAAGCCCCCACAACGAGACGTGGTCCGGCACCCCCGGATATCCGACCGCCCCCAAGAAGATCGCCTCGTGCTGCCCGAGCCTCTCCAAGCCATCCTCGGGCATCATGCGCCCGGTCTCGGCGTAAGTCTCACAACTCCAGTCGAACTCGTTCCACCGGAAGCCAAAACCCCAGATCTCGCCCGCCCGATCCAGGACCCGCCGAGCCTCCCCGACGACCTCCTTGCCGATCCCGTCCCCCGGGATAACCGCGATCTCGTGCGCCACTCGCCTCTCCTCTCCTCTAATCTCATGCCACAACCCAGCGGAAACCGGCTAAAATTACCACAAGTCACACCTGTCTGACAAGTATGGCGATGGGTATCGGGGGGCCTGGATGTTGGGGTTCTAACGTGTATAGAATTGTTTGGCGGTTGGCAACGAACGGCTACGAAAGTCGGCATTAGTTTTGGTGAACGTTTACCCAAACGGAAGGTCTGGTTCTCGCGGTGTGGTCGGGGGCATCGTCGAGGAGTTGTCGAACGAGATCAGGACGGGGCGTTTGAAGCCCGGGGAGCGGTTGCCTTCCGAGAAGGGGCTCGGCGAGAGGTTTGGCGCCGGGCGCTCGTCTGTGCGGGAGGCGTTGAACATCTTGAGCGGTCAGGGTCTCGTGCAGGTGCAGGCGGGGCGCGGATCGTTCGTGGCGGACTTTACCGAGCCCGAGATCGAGCCGTTGCTGCCGTTCTGGGAGCGCCACCACGACGTCCCGTTCACCTCGGTCCTGGAGGTTCGCCTGGCGATGGAGCCGCAGGTCGCGGCGCTGGCCGCCGTCCGGGCCGACGAGGAGCAGCTCGAAGGGCTGAGGTCCACGCTGGATCAGCTGGAGGAGTCGATCTCCTCGGACAGCTTGAGCGGGCGCGTCTTCGCGGACATAGCCTTCCACGACCGCCTGTTCGTGGCCGCTGCGAACCCCCTGCACCGCTCGATCTACCGCGGGATAGAACCGCTGCTCTTCGACGTGAGGAGGGTGGGGCTGCGCTCGGTGGAGCGTTCCCGAAAGGTGTTGAACATGCACGCCGAGATTTACCGGGCCGTGCGAGACCGCGACCCCGACCGGGCAGCCGCCGCCATGTGGGCGCACCTCCTGGAGTTCGCCTCCGACTCCAGCGTCGAGTTCGACCCCGGCCACCTGGGGCTGTCTCCGCGAAACCTTCGGGCTGAATAAACGGGCCGCGTGGCCCGCTACCAGCGGCTACAGCCGTCCCGAGCGGTAGATAACCACCAGGAGCAGCGCGGCCATGAGCGCCGCGAGCGTGAAGCCCACGAAAGCAACCACGGGCACGCCGAGGACCGGCACCAGCGGGCCCGAGGAGGCGAAGGCCCCTATGACGGAGGAGCCGACGAGGAGCGCGCCCGTTACCAGGGCGAAGACGAGCCGGTTGGCGAGGACGTCCACCTCGCCCGTGAGATCGTCGATGCCGCCGTGCTGGAGCCGGACCTCGAGGGTGCCGTCTTCGAGCTCGGAGAGGACCTGGCGGAGCTGCTCGGGGTAGTCTTCGAGGTAGCGGGCGTACTCTACGGCCCGCTCCTGCGTCTTCTCCAGGATCGCGCCGGGCTCGTAGCGCTCCAGGAGGAGGCGGCGGGCGTAGGGCTGGGCCAGCTCGTAGACGTTGATCGTCGGGTCGATGGAGCGGGCCAGGGCCTCCGCCGTCACGAGGGCCTTCGTCAGGAGCGGGAAGACCGGGGGCATGGAGACCCGGTAGCGCCTCGCGAGGGAGATCAACTCCGAGAGCGCCTGCCCGAGGGAGAACTCACCCACCGTTAGCCCGGAGTACTTCTGCAGGAACTCCCGCAGCTCCTGGACGAGGTCTCCGCGCACCTCGGTCGCGTAGCGCACGCCGAGCCCTTCGAGGCCGCGCAGGGCGGCGTCGGCGTCGCGCCGGATCGTAGCTATAAACAGACGGCTCAGGGCCTCCACGTCGCCCCGGCTCATGAAGCCGACCATCCCGAAGTCGAGGAGGGCGAGGTTGCCGTCCGGGGTCAGTACCAGGTTTCCCGGGTGCGGATCGCCGTGGAAGAAGCCGTCGTCGAAGGCCATCTTGAAGATCGCCTCAGCCCCCATCGACGCTACCCGCCTCCGCTCCCCGGGCGTCATCAGGAGGGGCCGCACGTCGTGGAAGCGCGTCCCGTCCACAAACTCCATAGTGAGGACCCGCCCCGTAGAAAGTTCCAGGTGGATCTCCGGGATCTTCACCTCCGTCTCCGCGAAGTTGTGGGCGAAGCGGCGAGCGTTCTGCGCCTCGGCCTCGTAATCTAGCTCGCGCCGGATGACGCCCTCGAACTCCGCGACGAGCTCCGGCACGTCTATGAACAGCCGCTCCCCGAACCTCGCGTGCAGCAGCGCCGCGAGATCCCTCATAAGCGCGAGGTCGGCCTCGACCCTCCCCCGTGCCCCGGGCCGCTGCACCTTCACAGCGACGTCCTTGCCGTCCCTGAGGAGCGCCCGGTGTACCTGCCCGATGCTCGCCGCCCCGAGAGGGACCTCGTCGAAGGATGCGAACACCTCGCCGACGGGGGCCCCGAGCTCCCGTTCGATCACGCCCTGCACGGTCGTGAGGGAGATTGGCGCGACGGTATCCTGAAGCTTCTGGAGCTCGAAGAGCACCCCCTCGGGCAGGATGTCCTGGCGCGTCGAGAGGAGCTGGCCGAACTTTACGAACGTCGGGCCGAGGTCGTCGAGCGTCCGGCGGAGCCTGACGCCGAAGTTCGGGGCCAGAAGCC
>CADCVI010000238.1 GCA_902806105.1 uncultured Rubrobacteraceae bacterium
AGCATGGCGTGGCCCTCGCCCTGCAGCTCCAGCAGCCGCTCCGCCATCTCCCCGTAGCCTGCGGCGGCCCGGTCGGCCCGCTCCTCGAAGTGCCGGTGCAGCTCCCCGTCCTCCTGGTACTCCGGCCGCTCCACGAACCTCAAGACGGCCCCCGAGACGTAGCGCTGCGAGATCTGGGAGAAGCCTGCCCCCGCCCTGTGCCGCACGAGCTCGTGCGTGACGCTGCGGCTGATCCCATAGAGCAGGAAGCTGAAGTTCGCGTGCTCCAGCACCGAGCCGTGCCCGGCGCCCGTCAGCCGCCCGAAGTACGAGGCGGCGTTCTCGTTGGTGGTGCGCCTTGGGCCGAAGGATGCGTAGCAGAGCTGCCCCGCCGTCTTGCAGAGCTGGGAGGAGCCGGGAAGCTCCGTCGGGTCGTCGAGGTACCCGGGGAACCCGAGGTCCGGGTCGAAGCCCTCGAGAAAACCGCCGAGGCCCCGGACGTTGGTCTGCGGCTTCGCGAGGATGACGACGCCCGGGCTCTTGAGGTAGGCGGTCCCCGCGGCGGTGCGGTAGACCGGGGCGTGGACAGCGGGGAAGCCGTCCTGGACGGCCCCGCCCAGGCCCCTGAAAAGCTCTTCTGCGCGCGCGGCGCTGCGCTCGGTGGTCTCCAACGGGCTCCCTTCTGCGGCTCCTATCGTCCGCAAGGTTAGACTATTTCCTCCGGTGTTTCCGTGCCGGGGATCGGACGTCTCACGGGGCCATCCGCCCCACAGAACGGCGCCGCGTCGATTGGACGCTGTCTCCGGTTGTCGCACGCGATCCTACCCATCTAGAGACGGTTCAAACAGGGGCCGCAAGGAGCCAGGAAATCGAGCTCAAGACGGGCCCTCCAGGACCGCGTATGCGGAAACATTCTACCCTCTAGGGCCTTGCCCAGAGCGCCCGAATCCGACAAGCAGCCTCGAGGCGAGCGGGACAGGAATGGCCGCGCACGCGTCCGTGACCCGGATCAGGTCGCACGAATTCTACAGGGCTAGATCGGAGGGTCCGCTTTCGACCGGCCGAGTCCCCAAACCAGGACCTTCGAGGGTCCGTTACGGACAGCGCGACCCGGCCGGGTCGGCGTTAACGACCCACCGTGAATCGTCCCGGTGGTTTTATTCCGGCCCACCGGGACGCTTTGTGTAGAATCCAACGACATGGCCGGGGTGCGGTCGTGTAGAGTATCGGGAGCGTTCTGTTTTAGAGACCCTATCTTCGAGGCCAGGATTGGAAAAGTTCAACGTCGGGGTGATCGGCACGGGGTACGTCGGCCTGGTGACGGGCGCTTGCATGGCGCACGTCGGGCACCAGACCACATGCGTGGACAAGGATGAGGATCGCATCGCGGGCCTCGCCGCCGGGCGAGTCCCCATATACGAGCCCGGCCTGGAGGAGTTGGTGACGCGCAACGCCCGCGAAGGGCGGCTGTCGTTTATCGGTTCCGATGGATTGCCCAAGATCGTTCGGGATTCGGACGTGGTCTTCGTCGCGGTAAACACGCCGCAGGGCGAGGACGGCTCGGCCGACCTCTCCGGGGTGGCGGCGGTGGCGCGGGGTATCGGGAGCGCGCTCGCGGAGACCGCCTCCGGCAGGAACCGGCCGCTCGTGGTGGTCAACAAGAGCACCGTGCCGGTGGGATCGGGGGACTACGTCTCCATGCTCATCGGGGAGGGGGGCGGCGGGGACGTCGCCGAGGGTGTGGACTACCAGGTAGTCTCCAATCCAGAGTTTCTGAGGGAGGGTAGCGCCGTCCACGACTCCCTGTTTCCCGACAGGATCGTCGTGGGCTCCGACGCGAGCGGGGCCTTCGACCGGTTGCGCGCGCTCTACGAGCCCATCATCCAGCAGACCTTCCCAACAGGGCTCGACCCCCGCCCCAAGACCGCCGTGCCCTTCGTTACCACGGACCTGGCGAGCGCGGAGATGATCAAGTACGCCGCCAACGCCTTCCTGGCCACCAAGATCAGCTTTATCAACGAGATCTCCAACGTCTCGAGCGTCGTCCACGGCATGGGGCTCGACGGGCGCATCGGGCCCCGCTTCCTTGAGGCCGGGATCGGATGGGGCGGCTCCTGCTTCCCCAAGGACGTCGCCGCGCTGCGCTCTATCGCCCTGGAGTACGACCACGAGCCGCTGATGCTCGACGCCACCGTCGCCGTGAACGAGCGGCAGCGCCGTAGCGTGATCTCCAAGCTCCAGCGCGACCTGCGCACCCTCAAGGGCAAGCGCGTGGCCCTCCTGGGTCTCGCCTTCAAGCCGAACACCGACGACCTGCGAGAGGCGCCATCCCTGGAGATAGCCCGCGCCCTCGAAGCCCGCGGCGCCCGCGTCACAGGCTTCGACCCCGTGGCCGGCAAGAGGGCGGCCCGTCTGGTCCCCGCCCTCAACGTCGTCTTCGACCCCTACGAGGCCCTCGACGGCGCCCACGCGGCGGTCGTCGTCACGGAGTGGGAGGAGATACGGGACCTCGACCTCAGGCGCGCGGCCTCGCTCATGCAGGAGCCGAAGCTGCTCGTGGACGGGCGCAACGCCCACGACCCTACCGCCGCCCGCGGGGCCGGCCTGCTCTACAGGGGCTTCGGCCGTGGCTAGAGACAATCTCCGCGCCCTCGTTACCGGCGGTGCAGGCTTTATTGGGAGTCACCTGTGCGAACGGTTGCTCGCCGAAGGCTATCGCGTGGTCTGCATGGACAACCTCCGCACCGGTAACCTGGAGAACGTCGCCCGCCTGCTCGACTCCCCCGACTTCGAGTACGTCCACCACGACGTCACGACGCACATAGACCTGCCCGGGGGCCTAGACGAGGTCTACCACCTCGCCTCGCCCGCGAGCCCGGCGGACTTCGAGCGGATACCGATCCCCATCCTCAAGGTCGGGGCCCTTGGAACGTACAACTCCCTGGGCCTCGCGCTGGCGAAAGGGGCACGCATCATGCTTGCCTCGACCTCCGAGGTTTACGGTGACCCGCTCGTCCACCCACAGCCCGAGGAGTACTGGGGCAACGTCAACCCTATAGGCATCCGCGGCGTCTATGACGAGGCCAAGCGCTACGCCGAGTCGATAACCATGGCCTACCGTCGCCACCACGGGGTGGACACGAGGATAGTGCGCATCTTCAACACCTACGGGCCGCGGATGCGTCCGGACGACGGGCGTATGATCCCGAACTTCATCTCTCAGGCGCTGGCCAAGAGACCCATAACCATCTACGGCGACGGGACCCAGACCAGGAGCGTGCAGTACGTAGACGACCTGATCGAGGGCCTACTCCGCCTGATGCGCTCTGGAGAGAGTCGGCCCGTCAACATCGGCAACCCCGTCGAGTACACCGTGCGCGAGGTGGCCGAGATGATCCTGAGCCTCTCCGGCAGCGCCGGCGGGCTGGCCTTCGAGCCGCTGCCCGAGGACGACCCCAGGCAGCGCTGCCCGGATATAACGCGCGCCCGCAAGGTGCTCGGCTGGGAGCCGCGCCTCCCGGCCAGGGCCGGCCTGAAGATGACCCTCGACTGGTTCGCGGGAAGGGCACGTCCACCCGAAACCGTCCCCGGGCCGCGATCCTAACCTCTCGGGCGGCTTTACGCCGATGTTCTGCCGGGTCTATTGCTGGCCGGAGATCAGACGGCCTCGGAGAGGGCGCGGCGCAAAGTGCCGGCGTAGCGGCCGGTGCGGATGGTGCGCAGCGCCTTCATCTCGACCTGGCGGGCCCGCTCCTGGCTTATGCCGAGGGCCTCTGAGACCTCGCGCAGGGTGCGGGTCTGGCTGCCGTCGAGCCCGTGGCGCATCTGGATGACCTTGGCCTCGCGCTCGGGCAGCGACCGGACCGCCTCGACGAGCGCCATCTCCCACTGGCCGACCTCGACGCGAGCGTAGTCCTCGCCGCTCCGCTCGTCCGGGAGCAGCTCACCCATCTCGGAGCCGTCCTCCGAACCCATCTTCGCGTGGATGGAGGAGATGGGCTGGCCGACCTCGCGCAGGCGGCGGGCCTCCTGGGGCTTCACGTCGAGCCTGTCGGCGAGCTCCTCCTCGGTGGCGTCGCGGCCAAGCTCGAGGCTGAGGGAGTTCTCCGCGCGGCGCAGGCGGTAGAGGGCGTCGACTACGTGGGCCGGGAGGCGGACCGTGCGGGCGCTGTCGGCGACGGCGCGGGTTACGGCCTGCCGGATCCACCACGTCGCGTACGTCGAGAAGCGGT
>CADCVI010000239.1 GCA_902806105.1 uncultured Rubrobacteraceae bacterium
CGAGTGGGGGCCGAGATACCGGAAGAGCAGCCGGTACAACCGGGAGGCGGCTCCCAAGGGGCCCCCGGCGACGTCTCCGAGATGAGCGACGAGGAGCTTATCAAGATCATAAGCGAAGCTGCCAACGAGCTAGATAGCAGAAAGGAAGAGCAGCAACCTGAGAACCCGTGACACACGGTCCCGGAAACCGTGAGGCTGGCCTCATCACACCCCTTGATCTCGGAGGTTAGACAGAAGGCATACTCCATACTACTCAGTGGATAGGAGGAAGCAGCGTGTTCCGGGACTTTGTTTACCTCGATATCAACCGCGTCCAGTCAATCCTCGCCCAACTGCAACAGGGCTTGTTGAACGAGGTGATGGAGGGGAAGATGGAACAGACCTCGGGGAAGATGCAGATGGCCGTGAACCTCCTGGCTATGCTGCTACCCGTCAGCGCCTCCGGCTCCGTCGAACACAGCAGGGGCACGAGCTTTAGCGAAAGCAAGGTACTCCACGACTACGCCTTCGAGGCGGCGAGGCGCTCGCTAGAGGACGAAAGGCTCCTCTTGGAAGACGACGGTTTGGACAGGGACGACGTGCCCGAGACCGGCTTCGTGCTGGTGAGGGGCAGCGCACGCATCTCGGACTACAGGACGCTTGAGAAGATTTCGGCCAACTTCGACAAGGTGGACAAAATTTTCTCGACAAGAACAGGAAAGCAGCCCGGCATGGGCAAGACCATGAAGGAGATGACCACGGTGATCGACTCCTTCTTCAAAGACTCGATCCGCGTGAAGATTACCAACCCCCAAGGCTGCGAATTCATCGGCCCACTCGCCAGAGAACACCTGCGCGAGGACATACGAGACCTGATCTACAAGTACAGCTCCGCGCCCGAGGGCGAGTGGGTCATGTTGGCAGACATCGCCCGGGTTCCCGACCCCGAGGACTCCGAGGAAGAGGCCCTCATGGAGCGGTTGGAAGCGGTTGACGGCGGCTCCGTGTCGAGCCAGATGGGAAAAGCGATGGGAATGCTCAACGTGTTCCAGGAACTCTTCGGCTCCGTAGCGTACCCGGAAGTGGCCGTGTCGCCCATCGCCGTCTATAGGGAGATCGACTTTAAACCAGGAACCTAGCACGCTCCCGGGAACCTACCAAACCATATGAGCATGTGCCTATCCCCTGGGCTACAGGCTCTCAGGCGCCCGCATCGACGAGAGCTGGCACCGTTTTGCTGTAGTAGATCGTCGCCACCGTGCGAGACACCTTGGTAATTGCGCAGCCCTTTCATAGCGAAAATCCAGGATCAAATCCCGGTGGGGTCGCAATTGAAAGTCCGCCCGAGAACGGGCTTTTTCGTGTCCGGCGAACGCGTGTTCCTAGCTGAGGAATACGAACGCCAAGATCCCACCTACCGCCGTCCCTACAAGCGTCTGCGACAGGGTATGCGCGGTGAGCGTGACGCGGGACCAGACGACGAGCGGGAGCGCGAGGAGAAAGACCAGCCCCAAAGGGCCGAGCAGGAGGAGCCCCGCGACGGCGGCGTGGCCGGCGACGGCGCAGTGGGCGCTGGCCTTCCAGAGGAGGGTCATGGCGGCGACGGCGGCGCTGGCGAGGCCCATAGAGAGCGTCAGCCCGTAGAGGTCCCGCGGAGCGTCGAGGAGGGCCAAGGCGAGAAGCAGTGCCACGAACGCGGTGAGCAGGACTAGGGCTGGGACGAAGCGTTCGGCGCGGGCCGAGATCCAGAAGTCCCCCACCCGCTTGCGCCGCCGCATGAGCAGCACGTACCCGACCACGACGGCCGCCGCCAGAAGATCCAGCGCTACGTACACGACAGCGTCCCCGGCCGGCGCCCTGGAGAGGGCCACTAGGGCGTAGAGCGCGGTGAAGAGGACGAACGGGTTGAGGACGTTGGTGACTAGACGGGCGGGGCCTGAGGTTCGGTCGGTCATGGTGGGTAGAATAGAACGCGTGCAGGATGAACGCACATCCGCTGGCTTCGACGAGGAGACCCTGGCCCTGTGGTACGAGCTCGGGCGGGCGTACGCGGAGGCCGGGGGCGGCGGGCGGCGGGCCTGGAAGCTCGGGCTCACGGTGGTCTGCGCCGCGGGCGCGCTGGTGCTGCTCTCTGCGCCGGCCTTCGGGACGACGTGGGCGGGGCCTCTGGCGCCCGTGATCCCGGTGGTGGCGGGCCTGGTCTGCGGCGGCGGGACGTTCTTGCGGGGACGGCTGCGGCTACGCAGGCGGGTCGGCGTGTTGCGGGGGTTGCTGGCGAGGAGGGGGCTGGATGCCTCGCGTCCGGCGCGGGACGGGCTCGGCGCGTACTACGACGCGCAGCTCGTGTTGCTCAGGAGCGAGTACGAGTACCTGTTGGGACGGGGCGCGGGGAAGTCGGCGCGGCTCTTCGAAGACTCGTTCGGGTTTACGCCGGAAGACGCGTTCGAGGTGGGGCCGCTGGACGTGCTGCCGGACACGAATGGGTTGCGGGCGCTCAGGAGGCGGTGGGAGTTCAAGATCTCCTCTAGAGCGGAGCGCGGCGTGCGGCAGCCGGCGCTGGGCCTGCGGGAGGACGTCACGTACCGCGTCTTTCCGAGGGAGATGACCGTGCCGGAGGAGCTCTCCACGCGGCGGGCTTACCTGGAGATCTCCAACAGGCTGCTGGCCGAGCGCTACGGGAGGGGGCCGGAAGGCGTGCCGGAGCGGCTGCGGCGGCGGGCGGAGCGGGACCTTCGGGAGTACGCGGCGCTCGTCAGGAAGTCAGGGCCACGGCGGTGATCCAGACGAGCGCGGAGCCGACCGGGATGAACCCGACGAGCGCCGCGATGACGGCCGTCAGGAAAGAGGCCTCGTAGACCTCTTTGATGGCTATGCCCATCAGGACCAGGAGGGCATAGGAGATGGCGATGGAGCCGAGCACGGGAACCCAGGCGAACACGAAGGCGGCGTAGGCGTAGGCCGTGATGCGGTAGGCCTGCGGGAAGTCGGCGACCTTGCCGACGAACGTTCTGATCGAGAGCAGGTACACCGCCGCCGCCACCGCGACGCCGACCGGCGAGAGCACCGCGAACAGGAGCCCCTCCACGACCGCCGCCCTGAGGTCGTCCGCGCCCACCCCCCCGGTCAGCACGTTCGAGACCAGGGCCACGACGGCCCCGAGTCCGCCGGTGACCGTCCCGACGAGCAGCGCGAACACGACCGGCCCCTTCAGGGGACCATCGGCCCGAAAGTTCGCGTAGAAGGTTCTCGGCGAGAAGAGCACCGCCCGGATCGTCGCGAGGGCGCTCGCGAGGGGCCGGTCCAGGCTGAACTCCGGGGCTTTGGCGCTCTGCATGGGACGGATTATATCGTCGGACGAGGGGGTTCATGTAAAGGTTCTTGCCAAACCGCCGCGAGAAAACTAGACTAGGGTTCTTCGCAGCGACGGTGGCGGAAGGGTGTCGCGGGGTATGTTCAAGCTCGGGGTGGCGCTGGTCTTGGTCGTGGAGGTCGTCGGCCTCCTGCTGCTCACGCTTGTCGTGCAGGATTTCCCGGTCTGGGTCCTCGTCCCCCTCGTGCCGCTGACGATCGGCATAGCGCTCGTCGTGCGGCGCGAGCTAGAGAGCCCGGCCCACCGCCTGCGCCGCCTCTCGCCCGAGGCGATCGTCGGTTTCAGGCCCCGCCGCCGGGCCGAGTCCCCCGAGACCCTCTCCCGCTCCATCGTCGAACGGGCCGGCGAGATCCGGCGCTCACTCACCGAGCTCCCCACCGACGAGACGCGCATCGAGATGTGCACCCTGGGCTACCGCGCCTGCACCAACGACATGATCACGCTGACCCACCTCGTCAACGAGGCCCTCCCGAACGCCCCCCTGATCGAACGCCTCAAGCTCCGCCGCGCCCGCAAGAGGGCCATCGACGCCCTCGCCGAAGCCCGCGAAGCACTCCCGCCGGAGGCCCTGCGCGCCTCGCGGCAAGAACAGCAATAGGTTCTAAGGTTTTGAGGCTCTAAGGTCTCGAGGCGTTTCCCGGAGACGCTGGACGCACCCAGACGCGAACTCGTTGGGAGACGGTCCGTGCGTCCTTGCTCGCACCTCATGCCTTAATACCTCAAAACCTTAGAACCTCGGACCTAAACGGCGACTATCTCGCGCACCTCGGGCACGTCGCGCCGGATCAGGCTCTCTATGGCGTAGGAGAAGTCCAGTTGGGAGAGCGGACAGCCCTTGCAGGCGCCCCCC
>CADCVI010000240.1 GCA_902806105.1 uncultured Rubrobacteraceae bacterium
TGCGAACCTGTTCGACGTGCGGCCGGGGCGCGCGATCAAGTTTGTCGGGTTGCTCATTCTGCTCGCGTTGCCGTTCGTACCATCCTGGGCGGCGGTGCTCCCGGCGTTGCCGATCGTAGGGGGAGTTCTCGCGCTGTTTGCTTTCGACGTGAGGGGGCGTATCATGCTCGGGGACGCGGGGGCGGCCGTCCTGGGTGCTGTGCTGGGGCACGTCATCGTGGTCGGCGGGCCCGGGCCAGCGTGGTGGTTCTACCTCGCGGTTATACTCGGGCTGACCGTTCTGGCCGAGGTTTCGAGTATATCGAGGGTTATAGAGAGGGTAAGTCTTTTGCGCAAGTTCGATTCATGGGGGCGTGGTTAGGGATGACGGAGCCGTCTTCTAGGGGTACGAAATACATCTTCGTGACGGGGGGCGTGGTCTCGTCCATCGGCAAGGGCACTACCGCCGCGGCGCTCGGGATGCTGCTCAAGGCCCGCGGGTACAGGGTGGTGCTTCAGAAGTTCGACCCTTACATAAACGTGGACCCCGGGACGATGAACCCTTACCAGCACGGTGAGGTGTTCGTCACGGAGGACGGGGCCGAGACCGACCTCGACCTCGGCCACTACGAGCGCTTCCTCGACGAGAACCTCGGCAAGCTCTCGAACGTCACGACGGGGAGCGTTTACTGGGAGGTTATCCAGAGGGAGAGACGCGGGGACTATCTCGGGGCGACCGTGCAGGTCATCCCGCACATCACGAACGAGATCAAGAACAGGATAGGCCGCCTCGGGGCGGAGAACGACGTAGTTATCACGGAGATCGGCGGGACGGTCGGAGACATCGAGAGCCTGCCGTTTCTGGAGGCCATCCGGCAGTTTCGGAACGATGTCGGACGCAAGAACGTCCTGTACGTTCACGTCTCGTACGTGCCGTATATAGAGGCTGCGCGGGAGCTGAAGAGCAAGCCGACCCAGCACTCCGTGCAGACGCTTCGCGAGATCGGCATCAGCCCGGACATCATCGTGTGCCGCGCGGACCGACCCATAAGCGAGGATATACGCAAGAAGATCTCGCTCTTCTCTGACACGGAGCTCGAAGCCGTAATCCCTGCCGAGAACGCGCCGACGCTCTACTCCATCCCGTTGACGCTGCACGAGGGGGGGCTAGACGACCTCGTCCTCGAGAAGCTCGGCCTGGACGCGGCGCCGCCGGACCTCGCCGAGTGGCGCAGCCTCGTCGAGCGCATGATCTCGGCCGAGGACCCGGTGCGGGTCGCGATCGTCGGCAAGTACGTAAAGCTTCAGGATGCGTACCTCTCGGTCGTGGAGGCGCTCGGCCACGCGGGCGGAGCGCACGGCGTGAAGGTCGAGATCGACTGGGTAGACTCCGAGGCTCTTACGGACCCCGCGGCGACGAAGGCCAGGCTCGTGGAAGCGGACGGCGTCCTCGTCCTGCCGGGCTTCGGCGACCGGGGGACGGAAGGGAAGATCCAGGCCGCGAGGTACGCGAGGGAGTCGGGCACCCCGTACCTCGGGCTGTGCCTCGGGATGCAGATCGCGGTGGTCGAGTTCGCCCGCAACGTCGCCGGCCTGGAGAGGGCCAGCTCCTCCGAGTTCGACCCGGAGAGCCCGCACAAGGTCATAGACATCATGCCGGATCAGGTCGGCGTGCAGATGGGCGGGACGATGCGCCTCGGGCGCTACCCGTGCAAGATAATCCCCGGTACCCTGGCCGCCCGCGTCTACGGCGAGGAGCTCGGTATCGAGGGCGGAGAGGTCGTCTCCGAGCGCCACCGCCACCGCTACGAGGTCAACAACGGCTACCGCGACGCCCTCTCCGGGGCCGGCATGGCCTTCAGCGGCACCTCCCCGGACGACCGGCTCGTGGAGATCGCCGAGGTCAGGGACCACCCGTTCTACATCGGCTGCCAGTTCCACCCCGAGTTCAAGAGCAGGCCCCTGCGCCCCCACCCGCTCTTCCACGGCTTCGTCGCGGCCTGCCGCGACCTCCACCGCGAAACGGACGCCGCCGGGGAATCGAACGGCGTGGCCCCGCAGGAGACGGCCCCGACCGGGGAGAGGGCGGCCCGCTGAGGGCCGCGTGCCGCGAGGATCTCCTCCGGCGCCCGCAACGCCCCGCGACCTCCGTGGCCCTCCTCACCGGGGAGAGGGCCGGCAGAATCTGCACGGTCTCCGCGGGCGCCGTATCCGTTCGCGCGACGTTCTCCGGACCCCCCGGCGAACCGCCGCCCCGTCCGGTGCTGCCGGACCCGTGCCCGAACGCGAGCTACCACGCGCTGCGCAGACGAAGGAGCGGTGAGGAGCTGAAGCTCACCTGCGAGGTACGCGCGACTCGCTCGGAAGACCTGGCCGCGTCCGTGGACGATCTCCTGCGCGCCCTCTCGGCCCACGCCGCCCTCGTCGGGGCAATCTTCGAGGTGCGGGTTTTGCGTATCGCCGACCCACTGGTGCCCGCCGCCGCCGCCGTCGGGGAGCTCGCCCGTCACCTCTTGGCGTCGGGTCTCGGGGTAAGCTTCGGCCCCTCGCCGGTTCCCGCGCCCGACGGGGCCGTGGTCTGCTTGGGAGCCTCGGGGGACGAGCGCCGGATCGAACGAATCCTCCGGGAGCATCCCGCGTGGCAGCCCGTCTACCCCTGATCCTGCGCCGGGCTCGCGTCACGGAGGCGGGCGGGCGCTACCTCCGGGTGGAGCTCCTGGAGGGCCCCCTGCGCGGCCACGACCTCCCCGCGCTCCGTGCTCCCGGTTCGGGCCACGAGGCCGGGGATGAGGTCGTCGTCAACCTCCTCGGCCCGGAGATGGGGCTCGGCACGGGCGGTGTCGCCTTCGTCGTGCCGGGGGCGCTCGGCGGGTCGACACCAACCAACGAGGGCCACTTCGTGAAGCTGCCGTACACCCCGCTCCAGTTTCCGGCCCCTCCGCCACTTGAGAAGGAAGACCTCGTCGGGGTGCCGGTAGTGGTCCTGCCGCTCCATTCCCACCTCGCGCCCGCCTGCTGCGCCGCCGCCGAGCTCAGGCCGGGGGCGAGGGTAGCGTTCGTCTGGCAGGAGGGCGGCGCGCTGCCGGTAGAGTTCTCGGGGGTCGTCGGCGACCTCTCGGAGCGTGGCCTGCTGCACGCGGTCGTCTCCTGTGGGCCGTGTTACGGGGGGGATGTCGAGGCGCCGAACGTCTACTCGGGGCTCCTGGCCGCCGCCGGGCCGGACGTCGAGGCGGAGCTCGTGATCTGCGGGATCGGGCCCGGCGTGGTTGGGACGGCGACCCCCCACGGCCACGGCGGGATGGCCGCCGCCGTCGCGCTCAACGCCGCCTCCTCTCTCGGTGCCTCCCCGGTCCTCGCCCCCCGGCTCTCCGGCGCCGACCCGAGGGCATGCCACAGGGGCGTCTCACACCACACCTTCGCAGTCCTCCGGGCAGCGCTCGCGGGACTTCGCGTGGCGCTGCCCGAAGGGGTAGACGGGCTACCCGGTGGAATCCCGCAGGGGTTGCCCCCGCGCCACTCGTACGAGCGCGTCCCTTACGGTGCCGCTGGATTAGAGGGGCGACACGGAGTAACCTTCACAAGCATGGGACGCACCTACAAAGACGATCCGGTCTTCTTCGACGCCGCAGCCGCCGCCGTCGCGCTCGCCCTCGGGGGTGGAGCATGAGGATCGGGGTGGTGCGGGAGCTGACGTCCGGGGAGGGCAGGGTCGCCCTGATGCCCCACGCCGTCCACGAGCTCGTCAGGGCCGGGCACAGGGTCCACGTCGAGGCCGGGGCCGGGGAGGGGGCGGCCGTCTCCGATGAGGAGTACCGGGCCGCGGGGGCGCGGGTCGTCGCCGGGGCGGAGGTGGCGTGGCACGACTCGGAGATCGTCGCAAAGGTCTTCGGGCCCCTGCCGGAGGAGTACGGGTACCTGAGGGAGGGGCTCGTCCTCTTCGCCTTCCTCTCCCTGGCGGTCGACGCGCGCCTCCTGGAGGCCCTCGTCGCCTCGCGGTGCGCCGCGTTCTCGATGGAGGCAATCGGCGACGGCAGGGGAGGGCTGCCCGTGCTGGCGCCGATGAGCGAGATCGCCGGCCGCATAGCCCCCCAGATCGGGGCTCACCTCCTCCAGCGCCCCTCCGGCGGCCGGGGCATCCTGCTCGGGGGCGCCTCCGGGGTGCGTCCGGGGCGCGTCGTCGTGCTCGGGGCCGGCATCGTGGGCTCGGGGGCCGCGTGCGTGGCCAGCGGCCTCGGCGCCGACGTGACGGTGATCGACCGGGACCTGGGGCGCCTGCGGCGCCTGGAAGCGATGCGCCTCGGGGGCGTCAAGACGCTCGCCGCGAGCAGCATGGGGATTCGCGAGGTCGTCCCCGAGGCCGACCTCCTCATCGGGGCGGTGCTCGTCGTCGATTCCAGGACCCCGCACCTCGTCGACCGCGAGACCGTCCGCGCGATGAGGGACGGCAGCGTGATCGTTGACGTCGACGTGGACCAGGGCGGCTGCGTGGAGACCTCGCGCCCGACCACCCTGGAAGATCCTACCTTCGTCGACGAGGGCGTGACCCACTACTGCGTGAAGAACGTCCCCGCCGCCGTCCCCGTGACCTCCGCCCACGCCCTCTCCAACGCCCTCGTCCCGCACGTCCGGCGCGTCGCGGGACACGGCCTCGTCGACGCCCTGAACGCCGACCCCGGCCTCGCGCGCGGCGCTTCGGTGGTCGAGGGCCGCCTCGTCAGCCCTACCCTTGCCCGCGAGCACGCGGCCGAACACCACCCGCTGAGCTCGGTCCTACCCCTCCACGCGGAGGCCCGGTGAGCGGTGAGGTGGTTCGGGCCACCGGCGGGGCGGCTTCCTTGAGCGCCTTCACCGTCGAGCTCGACGTCTACTCCGGCCCCTACGAGGGCCTGCTCGCCCTTATCCTGCGGGAGGAGCTGGAGATCTTCGAGGTCCCCCTCGCCGAGATCGTGAACCTCTACCGCGTCTCGGAGGGCCTCGCCGAGGGCTCCCCCGGGGCCCTGGAGCGCGACACGGACTTTGTAGACTCCGCGACCTCCCTCGTCCTCCTGAAGGGCCGATCCCTGGTCCCCGCGGGCTCCGAGGCCGGTGAAGACGAGGCCGATGAGGCGATCTCCCCGGAGGAGCTGGAGGAGCGCCTCGTCACCTACCTCAAGCTCCGCCGCGCCGCCGACGCCATCGGCGAGCGCCTCCGGCGCAACGCCGGGTTTTACCCGTCCGGGCACGCGCCCCCGCCGAAGCCCGGACAACTGCGGATAAAGCCCGAGAAGGTCTCGGCAGCGGCCCGCCGGGCGTTCTCCCGGACGGTCGAGCCCGAGACTCGTCATCTCGGACCGATCACGGTGACCGTCGGCGAGCTTGTAGCGATGCTGCGCCGGTCACTCGTCGCGGGCGAGCCGGTCTCGTTCGAGGGTCTGACGCGAGATATGGACCGCCTCCGCCGCGCCGTGACGTTCGCCGCCGCTTTAAGCCTCGCCTCCGAGGGCAGCATAACCCTCGTCCAGCCCGAACCCTTCGGCCCCCTGACCCTGAGGCCCGCAGGATGAGCGAAGCGGCTTCCCCACAGAACGCGGCCCCCGAGCACCTGATCGAGGCCGTCCTCCTGTCGAGCCCCGGGCCCGTGGTCCTGCCCGACCTTCTGGCCGCCACGGGACTACAGGAGGAAGACGCCCTCGCGGCCCTCGAAAACCTCCGTCTCCGCTACTCGCCGGGGTCCTCCGGGATCGTGCTGCGCGAGGCGGCCGGGGGGTACGGCCTCGCGACGAACCCGGCCTGCGCTGCGGCGGTCGAGCGCTTCCGCCGGGAGGCGCGTCCGGCCCCGCTCTCCGGCGCCGCCCACGAGGTGCTCGCCTGCGTCCTGTACCTCGGGCCCCTGACGCGCGCCGCCGTCTCCGCCGCGCGCGGCGTAAACTCCGACGCGGTGGTCCGGAACCTGATCGAACGGAACCTCATCGTCGAGAAGGGTCACGACGAGGCTCTCCCCGGCTCCCCCGCCCTCCTCGCCGTCACGGGTGACTTCCTCGCCGCCGCGGGCGCCAAAGACGCGGACGACTTCCCAGCCCTCGACTCCCTCGTGGACGAGGCCGAGATCTCGCGCGTCCGCGAGCGCGTCTCCGGGGCGAAGCCGGACGCCTCCCCGGCGGGGACCTGACCCCTTGCGCCTCCAGGCCTTCCTCGCCAGAAGCGGCGCCGCCCCGTCCCGCCGCAAGGCGGAGTCCCTCATCACGAGCGGACGCGTCGAGGTTAACGGCAGGACCGCCACCCTCGGCGAGGGGGTCGAGCCCGAGACCGACCGGGTCCTCCTCGACGGCGCGCCGGTCGAGCTCCCTAGCACCCACGCCTACCTCGCCCTGAACAAGCCCGCCGGATACCTAACCACCCTCCACGACGACCGCGGCCGCCCCACGGTGGTCTCGCTCATGCCGCAGGACGTCCCCGGCCTCGTCCCCGTCGGCCGCCTCGACGCGGGCACCACCGGGCTCCTCCTCCTCACGAACGACGGCGCCCTCGCCCACCACATAACCCACCCCTCCTCCGGGATAGAAAAGGAATACGAGCTGACCATAAGAACCCCCTTCCCCGAAAGCTCCCTCGAGGCCCTCGCCGAAGGCCCCCAACTTGACGACGGCAAGATGCTCCCGCCGAAGCTCGCGGCCCCGCGCCACGCCCCCGGCCACGCGTCCCTGAACATGACCATCCACGAGGGCCGTAACCGCATAATACGTCGTGCTTGCGAGGCGGTCGGGCTCCGTTTGATGCGGCTGAAGCGGGTGAGGGTCGGTCCCGTGGAGCTTGGCCGTCTGCGGGAGGGGCGGTACAGGGCGTTGACGCGCGACGAGTTGCGGGGTTTGGGGGGCGGAGGATGAGCGGGGGGCGGACGAGGCCTGTTGCCGGGGTGCCGGGGGTGGACTTCACGGTCGAGGACGTGAGGGGCGAGTTCCCCGCCGAGATCGAGATAAAGCCTCTGGGACGCCCCGTAGACGCGACCGTGAGGGTGCCGGGCTCCAAGAGCGTGACCAACCGCGCTCTCGTGGTGGCGGCGCTCGCCGAGGGGAGGTCCAGGATCCTGAACCCCCTGTTCAGCGACGATTCGTACTGGCTCATGGACGCCCTGGTGCGGCTCGGCTTCGAGGTCCGCGCCGACCGCGAGGGGGGGGAGGTCGAGATCAAGGGCCTCGGTGGCCGCATCCCGAACGGCGACGTCGACGTCTTCGTGGGCAACGCGGGCACGGTGGCACGCTTCCTCCCCCCGGCGCTCGCCCTCGGCCCGGGCCCGTATCGCCTTGACGGAGTCCCCCGCATGCGCGAGCGTCCGGTAGGTGATCTGGTAGACGCGATGCGCGTCCTCGGGGCGGACGTCCGCTACGCCGGCGAGGAGGGCCGCTTTCCCCTCGTGGTCGGGGGCGGGGGCATCCGCGGGGGCGCCGCGACGGTCGAGGGCAGCAAGAGCAGCCAGTTTTTGAGCGGCCTCCTGATGGCCGCCCCCTGCGCAAAGAACAGCGTCACCCTGGAGGTAGAGGGCGAACTCGTCTCCAAACCGTACGTCGGCATCACCACGGGCGTGATGCGGGCCTTCGGCGTCCACGTCTACGAACGGACCGGCCGGTTCGAGATTAAACCCTCGACCTACGCGGCCCGGGACTACCCCGTAGAGCCGGACGCCTCCGGAGCCTCATACTTCATGGCCGCCGCCGCCGTCACGGGAGGGCGCGTCACCATCCCCGGCCTCGGCGCCTCCTCGCCCCAGGGCGACCTGCGCTTCGCCGAAGTCCTCCAAAAGATGGGCTGCGAGGTCGACATCGCTGAAGACAGCGTCGAAGTCCGGGGCCCGCGCCGCCTCAAGGGCGTCGAAGTAGACATGAACGCGTACTCCGACACCATGATCACGCTAGCCGCCATCGCCCCCTTCGCCGAAGGCCCGACCACCATCCGAAACGTCGAACACACCCGCCACCAGGAGACCGACCGCATCGCCGCAACCGCCGCCGAACTCTCCCGCCTCGGCGCAAAAGTACACGAATACCAGGACGGTATCCGCATAATACCTCAACGATTGTCGCCTGCTTCGGTCCACACATACGATGACCACCGGATGGCGATGGGTTTCGCGGTTACGGGGCTGGTTGCGTCCGGGATACGCATCCAGGATCCCGCCTGCGTAACCAAGACGTTCCCGGATTACTTCCGGAAGCTCGACGGGTTGAGGTAACCCGGGCGCGATCTCCCGGTTCTCATAAGAAATGAGAAGGGAGGCTGCAGGGGCCGGTCCGACTTTTGCGATCTCCTGACGTAAGGCGCCGGTCTGTACGACGCGGTCCCCGTGAACACCGGGTGCGAGGGGAGCGTCGTGACTTCCTCGTTCGTGCTTCGTTCGGCGACGCGGTCTGGGGTGGTGACCGAAGCTCCGTCGGACAACGTCTTCGAGCATGGGCTGGTGGCGGCTTCGATGCCCCGGCAGCCGGAGCGACAGGCGTAGTTTCGTAGTCTCGGGAACCTCCGGGCCCATGGGGTTGTACCTTGAGTCGGAGGGGCCGGAGAGGGGGAGGGCTGGACGCCGCATCGGAGGACTCGAAGCTAATCGAGCGGGCGAAGGGGGGCGACATCGCGGCGTACGAGGATCTCGTGCGCGCGCATCAGCGGATCGCGTTCCGTGCGGCTTACCTGATCCTCCGTGATCCCGTCGAGGCGGAGGATGCGTTGCAGGAAGGGTTCGTGAGCGCGTACCGCGCGCTGGCGAAATTCAGGGCGGGATCTCCGTTCGGGCCCTGGATCCTTACGATAGTCTCCAACGAGGCGAGGAACAGGCGCAAGGCCGCGAGCCGCAGGACCGGTCTTCTCCTGAGAGCCGCAGAGGAGGCACCGCGGTCCGATGCATCACCCTCCCCGGAGGCGGCGGTCGTAGCCGCCGAGCGGCGGGCCGAACTTCTGGGGGCCATCGAGGGGCTGCGCGAGGACGACCGGGCCGTGATCGGCTACCGCTACTTCCTGGACCTGTCTGAGGCGGAGACCGCCGAGGTTCTCGGCTGCGCCCGCGGCACGGTCAAGTCGCGGCTCTCGCGGGCACTCGGACGTCTCAGACAGGCCATGAGGAAGGAGGAAGATGCCGGATAGAGACCACGACGAGCTGGAGAGCGAACTCCGGGACCTGGGCTCCCGCATCGACTACCCCCCGGCTCCGGACGTCTCCCGAGCGGTCAGCCGCAGGCTGGGCGCCAGGGCTACGGAGCATCCCCGTGCGCGCCGCTTGCTCCCGATGCTCGCCAGACCCGGGTGGTCGGCCGCGGCTGCTGCGACCGTACTGCTCTCCCTGAGCGTCCTCTCGCCCGCGGTGCGCGCCACCATCTCCGATCTCGTCCTCTCCGGAGCCTCCGACGAGGCGGGAGGTGCCGCTGGCGGAGCTGGTGGAGCCGGCGCGGCCCGCGAGGCGGAGTACGGCCCGCAGCTACCCCCGTCACCAACCGATACCCGGAGACCCGACGAAGACGGAGCCCAGGCCGGAGCGGGCTCGGGAGCCTCGACGCTGCCCCCGCCGGGAACTGCGCTGGGGCTTGGCGCGAGGATACAGGCGTCGGAGGCCGAGACGACATTGGGAGGTCTTCTCCTGCCCGAGGCACCGGAGCTCCGTGGCGAGCCGCACGCCATCTACGCGATCGGCCCGGAAGCTCGGGACGGCGTCGCGGTGGTCTTCGGCCCTGGTCCCGCCCTCCCGCCTCTCGGCAACACGGACGCGGGGTTGATCCTCGTCGAGGTCCCCGGAGATGCGGCTTCCGTCTACCCCGCGACAGCCGGCTCATACGGCACGGCCCAGGGGGTAGACGTCGGGGGATCCCGTGGATTCTGGATCCCGGACGGGCGGTCCTTGCGCCCGC
Source organism: uncultured Rubrobacteraceae bacterium (assembly GCA_902806105.1). The sequence continues at coordinate 9,846 of CADCVI010000240.1, forward strand.
AGCCCGGAGACGCAGAGGAACTGGCCGGCGGCGCCGTTGTGTGGGAGAGAGGTGGGACAACGCTGCTCATGCGCGCCGGCGTCACGAAGGAGGAGGCCCTCCGGATCGCCGGGACGGTTCGCTAGACGAGAAGCCGGAAGGGAACCGATCCCACCCGGCACCTGTACCCCTTTAGACAGGGAAGCACGGTAGAGGACAACAGGCCGCACGCAGCAGCGCTCTACGGCCGGCGCGGAAGGAGGACGACGAATGTACAGGTTCCTCTCCTCGGGCGGGGACAACTCGTTGGCGCCAGGCTGCCGCGTTCGTGTGCTTGGTAGGCCTTCCCCGGGCGCCAAGTCCGCCGCATGCGTACCAGGCCTCGCAACGAAGAGCCTCTTGTTGCTACTCCTCGCGCTCGTTGTGGCCTCTTGCGGAGGGCGTGGGGGCGAGGAGGGTTCGGCACGATCAGCGGGCCCTTCCGCCGGGTACGCCGACGAGGCCTCCCCGGAGCCAGGCCTCGAAGCGCCGCCCGGCTCCGGCGCCGAAGGTAAGGCGACCGCCGGGGCCGCGGCCTCTTCCTCGGCCTCGCCGGCCGGGTCCCGGGTAGGGGCACAGGGCGGGGCGGTCCTGCCGGGCTTCGACGGCGAGAAGATCGTCAAGACGGCGGAGCTTGGACTACGCTCCACGAACGTTCGTGGGGATGCTTCGAGGGCGCAGGAGGTTGCGGCTCGCTTCGGCGGCCGGGTTACGAGCTCGCGCATCGACGGCGGCGGCGATACGGCCTCGGCCGACCTCGTCCTCTCGGTCCCGTCTCCGGAGTTCGAGGGGGCGCTCGACGAGCTGCGGGGCCTCGGCGAGGTGGCGACCGACACCGTCGGCGGCGAGGACGTCACCGAGGAATTCGTGGACCTTGAGTCGCGCGAGCGGAACCTGCTCGCGGCCGAGGAGAGCCTGCTCCGGCTCTACGAGAAGGCAACGAGCGTGGACGATGCCCTCTCCATAGAGCGCGAGCTCACAAACCTGCGCGGCCAAGTCGAGGTGGTGCAGGGCAGGATCCAGTTTCTCAAGGACCGTACCACGACCTCTCGTATATCCCTGACGATACAACCGGTCGAGAAGCCCGTCGAGCCCCGCTCTGCCCTGGAACCCGCCCGCGTCGTCTCCGCCGCATGGAACGCCTCTCTGAGATTTCTCGGGACCGTGGCGGCGGCCTGTATCTCCGTGGTCGTCTTCGGCTGGTGGCTCGCGCCACCCCTGCTCGCCGCGGGCCTGTGGTGGACGCGCAGGTCCTCCGGGCACCCCGGCCCCACCCAAAACCCCTAGAACGTCTGCCCGGCCCGGCTCGCAACGCGGCATCGGTTATACTCTCCCGTCGATGCGAGCTTTCCTTGTAGCTATAGACGGCCCCGCCGGGAGCGGGAAGAGTTCCGTGGCGCGCGCGGTCGCCGAGCGGTTGGGCCTCTCCAACCTCGACACCGGCGCGACCTACCGGGCTGTAGCTTTCCTTTCTCTCGGGGGGGGGGCGGAGCCTGCGGACGGGCTCGCCCTCGCCGCCCTTGCCGAACGGGTCGAGCTGGACGAGGCCGGGGTTATCGTCGACGGCGAGCGCGTGCCCGCCGAGTCTTTACGCACCCCCGAGGTCGCCGCGCAGGCCTCCCGCGTCTCTGCCTACCCTGAGGTCCGGCGCGTCCTCGTGGAGCGCCAGAGGGCGGCGGCGCGCCGCCTCGGCGGCGCCGTGATGGAGGGCCGGGACATCGGGACCGTCGTCCTCCCCGACGCGGGCCTCAAGGTCTTCCTCTCCGCCTCGGCGGACGAGAGGGCGCGCCGCCGCGCCGCCCAGACCAACCGCGAGTCCGAGCTCGAGCGCATACGGGAGGCGATGCGCACCCGCGACACCCGCGACGCCGAGCGCGAGGCCTCGCCCCTCGTCCCCGCCCCGGACGCCGTCGTCATAGACACGACCGGCCTCTCTTTAGATGAAGTCATAGAACGCGTTGTGGGCCTCGCCGAGGACGCGCGGACGAAGGTAGGGTGAGCCTCACGAAAGCTTTTCCAAAGCACGGCGGCGAGAGGGTTATGTCCCCGCGCTACAAGCTCTTCAGGGCACTACTTCGCGCGCTCACGCGCCTCCTTGTAGGATTCGAGGTGCGTGGGGCCGAGAACGTCCCCGGTGAGGGGCCAATCGTTCTCGCGGCCAACCACCGCCGTTATGCGGACCCGGTCCTGGTATGCATGGCCGTCCCCCGGCGCATACAGTGGATGGGCAAGAAGGAGCTCTTCTCCCCGCCGTTCGACAGGTTTTTCTACTTTATAGGCACTTTCCCCGTGGACCGCAAAGGTGGCGGGCGCGATGCGCTGAAAAGCTCCCTCGTGTTCCTCGAGCACGGGTGGACCCTGGGCATCTTCCCCGAGGGGACCCGCCGCAAGGCATACGACCCGGACGACCCGCCCAAAGGCGGCGTCGCCATGCTCGCCGCCCGCTCGGGGGCGCCGATCATCCCCGTGTTCATGGACAAGGTACCGAGCTTCTCCGAGCGCCTGCGGGGCGGAAAGCTCCGCGCTTACATAGGTGAGCCGATAAGCGTCGATCCCACGAGGAAGGGCAAGCCCTCCTACGACGAGGTCGCGGATCGAGTACTGCGCGAGATCTACGCTCTCGGTGAGGCCGGACGCGCCGAACGCAAGGGAGGCACGGCGTGAATCGTCTGCCGGTGGTCGCGATAGTGGGCGCGCCGAACGTCGGCAAGAGCACGCTCGTCAACAGGATCCTGGGCAGGCGCCAGTCCGTGGTCGCCGACGAGCCGGGGACGACGCGGGACCGCTCCTACAGCCGCGCCGAGTGGACGGGGCGTGAGTTCTCGCTCGTGGACACGGGCGGAATGGAGCCGCTGGCGAAGACGGGCTTGGAGGCGCTCGTGACGCTCCAGGCCCGCGTCGCGGTCGAGGAGGCCGACGTCATACTCCACCTCGCCGATTCGAGGCTCGGGGTCACGGAGGCCGACGCGGCCATCGCCAAGGAGCTCCGCGGCTCTGGCAAGCCCGTCGTCCTCGCCGCGAACAAGCTCGACAACCCCGCGGACGACACCGCCCGCTACGACTTCTACGCCCTCGGCGAGGGCGAACCGCACGCCGTGAGCGCCGTGCACGGCACGGGGACGGGCGACCTCCTGGACGAGATCGTACGCCTCCTCCCACAATCCGAGCCCGAGGAGGAGGTCCCGTACCCGCGCATAGCAGTAGTCGGCCGCCCCAACGTCGGCAAGTCGACGCTGTTGAACCGCCTGCTCGGCGCCGAGCGCGCCGTCGTCTCCGAGGTCGCCGGCACCACGACCGATGCCGTCGCCCACGAGATACCCGCCCCCGAGGGGAGCGCGGTACCGGGCGGCCGCTTCCTCATGCTGGATACCGCCGGCATAAACCGGAGCGCGCGCAGGGCCTCGGGCGTACCGTACTACTCGACGCTCAAGACCGAGGGCGCCATCCGGCGCTCGGACGTCTCGCTGCTCCTGGTGGACGCCGTCGAGGGCCTCGTCGCCGAAGACCTCAGGCTCGCCCGCCAGATCGAGGAGGCCGGAAGAAGCTGCGGGGTGCTCGTGAACAAGAGCGACCTCGTCGACGAGTACAAGCTCCGCGAGCTCGAGGCCGACGTCGCGTACCGCATGACGGACCTGAAACCGCCGCTTTTGGCCATCTCCGCCCTCTCCGGGGCCGGCGTGGACGGGGTCATACCGCTCGCCGCGAGCCTCCACAAGGCCTACAACACGAGGATATCGACCCACGAGGTCGCGGAGTTCATAAACGAGCTCACCTCCCGGACGGCGCCGCCCGGGGGCGTCAAGATCCGCTTCGCTACCCAGACCGGCACCGCCCCGCCCCGCTTCGCGGTCTTCGCGACCCGCCCCAAGGACGTCCCGGATTCCTACGTCCGCTACATCGAGAACTCCCTACGCGCGCGCTACGGCCTCAAGGGCGTAAGCGTCCGCCTGAGCATCAAGAGCAGCCGCTAAAGGGCTCCGCTCCGACCTGCCTCCGGTTCCGCCTCCGCTTCGCCGTCTCCTTCGCGCGGAGCGGCGCGTGGCCACGCGCGAAAGCGTCCCCGGTCGCGCTGGTAAGATAGCCGCAGGAGACGGACGGGGTGGGGCCGCGCCGGCCCGTTTCAAGCTGTCCGGGAAGGTAGGGAGAAGACATGTACCACTCGGGCCGGGGGCCATCGGGCCCCGGACGTTCGGGGTCCACGGAGGTTCCGGACGCAGTCGTTGGCCTCTCCGTGGGTGACTCTGGGGCTTGGCCGTGAAGGCCGTCATCATGGCGGGGGGGCATGGCACCCGTCTCAGGCCGCTGACCAGCAACCAGCCGAAGCCCATGATCCCCATTGCGGGCGTGCCCTGCATGGAGCACATAGTCTCCCTCCTCGGGCGCCACGGCATCCGCGAGATCGTGGTTACGCTCCAGTTTATGCCGGACGATATACGGGACTACTTCGGCGACGGCTCCCGGTGGGGCGTCTCGATGGACTATTCCGTGGAGGACGTGCCCGCGGGGACCGCGGGCTCCGTCAAGCTCGCTGAGGATAAGCTCTCGGGCGGGCGCGTCCTGGTCATCAGCGGCGACGCCCTTACGGACTGCGACCTCGGGGCCGTCGTCGCCTTCCACGAGGCGCGCGGGGCCGAGGCCACGATGGTCCTAAAGAGCGTCGAGAACCCGCTGGAGTTCGGCGTGGTCATCACCGGGGAGGACGGCCGGATCGTTAGGTTCCTCGAGAAGCCGACCTGGGGCCAGGTCTTCTCCGACACCGTCAACACCGGCATCTACCTGCTCGAACCGGCCGTGCTCGGCGAGATACCCGCCGAGGGCGAGTACGACTTCTCCAAGGAGCTCTTCCCGAAGCTCCTTGCGGCCGGACGGCCGCTCTACGGCTACGTCACCGGGGACTACTGGGAGGACATAGGGACGCTGGAGCAGTACATGAAGGCACAGCGCGACGTCCTCGACGGCAGGATAAAGGGCGTGAGGCCCCCGGGGACGCGGCTCAGGGGCAACGTCTACGTGGGGTCGCGCGCGCAGGTAGACGACGAGGGTCTCGTGGGCCCCGTCGTCATCGGCGAGAATGTGCGCGTCGACGAGGGGGCAGTGGTCAGCCCCTACTCCGTCATAGGCGACAACGTCGTCATCGCCGCGGGCGCGAGCGTCGAGCGCTGCGTCGTCGCCGAGGGGACGTACGTCGGGGAGGGGGCCGAGGTCGTGGACGCCCTCGTCGGGCGCAACTGTTACGTGCAGGGGAGGGCCCGGATCCTGGAGCGGAGCGCCCTCGGCGACGACGTCATCGTGGGGGAGGGCGCAACCATAGCCCCCGGGGTCAAGGTCTTCCCCCACAAGACCGTCGAGAGCGGGGCGAACGTCACCCAGTCCCTCATCTACGAGACGATGGGCCTCAGGACCGTCTTCAGGGGCGGCATCGTCAAGGGCAAGTTCAACGTCGACCTGACCCCCGAGTTCGTCGTCCGCCTCGCCTCCTCCTTCGGCACCGAACTCGACCCCGGCGAGATCGTGACGCTCGGGCGCGACTCCAGCCGTCCCGCCCAGGTCGCCAAGCGCGCCATGTCGAGCGCCCTGAACGCCACAGGCGTGAACGTCCGCGACCTCCGGGCCGCCCACGCCGGCGTCGTGCGACACGACGTCCTTGCGGGCAAGGCCTCGGCCGGGGCCCACGTCCGCACCGGAGAAGACCCCGACGACGTCGAGATCCTTTTCTTCTCCTCCGACGCCACCCCGATGAACGAGGCCGACCAGCGCTCCGTAGAGAAGGTCTTCGCCCGCGAGGAGTACCGCAGGGCACACGGCGCCGACGTCGGCGAGGTGATCTACCCGGGCCGCGCCGTCGAGCAGTACATCGAGCGCCTGGAACTCGCCCACGACCACCGCTCCACGAACGGCGCCTCGGTAGTCGTGGATTTCTCCGGCGGCGTCGCGGGCCTCGTCGCGGGCCGCGTCTTCGCCAGGCTCGGCATCGGCGCCGTGATCGTCGAGGGCTTCGCGAACGCGAACGTCTACACCACGGGCACGAGGAGGACCAGCCTCACCGACGCCCTCGACAGGGTCGGACGCATCGTGCCGACGGTCGGCGCCGCTTTCGGGGCCGTCGTCGGTCCCACGGGAGAAGACGTCCAGTTTGTCGACGACTCGGGGGCCTTCGTCCCCCCGGACGTCATGCTGGCCTGCCTGATCCACGCCCTGAAACCCAAGAAGGTCGTGCTGCCGATCGACCTGAGCAGCGGCTACGAGGACGTCTCTCGAAGGGCCGGCGGCTCAGTCGAGCGCAGCCGCATCGGCCTCGGCAACGTAGCCCTGAAGGCAGCCCGGGAGGGCGCCGACCTCGCGGGCCTCGCCGACGGCCGTTACGTCTTCCCGTCGTTCCTTCCGGCCCCGGACTGCTTTATAACCATCGTGCGCGCCCTCGAAGCCTTCGTCGCCGCCCCCGCGCGCGGCGACAGGGGCTCCACGGGGGGAGAGCTTCTCTCCTCCGTCAGGCGAGGCTTCGGCGACGCTTTCGGCGGCGTGAGGCGGCGGCGCCTGGATTGCCCGTGGGCCGCGAAGGGGCGCGTGATGCGCGGCCTCGCCGAGCGCTTCGGGGGCGACCCGGAGGCCATCCTGACCGATGGCGTCAAGCTCAACCTCGACGAGGGCGCCTCCTCCTGGGTCCTCATGCTCCCGGACCCGGACAACCCTATCTTCTACGTCTACGCCGAGTCCGGCGGCGCGGGCTCAGATGCCCCCGGGGAGACGGAACACCTGCTCGACGAGTACTCTTCGCTCGTCGGCGGGCTCATCGCCGAGGCGTGAGGCACCCCGGCGGGCCACACGATGCCGCGTGGCGGACAGTGAGACTGTACTTGAGGTTCAGGGGAGGTTATACTCCCGGGATGGCCGATGAGACTTTTGGTGGGGATCAGCAGCGGTACGATTGGGAGGGGGAGCCGGATCTTACGGCCCTCTCGGAGGAGGAACTCCGGCTTCGTTTGAGGGAGCTTGCCGGTGAGGAGAAGGATCTGAGCTACCGCAGGCGCGTCATGCAGGGGAGGATAGACCTCATCCGGGCCGAGCTTGTCCGGCGCGGCGGCGCCGCGCTCTCCCCCGAGGAGCTTGCCCGCGTCTTGATGGGAGGCGCCGGGGATGTTCCGGGGGCTGGCGAAACCTTCGGGGGCGGACGGCCCGGGGGGCGGGGGAGTTGAACCGCTGCCCCGAGTGCGGCTCCGAGGTCAACCCGACCATGAAGTTCTGTGCGGAGTGCGGGACCCGTCTCGTACACGCGCAGTCCACCGTCTCCTACGCGCCCAGCTTCGGCGACGAGGAGTACCCGGTCGGCAAGGGCCCCAAGGACGAGGACGGTCCCTTAGAGGGGGCCGCCCTCATAGAGCTCGACCAGGTCGAGGGCACGGCCGGACGGCGCATGCACGACATAGGCAGCGAGAAGGTCACCGTCGGCAGGAGCCCGGACAGCCAGATCTTTCTGGACGACGTCACGGTCTCGAGGAGGCACGCCGAGGTCTTCCGGCGCGAGGCCCCGAACGAGAAAGGCTTCAGGATAAGGGACGCGGGTTCCCTCAACGGAACCTACGTGAACCGCGTGCGCGTCGACTCCGTAGACCTCAGGAACGGCGACGAGATCCAGGTAGGAAAATACCGGTTCAAGTTCGTCCTGACGTAACGGGGCGGGCCGCGCGCGGCTCGGGTGGCCTTCCTCGCTCCTGCGACGCACGGTATTCGAGCCCGGCGGGCGGTTGAGAGGGCATGACACATACGAGGATGGGAGCAACAGGCTTACGATGATGGAGAACGGCGGTCCCAAAGACCACTATACGATAGGCGAGGTCGTCACGAGGCTGCGCAAGGAGTTTCCGACCCTCTCCGTGAGCAAGGTCCGCTACCTCGAGCGCAGGCGCCTCATCAACCTGACGCGCACCCGCGGCGGCTACCGTTTGTTCTCCGCCCAGGACGTCGAGCTCCTGAAGTACATCCTGACCCTCCAGGACAAGGAATACCTCCCCCTCAAGGTCATAAAGAAGCGCATCGAGGGCGGCGTGCCGGTAGGCACCACCGACTCCGGCGGGGAGCTCTCGCGGGTCCTCGAAGACAAGACCTATACCCGTGAGGAACTCGCCGACGCCATCGACAGCGAGCTCAGGTTCGTCGAAGAGCTCCAGTCCGTGGGGGTGGTCGGCAGGGGCGGCGAGCTCACCCAGCGCGACGTCGAGATCTCCCGCATGGCCCTCGAGATGGCGAAGTACGGCATCCAGCCCCGCCACCTCCGGGGCATCATGGCCGCCGTGGAGCGCGAGGCCGCGATGTTCAAGCAGATCCTCAACCCCGAGCTGAGGAGCGGGGACGAGCAGCGCGTCCAGGACGCCGTCAACAAGGCCCGCCACCTGGCCGCCGTCGACTCCAGGCTCAAAGAGCTTATGATGGCCTCCGCCATAGACAACTTCGCCTAGAGGAGGCCGCCGCCCCCGTGGACGATCCCAGAGCCCGAGCTCTCCCCACGATCTCCATAGAAGAGATCGAGCGCCACATCCGCGAGGTCCCGGATTTTCCCTCACCGGGAATCTCCTTCAAGGACATCACGCCCCTCATAGAAGACGGCCCGGCCTTCCACGCCGCCGTCGACCGCATGGCCACCGCGACCTCCGAGATCGAGTACGACCGCGTCCTCTCCGCCGAGGCGCGCGGCTTCGTCTTCGGTACCGCCCTCGCCTACCGCGCCCGGAAGGGCCTGATCCTGGCGCGCAAGCCCGACAAGCTCCCGAGGGAGACGATCTCGGCCTCGTACGACCTTGAGTACGGCTCCAACACCCTCCACGTCCACGCCGACTCCATAGCCCAGGGTGCCCGCGTCCTCGTCGTGGACGACCTCCTCGCGACCGGAGGTACCGCCAGGGCGATGTGCCAGCTTGTCGAGAACGCCGGCGGGGTAGTGGCCTGCGTCGCCTTCCTCATAGAGCTGAAGTTCCTGAACGGCCGCGACCTCCTCACCCCGTACCCCGTAACCTCCCTGCTCTCCTACGAATCATGAACACGGGCAACACGGCCGAAGACCACTCGAACCTCCCCGCCATCACCGAAGCTTCCGCGGTCCCCGCCCCGCAGAGCCCCACGCCTTCCCTCGATCGGCTCCTGGACGCCTATCTTCGGACCCTCTCCAGCCCCGCAACGATTAGAACCTATAATACAGAGATCAGGATGTTCGCGGGGTTCCTGACGCGGAACCTTGGCGGCAGGCCCATGGAAGAGGTAAGCGCCGAAGACCTCGGCCTTTACAGGGAGCACCTCATGCTTACCTACGCACCGGCCACGGCGGCGAAGAAGCTAGCGGCCTTGCGCCGTTTCCTGACTTTCACGTACATGGTCGGGGCAACCCGCGTCAGCCCCGAGGCGCTCAGGTTCTTCGCTAAGAGCCCCAGGGTGGCTCAGGACCCCTCTTACAACGTCCTGACCGAAGACGAGCTCTCCCGCATGCTCTCGGCAGCCAGGACCAGCAACTGGCGCGACTACGCCCTGCTGGCGGTGCTCGCGGGTGCGGGCCTGCGCGAGGCCGAGGTCGTCGGGCTGAAGATCGGGGACTTCCAGGAGGTGGGGGACGGGCAGGTCCTCGTGCGGGTGGAGGGGAAGGGGCGGAAGATCCGTGCCGTCCCCGTCTCCCCCGAACTGTGGTCGCTGGTGCAGCGCCACGTCTCCCTGTCGGGCAGGAGCCTCGTCTCCCGGACGGACGCCCGCAAACCGCTCTTCGCCTCACGAGAAGGACGGGACAAGCCCCTCACGACGCGCGCGATCCGCTACATAGTAAAGAAGTACGCCCGCGCCGCCCGCATCACCAAAGCGATCTCACCACACTCCATCCGGCACACCGTAGGCACCAACATGGCGGTCAACGAGGCCCCGCTCCTCGTCATCCAACAATTCCTCGGCCACTCAGACCCCAAAACCACCCTGCGCTACATCCGCCGCGCCGAAGACCTCGCCAACAGAGCATACACTTATAATACCCTACCGACAAACTAACTAGTTGCACAACCTGATTTAGGCCTATAGAGAAACGCGACCACCGGGACCTCGAAGTAGGGGGATGGCGGAAGGAGGGGGTACACGGTGATCACCGTGTA
>CADCVI010000241.1 GCA_902806105.1 uncultured Rubrobacteraceae bacterium
CCAGATCGGCGGTGCTGGAGCCGTGGGAACAGGATCGCTGCGCGGCATGCCAATCCTGCACCGGCTGGCGGCGCAAGGCTTCTCCGTCTGGCCGTTCGGATCAACCGACTTGCCTTTAATCGTTGAGATTTACCCGCGCGTTCTGACGGGGGCGGTGAACAAGTCGAGCAACTCCGAACGCGCTACTTATCTCTCCCGCTACCGGAGCGAATTTTCAGCAGGGTTGCTCGAGCGGGCAGCTTCCAGCGAAGATGCTTTCGATGCCGCGGTCTCTGCGCTGGTCATGTGGAGAGGCTTCGAACATCGGGTCGGGCTCGCCGTGCCACGAGACCGACAGACGGTGCTAGAAGGACAGATCTGGCATCCGCTATAGACTGGCGGCTGCCGCGCGGGATTGCGGCAGGTTTGCTGCGTAACCCGAGGGGTAAGAGCGTCGTGTTCGGGCACCCGATGAGGAGGAGTAGCTCGTGAGCGAGCAGAACACAGAATCGACCATCAAGGTCCGGCAGGTCACCGCCGTACACTCCAACTGGAGCAACCATGGGGACCTCCAGAGCGGCAAGTTCTCCTACCAGTTCATCCTGGACAACGGCGCCGAAGAGGCGATGGTCATGCCGACCGCGGAGGACGGCAAGCTGTTGAGGGACCTTATCCACGATGCGGAGACGATCTACTGGGACACGGAGAAAGGGGTCCTCATCTTCGGCAAGGTCAAGTAGCCCTTGGATCCCGGGCCGCTGCTCCCGCCCCCTGGTAGACGGTCTACCAGGGGGCGACTTCGCGTCGCGGGACGCCGCGGCCACGGCGCCGGGGCGTCCGTGGCCGCCACCGCGGGGCATGGCTTCCGGCGTCGTCCGGCCGTGACCTGGCCGCTCCGTCTCGCGGATCCCATCATAGGACCCGCGAGATCGTCCCGGATAGCAGGGGCGCGATGCTCGGAGAGCCGTCTGTGAGCAGGGTGCGTTGGGGCATACTCGGCGCCGGGAGCATCGCCGGCCGGTTCTCCGAAGCGCTCGCCAGCCTGCCGGAGGCAGAGACGCTCGCGGTCGGCTCCCGATCTCAGGAGACCGCCGACCGCTTCGCCGCAGCCCGCGGCTTCTCCCGCGCCTACCCCAGCTACGCCGAGCTCGCCGCCGACCCCGACGTGGACGTCGTCTACGTCGCCACACCCCACCCCTTCCACGCCGAGAACGTCGAGCTCTGCCTGCGGGCCGGCAAGGCAGTCGTCTGCGAGAAGCCGTTTACCCTCAACGCCGCCGAGGCCCGCCGGCTCGTCGGGCTCGCCCGGGAGCGCGGGCTGTTCCTGATGGAGGGCATGTGGACCCGCTTCTTTCCCCTCATGGGGCGGCTGCGGCGGATGCTCTCGGACGGGACCATCGGCGAGCCGCGGATGCTCGCGGTCGACTTCGGCTTCAGGGCCGATTTCGACCCGTCCTCGCGCCTGTTCGACCCGAAGCTCGGCGGGGGCGCCATGCTCGACGTCGGCGTCTACTGCGTCTCCTTCGCCTCGATGGTGCTCGGGAGGCCCACGGGCGAGACGGGCCTCTCGCACCTCGGGGAGACCGGGGTGGACGAGCAGTTCGCCGCCGCGCTCGATCACGGGGAGGGCAGGATCTCCTCCATCACCGCCGGCACCCGTACCGCCTCCCCGCACGAGGCGACGGTCCTCGGCACGGAGGGGTACGCCAGGATACACAGCCCCTGGTGGCAACCCGAGGCCATGACGGTCTCGAGGCCCGGTAGAGAGGACGAGGTCGTGCGGGAGCCCGCAGAGGAGAACGGCTTCCGGTACGAGGCCGCGGAGGTGATGCGGTGCCTGCGGGCGGGGGAGACGGAGAGCCCGATCATGCCCCTGGACGAGACGGTCTCCGTGCTGGAGGCGATGGACACGATCCGCGGGTCCTGGGGCCTGCGGTACCCTGGCGAAGAGGGGAGCCCCGCGGGGCGTTAAGCTGTAGGGGACGGGCCGCGAGGCCGCGCGGGAGACGCGAGAAGGAGGCTTGCTTTGGCGAGGCCGGTAACGCTGTTCACGGGGCAATGGGCTGACCTGCCGCTCGAAGAGCTCGCGCGCAAATGCGGCGGGTGGGGCTTCGACGGGCTGGAGCTCGCGTGCTGGGGGGACCACTTCGACGTCGACCGGGCGCTCTCCGAAGACGGCTACGTCGAGGGGCGGTGGGAGATCCTGCGCCGGAACAACCTGGGCTGCTGGGCCATATCCAACCACCTCGTCGGCCAGGCCGTCTGCGACCCGATAGACGACCGCCACAGGGCCGTCCTTCCCCCCGACGTCTGGGGAGACGGGGACCCCGAGGGCGTCCGAACCAGGGCCGCCGAGAAGATGAAGGACACCGCAAGGGCCGCCGCGAAGCTCGGGGTGACGCGGGTCAACGGCTTCACGGGCTCCGCCATCTGGCACCTGCTCTACTCTTTCCCGCCCAACGACCCGGCGGAGATAGCGCGCGGCTACGAGGACTTCGCCGAACGCTGGAACCCCATCATCGACGTGTTCGACGCCGAAGGCGTTCGCTTTGGACTGGAGGTCCACCCGACGGAGATCGCCTACGACTTCGTCACCACCAGGAAGGCGCTCGACGCCATCGGCAACCGGGAGGGCTTCGGCATCAACTTCGACCCGAGCCACCTCGCCCACCAGTTCCTCGACTCGGCGGCGTTTATCGAGGAGTTCGCGGACAGGATCTACCACTTTCACATAAAGGACTCGAAAAAGAGGCTCGACGGCCGCAGGAGCATCCTGGGCTCCCACCTGGACTTCGGGGAGGCCGGGCGCGGCTGGGACTTCGTCTCGCCGGGCCACGGCGACGTGGACCTCGAACAGTGCGTGCGGGCCCTCAACCGCATCGGGTACGAAGGGCCGCTCTCCATAGAGTGGGAGGACTCGGGGATGGACCGCGAGTACGGGGCGCAGGACGCCCTCGCCTTCGCCCGGCGCACGGACTTCGCGCCCTCGGCCCAGGCCTTCGACGCCGCGTTCGCGAGGGAGGAGTAGTGGCCGGGATAGGCGTCGGCCTCGTCGGCTACAAGTTCATGGGCCGCGCCCACTCCAACGCCTACCGCCAGCTCCCCCGGTTCTTCGACGTCGACCCGGCGCCGCGCATGGCCGCCATCTGCGGCCGGGACGAGGCGGGCGTCAGGGAGGCCGCCGGCTCCTTGGGCTGGGATTCCTACGAGACCGACTACCGCAGGCTCATCGGGCGCGACGACGTCGGCCTCGTGGACGTCGTCACGCCGGGCAACACGCACCGCGAGATCGTGCTGGCCGCCCTCGAAGCCGGAAAGCACGTGATCTGCGAGAAGCCGCTCGCCAACACCTTGGCCGAGGCGAAGGAGATGCTCGACGCCGCGCGCGAGGCGGGCACCGTGAACATGGTCTGCTTCAACTACCGGCGGGCCCCGGCCGTGCAGCTCGCCAGGAAGCTCATAGAGGAGGGGCGGCTCGGGACCATCCGGCACTGGCGCTCGACGTATTTGCAGGACTTCATCATGGATCCCCAGTTTCCCCTGATCTGGCGCCTCAAGAAGGAGCTTGCCGGCTCGGGCGCCCTCGGCGACATCGGAGCCCACAGCGTCGACCTCGCCCACTTCCTCGTCGGCGGCATCTCCGAGGTCGCCGGGATGACGGAGACGTTCGTGCGGGAGCGCCCCGTCGAGGGGTCAGACGGGGAGACGGGCGAGGTGACGGTGGACGACGCGGCGGCGTTTCTGGCGCGCTTCGAGAACGGGGCGATAGGCACCTTCGAGGCCACGCGGTTCGCGGCGGGGCGCAGGAACAAGAACGCGTTCGAGATCAACGGCTCCAAGGGCAGCGTAGCCTTCGACCTCGAACGCATGAACGAGCTGGAGGTGTTCTTCGTGGACGACGAGGCGGACGTGCAGGGCTTCAGGACGGTCAGCGTGACGGAGCCGGGGCATCCCTACGCCGGGGCGTGGTGGCCGCCGGGGCACATCCTCGGCTACGAGCACACCTTCGTCCACACGATGAAGGACCTGATGGACGGGATACGGACGGGCACGAGCCCCGCGCCGAACTTCGAGGACGCCTACCGGTGCCAGGCGGTCCTCGACGCCGTGGAGCGGAGCGTCGCGGGCGGCGGATGGACGAGGCCCGAAACGGAGGGGATCTAGTGGAGGGTGCTTTGCGCGTCACGG
>CADCVI010000242.1 GCA_902806105.1 uncultured Rubrobacteraceae bacterium
TCTCGCGGTACGCTTCTTTCGGCGGCACCGTCAGCTTCCACGAGCACCGCTCCGAGGTCTGCGACGCGACCATGCGCTTCTCGGTCTACACGCCGCCGCAGGCAGCCGAGGGACCGGTCCCCGTCCTCTACTACCTGGCCGGCCTGACCTCCACGGAGGAGAACTTCATGGTCAAGGGCGGGGCGCAGCGCGTGGCGGCCGAGCGCGGCCTGATCCTGGTCTCCCCCGACGTCTGTCCCAGGGGGTCGGCCTCCCGGGGGGGAGGCTACTACGATCCGGTGACCGGCGTAATAACCCCGGAGGCCGGCTTCTACGCCGCGGGCTTCTACGTCGACGCGAGCGTCGAGCCCTACGCGAAGCATTACAGGACGTATTCTTACGTGACCCGTGAGTTGCCGGAGGTCGTGGAGGCGAGCTTCCCGGTGCGTGAGGGCGCGCGGAGCATCTTCGGCCACTCCATCGGGGGTCATGGCGCCCTCGTGTGCGCCCTCAGAAACCCCGGTTTCTACGCCAGCGTCTCCGCCTTCGCCCCGCTGTGCTCGCCCTCCAGCGTCCCCTGGGGCAGGGAGGCCTTCTCCACCTACCTCGGTCCCGACGAGGGGGCATGGCGAGAGTACGATGCCAGCGCGCTCGTCCGCCGAGGTCCGTTGCCGGACGGTCGTACCGTCCGAATAGAACAGGGCACCGCGGATCAGTTTCTGGACGAGAGGCTCAGGCCCGACCTCTTCGAGGAGGCCTGTGCCGCAGCGGGCCAGCCCCTGGACCTGCGTATGCGTGAGGGCTACGACCACGGCTACTACTTTGTCGCGTCTTTTATGGAGGAGCACATAAGCCACCACGCGGATGCGCTCGGTGCTTCCGGCGCGTCGTCGTAGGCTGATCCGGTTGTTCTAGAGGCCGTCCCGCATCCGCAGGGCCCTCTCGCACCAGCCGCGGACCTCTGCGTTGACGCTCATCTCGTCCCAGGCTTCGGGACCGTACCATCCGACCTTGTCCTCATCGAAGCTCTCGTGGATCTCCGTGGAGCCGCGCGGCCTGGCGAAGTAGATCAGGTCTATATGCTGGTGCCCGGGGCCTATGTTCTCGAGCTGGACGCCGGCGGGGCGGTGGAGCTGAACCGGGTCGTCCACGTCCACGCGCCTCTCCCCCACGAGCTCGACCTCGATCCCGGTCTCCTCGAAGACCTCCCGCACGGCCGCGTCGTCTGGAAGCTCGTTCTCTTCTATGTGGCCGCCCGGCGGGAGCCACATCCCGAGCTTGCGGTGCAGGTGCAGTAGGACCTTCCCGCCCCACACCACGAAGACCGCAACCGTAAAATGCCTGCCCGTGTGTTCTTCCATCCGGCAAGGGTACACCAGCATGGTCGTGGGTACGCCATTACAGACCGCAGGACCCCATCGCTTAATATCCACCCGCAAGCTTGTTCGTGAGGAAGGGGCATCACCATGGCCGATCTGCCCAGGGAAGCTTTCAGGCGCTACGACGAGACCCCGGACGAGGTGTTTTATCGGACGCCCCGGCTCGTCACGCACATAGACGATCGTGCCATAGCGGCGGTTACTCAGCTCTACAGGGAGTTCTTCCCGCCAGGGGGAAGCATCCTGGACCTGATGAGCAGCTGGGTCAGCCACCTGCCCGCAGACGTCTCTTACGGTCGCGTCGTCGGCCTCGGGATGAACGAGGTGGAGCTCAGGAACAACCCCAGGCTCGACGAGTACGTGGTCCAGAACCTGAACGAGAACCCGAAGCTCCAGTTCGGAGACGCCGAGTTCGACGGTATGGGTATCTGCGTCTCCGTGGATTATCTGATCGATCCCGTGACCGTACTGCGCGAAGCGGGACGGGTCTTGAAGGTCGGCGCTCCGATAGTGATTACGTTCTCGAATCGTTGCTTCCCTGACAAGGCCGTAGCCATCTGGCACCAGCTGGACGACCGGGGCCACATGCAACTGGTCGAAAGCTACCTGCGAGAAGCCGGAAACTTCGCCAACGTCCGCAGCCTCGACCGCAGCCCGCGGAGGATGTTCTCCGACCCCCTCTACGCCGTTATCGGCGAGGGCACCGGGCCTGCGTAAGGGACGGGAGCGATAGCGCTACCTCCCGTTAATCGTCCTGGAGTAAGAGTCGAAACGGTAGCTTGGAGCGTTCACCTTTTTAGGAAACAGAGGAAGCTCTGCTTCCCGGTCACGAGGATGGTGAGGAGCGTGGGCCGAAGATAGCTCGATCTTCGGCCCCTCCCTACCGGGACGGAGAAGCGGATCTTCGGGTGTCGTCACGCTGTACGGTTGATGGGCCGGGGTTTCAGGGGTTCGGTCCCTCCGATGCGTCGACCTGCGGCAGCGCGTAGGCTACTGCCTGTTCGAAATCCATCTCCCGCCCTCGATCCCGCGCCTCCTCGAAGGGGGCTTCGCCGAGGACGAGGCGTGCCTCGGTCATGGCGCGCTCCCGGAGGGAAGGGTCCGGGTTGTAGAAGTTGTAGACGGGAGCCCCGACCTCCCGCAGCGAGCCCTCTGCCGCCCCGATCAAGACCGCCGAGCGCTTCGCCTCCCCCTGGAAGGCCTCCACCGCCGAAAGCGCTTGCAGAAAGTGCGCCAAGTTGGCCCGGTCCTTTGTCCGTCCGGACAGCCTGATCCCCTCCCCGAGCATGCCCGTCGCCGCCTCGAGATCGCCGCGGCCCAGGGCCAGCTGGGCCAGGTTGTAGAGCACGACGTAGGTCAGCGAAGGATTCTGCACGCGGCGGGCCCATGCCAGTTCCTCTTCCAGTATCTTCTCCGCCCGCTCGCTCTCCCCTTGCGCGAGCAGCGCCGTCCCGAGCCATACGCGCGAGACCGACGCCAGGTAGTCCTCGCCGCAACGCTCGAAGAGTGCGAGAGCCCCCTCCATGTCCGAGGTCGCCGCCTCGTGCTCCAAGCGGCTGACGTGCACCAACCCCATGCCGAGCCGCGCGTACCCTTCACCGAACGGGTTTTCTTCTCCTCTGGAGAGGTAGAGAGCCTGGCGAAAACGTTCTTCGGCGACGGGGTAGTCGCCCTGCGCGTACGCCATCGACCCGGCGACCTGGAGGGCTCCGATCCGCAAGGCTGGTGGCAGCGAACCTTCGAGCGCCGCCTCCATAAGGCGGCGCCCCTCCCTGTGGTACCCGCGGATCCACCAGAACGACAGCAGCGCCTGCCCGAACCTTGCGGCGGTCTCCATCTCTCCGGCATCCAGTGACCGGGAGATAGCGGCCCGAAGGTTTCCGCTTTCACGCTCCAGCCGGTCGAGCCACTCCACCTGACCGAGCCCCATCAACTGCGGGGCGGCTCTCTCGGCGAGAGCAAGGAAGAACCCTGCGTGCCTCCGCAGAACGTCCCCGGCCTCCGTGCTGTGCTCCAGTTTCTCGACCGCGTACTGCCTGACCGGCTCGAGCATCCCGTAGCGAGCCTCGCCGTTCGCATCTGAGACCGTCACCAGCGACTGCTCCACCAGCGCTCCGAGGCGGTCGAGAGCCTCCCCGGCTCCGCTCTCCGTATCCCCGACCGCCTCCGCCGCTTCTAGCGAGAAACCCCCGACGAAGACGGACAGGCGCCGGAAGAGCACACGCTCCGGTTCGCTGAGCAGCTCGTGGCTCCAGTCGAGGGTCGTCCTCATGGTGCGCTGCCTCTCGGGCAGATCCCGCGCCCAGGCGGTGGAGAGCGCCTGATCCAGCCTGATCAGGAGCGTCGCCGGGTCGAGGAACCTCGTCTTCGCCGCCGCCAGCTCCAGCGCCAACGGAAGGCCGGCGAGCCGCCAGCAGATAGCCGCCACCGGAGGGGCGTTCTCGCGGGTGAGCGTGAAGCCGGGCGAGGACGCCCGGGCTCGCTCCACGAAAAGCATCCCGGAGGGCGACGCGAGAACCTCTTCCGCCTCGGGAGAGCGGGTAGATGCGGGGAGCGACAGGGGCGGCACCGGGTAATCCCTCTCCCCCCTGATACGCAGCGGCGCGCGGCTGGTGGCCATCACGACGAGCTCCGGGCAGGCCTCGATCAGGGCCGCCACCTCCGGCGCCGCCTGGAGCAGGTGCTCGAGGTTGTCGAGCACGAGCAGGAGGACCCTATTCCTCAGGAAGCGGATCAAGGCCGCGCGCGGGGTTCCTTGCGGTTCGGGCACGCCCAGCGAACGCAAGA
>CADCVI010000243.1 GCA_902806105.1 uncultured Rubrobacteraceae bacterium
TCCGGGAAGCCGCTCTCCAGCAGGGCGGCGCAATTGTCGTGGACGGAGACCGCCCCGGCGTCCCTGAGGGCCTCCTCATCGTAGGCGCCGCCGCTCAGCACGCCGACCGTCCGGATGCCGGCCGCCTTCGCCGCCTGCACATCCCAGATCGAGTCGCCCACGGCGATAGCTTCATCGGCCTTGACACCGGCCCTGTTGAGAGCCTCCTCGAAAAGGTCGGAAGCGGGCTTGGAGTTCTCGACATCGCCCGAGCTTACGACGCCCTTGATCTTCCCCTCGGCCTCCAGAAGCTGCATGTGGTGCTCGAGTTCCTGGGGCTCCGCGCTGGTAGCGAACCACACGTCGTAGCCGCGCTCGACGAGCGAGGCCACTAGCTCCTTCGCCCCGGGGAGGGGCAAACCATACTCCTGCATCTGCAAGTACAGATCGCCGTGCATCTCGCTGACCTTTCCCTGTGCCCCCTCGCCCTCGATAAACTCGGGGATCAGAAGGTCCGAGCCCTTCCCTACCTGCTTGTGGATCATCGCCCGCGGCGTCCGCTGCCCGACCTCTTCGAACGCCCGCCACCACGCCTCCGTGTGCAGGTAGTTGGTATCCATTAGCGTGCCATCTACGTCCAAAACCACAGCCCTTACAGCCATGTGCGCAACCTCCTCGTCCGTCTCGTATGGGTGCCCTACAATATCCGCATGGAACGTATCGAAAACATGCGAATAAACAGGCCGGATCCCGGAGAAGACGTGGGGCTGGAGGTTTTCTTCGGCGGCGCGGCGCTCGTAAGCCGCGCCGGACGCGCCGTGCTCGGGCTGACGGGCAAGGACCCGACCGGCATGCTCAACGCCGTCCTCACGAACGAGGTCCCGGGGGACCCGAGCCTCGGCGTCTACGCCACGCTCCTGAACCCGAAGGGCCGCGTGCTGACGGACCTGCGAGCCTTGAAAGATCCCTCCGGCGAGCGCGTATTGGTGGATACGGAGCCCGAGGGCGCGGGTGCAGCGCGCGAGGTTCTGGGCCGCTACGCCCCCTTTTCACGCGTAAAGATCGAAGACCTCTCCGGCGCCGGCGACCCCTGGTCCGTCCTCGGCCTCTACGGACCGCGCGCCGCGGAACTCCTCGACGACCTTCACCTCGCCGAGCACGAGTCGGCGGAGGTAGCGGTGGGCGGCGCGACCCTGCTAGCCGTGGGCGTCGCGGTACCCGTGCCCGGTTTCGATCTCATCGGTCCGGCAAGCTCCCTGAACGCGGCCACGGATCACCTCCTCGGGCGCGGCGCGCTACCGGCGGACCCCGACGCCTACGAGACCGCCCGGATACGGGCGGGCGTCCCCCGCTTCGGCACGGACATCACCCCGGAGAACTTTCCGGGCGAGTGCGGCATCCTGGAACGCGCCGTCAGCTTCAAGAAGGGCTGCTACCCGGGCCAGGAGACCGTGGCGAGGATGCACTACCGCGGCCACCCAAACAAGGACCTCCACCGCCTCGCCGTCGAGGGGCCATCGCCGGAGCCGGGCGCCGAGATCCTGCAGGACGGCAAGCGGGTCGGCACCCTGACCAGCGTCGCCCCCCTGCCCCTAAACGGCCGAACCCTCGCCCTCGGCTACCTCTCGCGCAAGACAAACCCCGACGCCCCCCTGAACATGGGCGATACGTCCGTCCGCTCGCTCGCCCTTATTGGGAACGAGTCCTGATAACCCGTTCCCTGGGGCCCCGGAGGCGTTACAAGCTCGCTCAACCAGGCGTTCCCTGACAACGGGTCTCATGTGGGTGTGAACGGATTACGCCGGGTGGTAAAGATCCTTTTATTTGCGCTGGATTCGGGCTATTTCAGGAAGCGTTACTAGTTTTGATTTTTATGCGTAGGCAGAGGGTCTTGTGCTATGATCTTGTGTGTTGCAGTAGCAAGGTTTTTGCAAAGGCGATGGCAGGGGTTCGATGTTAAAGATAGAAAATTTACACGCTGAGATCGACGGTCAGGAGATCCTGAGGGGTTTGGATCTCGAGATCAAGCAGGGTGAGATCCACGCGATAATGGGTCCGAACGGCTCGGGTAAGAGCACGCTCTCCAACGTGCTTATGGGCCATCCGCGCTACGAGGTGACGGATGGCGCCGTTACGTTCTTCGGGGAGGACGTCTTCGAGCTCGAGGCGGACGAGCGGGCCAAGCTCGGGATGTTCCTCGCTTTCCAGTATCCGAGCGAGGTGCCGGGGGTTTCCGTGGCGAACTTCCTGCGGACGGCCGTCAACAGCGTGCGGGAGAAGCCGCTCACCCCGATGGAGATGTACAAGCTCATCCAGGAGAAGATGCGCTTCCTCCAGATGGACCCCAAGTTCGCCGAGAGGTATCTCAACGAGGGTTTCTCCGGCGGCGAGAAGAAGCGCAACGAGATCCTGCAGATGCTCATGCTCGACCCCAAGCTCGCCATCATGGACGAGACCGATTCTGGGCTCGACATCGACGCGTTGCAGGTCGTCTCCAAGGGCGTAAATGCTCTCAGGGGGCCGGAGTTCAGCGCGCTGATCATCACGCACTACAACAGGATCCTGCGTTACATCGAGCCGGATCAGATCCACGTGATGCTCGACGGGCGGATCGTGACCTCCGGCGACAAGGAGCTCGCGCTCCAGCTTGAGGAGAAGGGCTACGACTGGGTGCGGCAGGAGTTCGGCTCCGCCGCGCAGAGCTAGGCTACAGAGGAGACGGTATGCCGGAAGACAAGACTATTCAGCAGCTCGGCTTAGACGAGTACAAGTACGGCTTCCACGACCCGGAGGAGTACTTCTTCAAGACGCCGCGCAAGGGCGTCGATCCGGAGATCGTCGCCATGATCTCCAAGCACAAGAACGAGCCGGAGTGGATGCTCGAGTACCGCCTGAAGGCGCTGGAGGCGTTCTACGCCAAGCCGACCCCGCAGTGGGGCGGCGACCTGAGCGACCTCGACTTCGACGACATCTACTACTACATCCGCCCGATGGAGAACCAGGGCCGCTCCTGGGACGACGTGCCGGACGACATCAAGAACACGTTCGAGAAGCTCGGCATCCCGCAGGCGGAGCGCGAGACGCTCGCCGGCGTCGGGGCGCAGTACGAGTCCGAGGTCGTCTACCACTCGCTGAAGGCCGAGTGGGAGAAGGCGGGCGTCATCTTCATGGACATGGACTCCGGGCTCCGCGAGCACGAGGACATCGTGCGCGAGCACTTCGGGACCATCATCCCGGCCGACGACAACAAGTTCTCGGCGCTCAACTCGGCCGTGTGGTCGGGCGGGTCGTTCGTGTACGTTCCGCCGGGGGTCCACATCGACATCCCGCTCCAGGCGTACTTCCGCATCAACGCGGAGAACATGGGGCAGTTCGAGCGGACGCTGATCATCGCCGACGAGGGCTCCTCGGTCCACTACATCGAGGGCTGCACCGCCCCGACGTACACCGCCAACTCGCTCCACTCGGCGGTCGTCGAGCTTATAGCGAAGCCGGGCGCGCGCATCCGCTACTCGACCATCCAGAACTGGTCGCACAACACCTACAACCTGGTGACCAAGCGGGCAGTGGCGCAAGAGAACGCGACCGTCGAGTGGGTCGACGGCAACCTCGGCTCCAAGCTCACGATGAA
Source organism: uncultured Rubrobacteraceae bacterium (assembly GCA_902806105.1). Next base: position 3,611 of record CADCVI010000243.1, read on the forward strand.
GTACCCGGCGGTCTACCTCATGGGCGAGGGCGCGCGCGGTGAGATCCTCTCCGTGGCGTACGCCGGCGACGGCCAGCACCAGGACGCGGGCGGCAAGATCGTCCACGCCGCCCCGAACACCTCCAGCCTCATCACCTCGAAGTCCATCTCCAAGGGGACGGGCCGCTCGACCTACAGGGGCCTGTTGAAGGTGCACGAGGGTGCCGTGAACTCCAAGAGCCGGGTCGAGTGCGACGCGCTCCTGCTCGACGAGAACGCGCGGACCGACACGTACCCGTACATCGAGATCGAGGAGAAGAAGGTCAACACCGAGCACGAGGCCACCGTCTCGAAGGTCGGCGAGGATCAGCTCTTCTACCTCATGAGCCGCGGCCTGAGCCAGGAAGAGGCGATGGCGATGGTGGTCAACGGCTTCATCGAGCCGATCGCCAAGGAGCTCCCGCTCGAGTACGCCATCGAGCTGAACCGCCTGATCCAGCTCGAAATGGAAGGCTCGGTCGGCTAGGAGCCGCCGTTTGTAGCTTGCAGGACTAGTTTGATGGGGCGGGCTCTCCTTGAGGGTCCGCCCCGTTTTTTGATTGAGAGAGGCAGATCGCGTGCAGCAGAGAGAATTGCCGGAAGTTTTGAAGACCCGCGGTATAAGCGAGGAGACGGTGAAGGCGCTGTCTTCTTTGAAGGGCGAGCCGGGCTGGCTCACGGAGAAGCGCCTTCGCGCCTGGGAGGCGTTCGAGGGGCTGCCGATGCCCACCCTCCGCGACGAGGCGTGGCGCTACACGGACATCTCGGACGTGAGGATAGAAGACTTCCTCCCCTACGCCCAGAGCCCGGACGCCTCCTCGGAGGAAGAGCTTCCCGAGGCCGTGCGTAACCTTATAGCCGAGGGCGAGGAGAGCTCCGCCCTCCTCGTGCAGCACAACTCCGAGACCGCCTACCTGCGCGTCGACGACGAGTTGAAGGCGAAGGGCGTCGTCTTCACGGACCTCCACTCGGCGCTTCAGGAGCACGAGGAGATCATCAGGGAGAAGCTCTTCGGGCTCGTGCCGGAGGATTACGACAAGTTCGCGGCGCTGAGTGCCGCGGCGTTCGCCGGCGGGTCGTTCCTGTACGTGCCGCGCGGGGTCGAGGTCGAGGTGCCGATACAGAGCTACCGCTGGCTCGACGTTGTCGGCTCGATCATGCCGCGGACCCTCGTCGTCGTCGAGGATAACGCGAGCGTGACGTACATCGACGAGTACGCTTCGGCCAGCTCCGCTGACGAGGACCCGGCGTTCTCCAACGGGGCGGTCGAGCTCTACGTCGGGCAGGGCGCCAGGCTCCGCTACGTCTCGCTCCAGAACTGGGAGCGGAACGTCCTCCACTTCAACACCATCAGGAGCGAGACCGCGAAGGACGCGACCATCAACAGCCTCGTCGTCTCCTTCGGCGCCCAGCTCTCGCGGACGAACGTCGAGGCGGGCCTCGCCTCCGACGGCGGCGACTCCGAGATGCTCGGGCTGTACTTCGCCGACCAGAGCCAGGTTATCGACCACCACACGCTTCAGGACCACCTCGCGCCGAACTGCCACTCCGACCTCGTGTACAAGGGGGCGCTGCGCGACGAGTCGGCCACGGTGTTCTCGGGCCTGATCCGGGTCGAGCCGGGGGCGCAGAAGACCGACGCCTACCAGACGAACCGGAACATTATTCTGGGGACGGATGACGCCTACGCGGTCTCCCTGCCGAACCTGGAGATCATGGCGGACGACGTCAAGTGCTCGCACGGCTCGACGACGGGCCAGGTCGACGAGACGGAGCTCTTCTACCTCATGAGCCGGGGCATCCCGCGCCGCGAGGCCGAGAAGCTCGTCGTCTTCGGGTTCTTCGGCGAGGTCACCAGCCGTGTCCCGTTGCTCAAGCTCAAGGAGAAGCTCGACAAGGCGATCGAGGGCAAGATCGGCCTCGGCTTCGAGAACCGGGTCGCCTAGAACATGCCCGAGTTCCACAAGCTGGCCCCCGCCGACGACGTTGCCCCCGGCGAGGTCAGAAACTACGAGGTGGAGGGCCGCCCCGTGGCCCTCTGCAACGTAGACGGCGAGCTCTACGCCCTCGAAAACATCTGCACCCACGCCTTCGCCTACCTCAGCGAGGGCGGCCTCGTCGGTGACCGCATCAAGTGCCCGCTCCACGGCGCGACCTTCGACGTGAAGACCGGCGAGGCGAAGAGCCTCCCCGCCGTCAAGGCCGTCCCGACGCACGAGGTAAAGGTCGAGGACGGCTTCGTCTACGTCGCCCTGAACCCGAAGCAGGTAAAGGTCGGCGGACGCAGGAGGCGGTAGCGATGGGTAGCGGCCGGGAGCAGGCGGAGAAGGATGCGAAAGGGTGAGCCGCCGCCGCAGACGAAGCCGTCGCGGAGCTTCCGGGCTGGCGTCGCTCGTCGTCGTACTGGTCATGGTGGCTCTGTGGGTCTACCTCTACGGACCATCCGGCGGAGGAGGTAGCGGTGGCGGGAGTGCCGTCAGCGGCGATCCCGCAACGGCACGGGCTGCCCTCGATGGGCTACCCGTCTCCGAGCCCGGCTCCATGTCGGGCTACTCCCGGGAGAAGTTCGAGCACTGGAGCAGCGCGGGCGAGTTCGGCTGGGAAGCGCCCGACGATTCCTGCGACGTTCGTGACGCGGCCCTGATCCGGGACGGCGAGGGCGTCGAGGTCGGGAGCGGGTGCAAGGTCGAGTCCGGTACCTGGCTCGACCCCTACACCACGAACACGTACACCGATCCCCAGGACATAGACATAGACCACGTCGTGCCGCTCGCCAACGCCTGGAGAAGCGGGGCATCGTCGTGGGACGCCGGCGAACGCGAGGCCTACGCCAACGCCCCGGACGTACTGCTCTCCGTCGAGGACAACGCGAACCAGGAGAAGGGGGACAAGGGCCCGGAGGCGTGGAGGCCGCCGAACGAGCAGATATGGTGCGACTACTCCGTGCGCTGGATCGGCATCAAATCGGACTACGGCTTGAGCGTGAACGCCGAGGAGAAGGACGCGCTCGCCGAGATGCTCGACACCTGTGAGGGCGGGTAGCCCCGTGGACTACCGTTCGAACATCTCCTCGACCACGGGCGGCGTAATGACCGACGAGGCCGGCGCCGTCACCGGGGAGCTCGAGGTGCGCACGGTCGCCGAGGCCGGGCTCCTGGAGGTCTCCGTGCGCTACGCCGGAGCGGAGGAGTGGTACACCGTGAGCGGAAGCCCCGTCCCGCTCTCCGGCAAGGAAAAGGACCCAATGGGGTTGCACGGGCGCGTCGTCGCGCGCCTGAGCAGCCCGGGGACCGTCGTGGACGGCAACGAGGAGCCCGCCTCGTTGCACGGGCTGGACCGCCTGTAAGGCACGAGCATCCAGCGCGTCCCGGGTCCGGACGAAGGAGGTTGCGTTGTTGCTCGAAGGCTCCTGCCACTGCGGATCGGTCAGTTTCCGCGTCGAATCCTCGACGCCGTACCCTTATCAGGCCTGCTACTGCTCCATCTGCCGCAAGACGGCCGGCGGCGGGGGGTTCGCGATCAACCTCGGGGCGGACGCGAACACCTTGGAGGTCGAGGGTCGAAAGGACATCTCCGTCTACCACGCGAAGCTCTACGACCGCGGCGACGGGGGCGAGGTTCCCGAGAGCGAGGCCGAGCGCCATTTCTGCCGCCTCTGCGGGAGCTTCCTCTGGCTCTTCTCCCCGAGCCATCCGGAGCTCGTACACCCCTTCGCCTCCGCCGTGGATTCTCCGCTCCCCAAACCGCCCGAGCACGTCCGCCTCATGCTGGACTACGCGGCACCCTGGTGCGAGATCCCCGAGGGGACCGGCGAGGTCCACTACCTCGACTACCCCGAGGAATCACTGGAAGCCTGGCACCGCCGGCACGGCCTCCTCGGCGACGAGGGCTCGTAACCCAGGGGAGACGGTGAGAAACCGGGCCATCTATATCGGCGAACGCGAACTCCTCGCATGGGCCGGCTCCGGAAGGAATAGGGACGCGAGTCAAGCCCGCGCTGGTACAATCTCTGGCATGCTCAAGGAGCTTTACAAGGAGATAGTCCTCGACCACTACAACCACCCCCGCCACCGGGGTGAGATCGAGGACGCCGACCTGAAAGAGCACCTCCTCAACCCCCTCTGCGGCGACGAGGTTACGGTCTATGCAAGGCTGCGGGGGGATAAGCTGGCCGAGGTGGGCTTTGTCGGGCGCGGCTGCTCCATCTCGCAGGCCTCCGCCTCCATGCTCGCCGAGCGCCTCTCGGGGAAGAGCCGCGCGGAGGCCGAGGGGGAGATAGAAGCATTCCTGGAGATGATGCGCACCGAGGAGAGGGAGGAGCTCGGGGACCTGGTAGCGCTCAAGGGCATCATCCAGACCCCGAACCGCGTCCGCTGCGCCACGCTGGCCTGGACCGCTTTCAAACAGGGCCTCGACGGCCGCCACGCCTGACCGGCTAGACTTTCAACGTTCGAGCGACGCCTTCCTCGGCGTCGTTCCGGCTCCAGCGGCGGGAGGGTCCCTGTCCTACGCGAAGGTCCCCACGAGCACGCAGGGGGTGCCGAGCATGAAAGACAGGGCGAAGGTGATGGCGAAGAAGACGTTCTCCTCGGAGGTATAGGTGTAGATTCGCCCGTAGTGGCGCATCAGCAGGGCCGAGGGTATCGCGATACCGCTCATGAGGACCGCGGTGACCCTCAGAGCGTTCAGGGCGCCCATCTGCTCGAAGACGCCCCGCGAGTTGAGGAGCAGGAGCCCGAACCAGTCCATCGAGAGCATCAGGGAGACGCCGAAGACGAGCACCAGCGCCCGGAAGGTCCGCCGGGAGAAGAGCGGACCCTTGGGCCGTGCGTGCATATCGTCATCCTTGCCGTCCTCAAAGAGCGTCCGGGGCGGGCGTTCGAGGAACCTGCGAAAGCTTTCGGGCGGCTTCATGGTCCGTGTATGGTAACCCAGGCTTCTATTTTGTGACACATCCGCGCCATCAGATGGAAAAGACCCCGAGCGGGGGGCGTTGCGCGTTTCGGGTCTCCCCGTTATCCCGGAGTAGGCGGCGAGCTCTCTGTCATCCCCGGGTTTTCGCGTTCGGCCACCGAAGACCCTTCGGAGATCGTCTGATCCCACCGACTTTGTTCGAAGCTCCTCTCGAATCGGCTCGACTGTTGGTGGAGCTGTCATGTGATCCAGGTCAAACGAATGGTGTAGAATGCCGGCCATGACCGTTTTTCGCTACGGGCGAGAACAGTACGAGAAGGGCGAGTTCGTCCGGCACCGGGACGTTGCCCCCGGCGACGGGCTGGACCCGGTGGTGCGGATCGTGGAGGATCTGGGTACGATCGAGGTGCCGTGTGGCAAGGTCGACTGCCGGGCCAACTGCATCGAGTACATGGTTCAGGGCGCGCGGCGCCACTCCCGCGAGAGCTACGCGCTGGCGGAGTGCAAGATCTCCCCTCTGGTCAGCATCATCTAGCGTAATAACCCTACTGGAAGAGACCGGTCTACCCGGAGATCACGCCCCCTCCCCGGAGCGGGAACGAGTAGTCTGCGGAGAACCGGCTGAGGATGCGTAGACACGAACCCCGCGCACCCTCGGGTTCGCCCGAAGTACCGGCTTTACAGGAACACGAAGTCGTTTCGTCGTGTGGCTACACGCCTCACGGACGTCACACGTGTCTTCGGATGCCTGTGCTTTCCGGCTCCGCCACCCGGGCGCGTTTGAAACTACCGGCCTAGAAGTCGTCCTCTATGACCCTCGCGCGACCGTGCCTGGCGCTCTCGGGGCGGCCGGCGTCGTAGACGCGGTAGAGGAAGCTGCCGCCCAGCGGCGAGAGGAAGAGGCCGGCGAGCATGGCCGGGAGCAGGTCCCGGGCGAAGGTCCAGGCGACGAGGAGCGGGGTCCCGGGGGAGAACTGCGAGCTCCTTATAAGGGTGAGGGGATCGAGGACGCCGCCGGACGGCAGGAGTCCGAACCCGTAGGCGCCTATCGTGAGCAGGGTCGAGATGAAGCCTATGAGGATGGCGAACCCGAAGCTCAGGGCAAGCGACTTGCCGAGGTCGGCGCCGCTACCGGGGATCTGAGTCTCGCTCGCGCGCGCCAGCGAGCCCCTGCGACGGAGCAGGAAGGCACCGAAGATAGGGCCGCCGATGATGCCCGCGAGCAGGCCCGAGAGCATGTAGACGGTTGCGAGGGTCGTGAGGTTTCCTTCCGTACTATCCCCGCCCGCGAAGAGCAGGATCACGGGCGTCGGGAACAACGACTTTATGAGGGTGAACCCGAAGCCGTAGACGGCCCCGAACCCCAGAAGCTTAGCGTACAAGTTCTTTCTCCTTACTGACGGCGCGCTCCACGAGCGGCCCGAAGAGGGGACTGAGCGAGGGCCCGCCGACGAGGGTGTAGGCGACGAGGGCCGAGAGGGCGGCGAAAAAGCTGCCCAGGAAGATCCCCGGGCTCATCAGGACCGGGAGCTCGACGGGGTCTTGAAGGATTAAGCTGGGGATGGTCCCCGCCATCACGGGCCAGAACAGCATTGCTGCAGGGGCACCGGCAATCATCCGGCCTCCCCTATGGTCCGGCCAGAAGGGCCTCCGCGGGTGCCGCGCGCCAGAAACATTACCGCCGCGCCCACGAGGGGCGAGAGCAAGAGGCCGACGAGGGTTGCGTAGGCGAAGATCACCAACGCGGCGAGGGCGCTCTGCAAGAAGATGCCCGGCTCCCCGAACAGGACCAGGATCCTACCAGGCGCGTCCGGCGAGAAGCCGGTCATCGTCACCGTCAGGGCGAGCCATATGCAGAGCGAGGCAATAGCGGCGCCAACGATCCCCTGCAAGGCTCCTATACCGGAAGCGGCGGCCCAGCCTCGCCGCGTGGTACGGCGTGCGGCCCAACGACCCGCGACCAGGGCGCCGCCCGCTCCACCGAGCGCGGAGAGGAGCAGGGCGGCGACGAGGAAGGGGCTCAGGGAGAAACCATCGAAGGCGAACGCCGCGGGCAGGAGCGCCAGCGTGAGCCCCCAGAGGGCCCCGGCGAGCGTTAGACGGTTGCGTGAGGTCGTGGACATCGCAACATAATGTATCCTGCGGGACCGCTCGCGGCAGCGACGCCTTTCACGGGGCGGTCCCGCAGAGCCTCGCCTTGCCTACTCCACGCCCTCGCCGGAGGAGCCCTCGGGTTCGGTCACCCAGACCGTCTTTATGTTTACGAACTCCTTGATGCCGAAGTGGGAGAGCTCGCGACCGTAGCCCGAGTTCTTCACGCCGCCGAAGGGGATCTCCGGCGTCGACTCGGTCATGCGGTTGACGTAGACCATGCCTGCTTCGATCTCGTTTATGAAGCGCTCGCGCTCGGCGGAATCGTTCGACCAGACGGAGGAGCTGAGGCCGAAGGGCGTGTCGTTTGCGATGCGAAGGGCGTCGTCCACGTCGTGGGCGCGGAAGAGCGCGGCGACGGGCCCGAAGAACTCCTCGGTGCGGGGCGGGGAACCTTCAGGAACGTCGGTCAGGACGGTCGGCGGGTAGAAGTTGCCGGGACCGTCCTCGGGCTTGCCACCGGTGAGTACGCGGGCGCCCGCCTCGACGCTCCGCTTCACCTGGTCGTCGAGCTCCTCGACAAGCTGGGGCGTGGCGAGGGGTCCCATATCCGTCCCCTCATCCATCGGGTCTCCGACCTTCAGGGCCTGCATCTCCTCGACGTAGCGGCGCTCGAACTCGTCGGCTATCCCTTCGTGGACGATGATCCTCTTGGCGTTGATGCACGACTGGCCGTTGTTCAGGGTTCTGGAGGTGACGGCCGTGGAGATCGCCCGGTCCAGGTCGGCCGAGGGCATCACGATGAACGGGTCGCTCCCGCCGAGCTCCAGGACGGAGGGCTTTATCTGCTCCCCGGCCTCGTGCCCGACCTGGCGGCCGGCTCCCTCGCTCCCGGTGAGCGTCGTCGCCCTGACGCGCGGATCGTCGATAATGGCCTGCACCGCGGACGAGCCCACGAGGAGGGTCTGGAACGCCCCCTCGGGGAAGCCCGCCCGGTGGACGACGTCCTCGATCTTGAGGGCGCACTGGGGGACGTTCGAGGCATGCTTGAGCAGACCGACGTTTCCGGCCATGAGGGCGGGCGCCAGAAAGCGGAAGGCCTGCCAGTACGGGAAGTTCCAGGGCATGATGGCCAGTACGGGTCCCAGAGGCTGGTAGCGAACGAACGCCCCCTCGATCTCCGCGGGCTCGTCGGCGAGGAACTTCTCGGCGTTCTCCGCGTAGTAGCGGCAGCCGCGGGCGCATTTGGTCACCTCGGCCTTGGCCGAAACGAAGGTCTTGCCCATCTCGAGCGTGGCGATCCGGCCGAGCTCCTCCTGCTCTTCTTCGAGGATCTCAGCCGCCCGCATCAGCCAGCGCGCCCGATCCGCGTAGCTCGTCTTGCGATACTCGCGGTAGGTGTCGGCGGCGAGCTGGAGCTTCTGCTCCACCTGCTCGTCGGTGAGGGGATCGAAGGTCTGGATCTCTTCCCCGGTGGCCGGGTTGATGCTGGCAATGGCCATGTAACGCTCCTCTTATTAGGGTGACTCTGTTCCTGAATATACCCTCGCGTTCCGGAACAATGCCCCGACGACGTTCCGCACTACATATTCGGTGAGGCACCTTCGCTAAAGGCCACCGCGCCCCGTACCGATAACGATGTATCGCAACCTACAGATGTATCGTGGTGCTCAGATGGTTTCGGAGGACCTGCGGAAGGGGGTAGTGAACGTGGAGGGTCGGCGAGGGGGCGAGGGGCTCGAAGGGAACCTGCGGCTTATCGCCCTCGTGTTCTACGTCGTCGGCATGTTGGTGGTGCTGATGGTCGCCAACACACCCCTGTCCGAGGATGAGGATTTCAGGGGTACGGATCGGGGAGCGCCGAACGCGCTCACGGCGGTGGCCGCTATTCTGGCCGTGGTGACGCTCGTCGTCCCCTGGCGGCGCCTGCCGCGCGATGCGTTCTTCGCCGTACCGGCGGCCGGGGCGGTCTTGATCTCCGTCTGCTCCTATTACGCGGAGGGCTGGGATAGCTTCGCCCATGGCTTGTACGTGCTGCCGGCCTCGTTCTTCGGGCTGTACTTCCCGCACAGGGTCAAGACAGGGCTGATTTTTCTCACTCTCGCGGGGGCGAGCCCCTTCCTCTACGATCCCAACTTCTCGGAGCTTGCGGAGTACGCAGCGGTCCAGGTCCCGGTCCTCGCGGCGGTGACCTTCGTCTCGAGCTATGTGGTCCGCGAGGTCGAGCGCAAGGAGGCGGCCCGGCGAACCTCGGAGGAGGAGCTTGTCGAGGAGAAAGCGCGGGCGATCGAACTGCGGAGAATGGCCGATACGGACGGCCTGACGGGCCTCGCGAACAGGCGCAGCTTCCGGGCCCGGCTCGCCAAGGAGATGGAGCGTAACCGGCGCTTGGGTGAAGGATTCTCTCTGCTCTTCATGGACCTCGACGACTTCAAGGCCATCAACGACGAGCGCGGGCACCTCGTGGGCGACGAAGCCCTCCGGCTCGTGGCCCGCGTCCTGGAGGACGAGTCCCGAAGCTTTGACACCGTCGCCCGTTACGGGGGTGAGGAGTTCGTGGCCCTGCCACCGGGTACGGGGCCGGAGGAAGCCGTAGCTTCTTACCATCGGATCCGCGAGAAGCTTCTCGCACGCTCCCGGAGAGTGCTGGGTTTCCCGCTACGACTGAGCGCGGGGACCGTGGGCTCCGGGGCCGCCCGGGACGCCGAAGTGCTCCTGGAGGCCGCGGATCGCGCCATGTACGAGGCAAAGAGGAGCGGCAAGGACCGCATCTTCGTAGCGCGAGGCTGAGGGAGCCCGTTACCCCTTCTGCGCTGCTGCCTCTTCGTCCCGGTCCTGCGCCGCCCCGATAAGGATGCTGAGGGCCTTGCGCACAGTCTCCAGGTCCTCGGACGAAAGGCGTTCGAGGAGGGCCTGCGTGAGGGTGCGCCAGGAGGTGACGAGCTGCTCGATCAGGTGCCCCCCCTCCTCCGTGGCCCGGACGAGGACGACGCGGCGGTCCTGAGGCTCCATCATGCGCTCCACGAGGCCCCGCTCGACGAGGCGGTCGACCAGCACGGTCGCGTTGGAGAAAGAACCGCCCAGCTTGCGGGCCAACTCACGCATCCGGATCGAGTCCTCCTCCGAGATCAGGAGCAGGGCCTTGAGCTGCGGCGTGGACATGTTCAGGTCCAGCCACGGGCTCGCGTCCAGCACCGCCCGATGGTGGATGAGCTCGTCCTGCAACCTCAAAACTTGCTTTACAGTATCTTTCGGGTTCATGGCCACGATACTACTACTTTCGCTAATTTTTGTCATCCAACGTATGGTTAGAAAAGAGCGTCGTTCGGTCCAATCTTTGCGGCTGAAGGATAGAATCTTTTCGTGAAGAACGAGGATCAAAGGACGCGGGTTCCCGATGGCAGGCGGGCGCGGCGTATCCTGGAGGAGAAGGCCCGCGCGGCGGGCTTCGACCTCGTGGGCGTGACAGGTGCGGGGCCGCTGCGGAGGGGTGGGGAGCGCCTGACGGAGTGGCAGGAGGCCGGGATGGCGGCGGACATGGGCTACATGCACCGTCCGGCCGGGCTGCTCGCGGACCCGAAGAGGTTGCAGAAGAGCGCGCGGAGCGTGGTCTCGCTCGGGGTCTCCTACTATCCGGGTGACCACCCCGAGGACGGGGGCGGGGGACGGGTCGCGAGGTACGCGTGGGGGGAGGACTACCACGTAGTCATCAAGGAGAGGTTGAGGGTGCTGAGGGCAGAGCTCGAAGGAGCTCTGGGGTGCAGGATCAAGGCAAGGGCGTTCACGGATGCGGTGCCGCTGTTGGAGCGCTCGGCGGCGCAGCACGCGGGGCTCGGGTTTTTCGGGCGCAACTCCTGCATCATCAACGGGCGGATAGGGTCGTACTTCTTTATAGCCGACCTGATCGTGGATCTAGAGATCGAGCCGGACGCGGAGGGGCTCGGTACTTGCGGGAGGTGTACCCGCTGCATGCAGGCATGCCCGACCGGCGCGATCAAGGCCCCGGGCGTGGTGGACGCGCGTCTTTGCATCTCGTACCTCACCATAGAGAACAGGGGGGAGATACCGCGCGAGCTGCGCGGACAGGTCGGGGACTGGGCCTTCGGCTGCGACGTTTGCCAGGAGGTATGCCCGTACAACAAGCGCAAGGCGACCGTGAGCTCCTGGCCCGAGTTCTCGGCGAAGGCCGGCGCCGGTCCTTACCTCGGCATACCGGAGGTGCTCGGGATACGTGACGACGAGGAGTTCGAGGCGCGTTTCGCGGGGACGCCCCTGACGCGCCCCGGTCGAGCCGGGCTCCTCAGGAACTGCTGCGTGGCGGCCGGCAACCTCGGGCTCGGGGAGGCGGTACCGGCCCTCATCGCCTGTCTCGTCGAGGACGAGTCGCCGCTCGTACGCGGGCATGCGGCGTGGGCTCTCGGGGAGATCGGGGGCGCGGAGGCGGTGGCGGCGCTGGAGGGCGCGCTCGAGGGGGAGGACGATCCGTTCTGTCTCGGAGAGATTCGGCTCGCTCTAGATCCCGGCCCCCGTCCGTCAGCGAGTGTGGGTTAGAATAGGGAGACTATGGCGGAGCAGATCAACTACTATCGTATCCTCGGCGTCCCTCGCTCGGCGAGTCAGGCTGAGATAAAGGCTGCTTACAGGAAGCTTGCCAAGGAGCGCCACCCCGATCACTCGGGCGGGAGCGAGACGGATTTCAGCCAGTTGCAGGAGGCGAACGCCGTCCTCTCAGACCCGAACCGGCGCCGCAGCCACGACGAGGCGCTGGACCTCGCGCACGCCGCCGACCAGCTCGCCGGGCTCAACCTCGACTTCGGCTCCCTGGACGACGAGGTCTCCAGAAAGCGCCGCGAGCGCGAGGAGCGCGGCTCTTCCGAGGGTGGTCCCGGCCTGGGCGAGCGCCTTCGCAACAGGTTCCGCAAGGAGGACACGGACGAGCCGGGCAGGGGCGCGAGCCGGAGCGACGAGCGTGCATCCTCCGGCAGGAGCCGCAACCGGCAGCCGGCGCGGGAGGCGCGCTGGTACGAGCCGCACGACTTCGACCCCGAGCCGATCACCTGGAGGTCCGGAGCCCTGAGCTTTTTCGGGGCGCTCTTCGCGTTCCTCGCGGTCGGGCAGATCGGCCTGTGGGCGACCGGGGCCAACGCGGCGCCGGGCGTCCTGGAACCGGGGGTGACGTCTCTGGGCCCCCTCATGTTCGTCCCCTACACGCTGGTTGGCCTTCTCGCAGCCTACTTTGCGTACAAGGCGGCGGGCTGGGCAGCCCTCGTGCTGGTCTTCGTCGCCGCCCTCGTCGTCGGCGGCTCGGGTGGCCCCGAGAGCCTGCTCCAGTTTGTCGCCCTGGGCATCGCGTTGCTGCTTGCCGTGGTCTACCTCGGCAACCGCCGCGACGAACGCAGCCGCCGTCGCTAGAGAGGTCCCGGCTTACCGGTAGTCGCCCTCGTCCTCACGCGTCGTCCATGACGCATCCTGGCACGTATTCAGGGTAGAGCGTCTCCGGGCCGGGGAGCATTACCGCGCCGCGGGTAAGATAGCGGTTTCGGATCTCATCCAGAGAAGGTGGCTTCGAGCATGGACATAGCGGAGATACAAAGCTTCATAGTCGCCTTCGAGGAGAAGTTGGCGCCGGTGGAGAAGGCTTCGAGCGAGGCTTACTGGGAGCTTGCGACCACGGGGACGGAGGAGGCGAGCAGGGAGGTCGTGCGCGTAGGCAAGGAGTACAACGCGCTCTTCTCGGACCGGGACGAGTTCGAGAAGGTCAAGGGTTGGTACGAGGGGCGCGACGCCATCGAGAGCAGGATCCTGCGGCGGCGGCTGGAGATCCTGTACAGGACCTTCGCCGGGCGGCAGGGGGACGAGGCGACCCTCACGCGCATAGAGGAGCTCGAGGCCGAGGCGAACTCCGTCTACAACAACCACCGGGGCAGGGTCGGCGGCGAGGAGAAGAGCGAGAACGAGTTGCGAGGCATCCTGCGCTCCTCCGGCGACGCGGCCCTCAGGCAGGAAGCCTGGGAGGCCTCGAAGTCCGTCGGCCGTCACGTCGAGGGGACCGTACGGGAGCTCGCACGCCTCAGGAACAAGCTCGCGCGGGACGCTGGCTACCCAAACCACCGCGTGCGCGCGTTGGACCTTCAGGAGATCGAGGTCGAGAGCCTGGACCGCCTGATGGACGACCTCGAAGCCACCACCCGCGCCCCGTTCGAGGAGCTGAGGGGCGAGATCGACGCGCACCTGAAGCAGAGGTTCGAGACGGAACGGGTGATGCCGTGGCACCTGTCGGACCCCTTCTTCCAGTCCTGCGCGCACGAGATCGCGGCCCTCGGGCATTCAAACGGAGGTCCCGGAACGGACGCGGACCGCTACTTCGAGGACAAGGACCTCCTGACCCTGACGCGCGAGACCTACGACGGGATGGGCCTGGAGGTGCGCGACGTCCTGGCCCGGAGCGACCTCTACGAGCGGCCGGGCAAGAGCCAGCATGCTTTCTGCATCCCCATCGGGAGGGACTACCCCTACGACGTGCGGGTGCTGGCGAACGCCGAGCCCGACGCGTACTGGGCGGATACCATGCTGCACGAGTTCGGCCACGCCGTCTACGACAAGAACCTGAACCCGAGCCTGCCGTACCTGCTCCGCTCCGTCGCCCACACCAGCACCACCGAGGCGATCGCCCTGATGATGGGCTCCCTGGCGAGCGACCCGGCATGGCTCTCCTCCGTCGCCGGTGTCTCGGAGGACGTGCTGGAGGCCGACCGCGAGTACCTCCACAGGAGCACCCGGGCCGACAAGCTCGTCTTCGTGCGGTGGGCCCTCGTGATGTACCGCTTCGAGGCGGCCCTCTACGAAGACCCGGACCGCGATGACCTGAACGACCTGTGGTGGGACCTCGTCGAGGACCTGCAGTTCCAGGGGAGCCCGCCCGGCCGCGACGAGCCCGACTGGGCCGCCAAGATCCACGTCGCCGTAGCCCCGATCTACTACCACAACTACGTCCTCGGACACCTTACGGCCGCCCAGCTGCGCCACCACCTCGAGGAGCGCGTGGCGAGCAGGCCGTTCTTCCTGAGCGAGACCGCGGGACGCTACCTGCAACAAGCGATCTTCGGTCCCGGCGCCCGGGACGACTGGGAGGAGACCATCCTCCACGCCACCGGGGAGGAGTTGAACCCATCCTACTTCGCGGAATCTCTCCGTTAAGCGAAAGCTCCGCGCAAGAACCCACGGCCCCCCAAGGATCTCCAGGCCCTCCGAATACGCGAGCACCTCGGAGGTAAGGCAGCATACCCGCCCGGCACCACCACGATTCCCTCGAAGCCCACGGCACCTCATCGAGCAGCGAGCCGCGCCGGAGGGGGAGCCATCGTCTTCCCTCCGGCCGGGAGCTCCGTTCTCCCGGCGGTCGAAAAGGACCGCCGGGGCTTCCTTACCCTCGTGTTACTCCGGGGGCGTCTCTACTTTCTCTCGTTCAGGTTCGCTGGGGTTTTACCCCCTTTTCTTCTTGCGCCGGGGCTTGCCGCCGCTGTCCATGCGGACGATCTTTGGGGTGAACCTCCCGATGAGGTCGACCAGGTCCCCCTGCAAACCGACGACGGCCTCGATGTCCTTGTATGCGGCGGGCGCCTCGTCCAGGGAGCCGCCGATCAGGGTTACGCCCTTCTCGGCGAGGTACTCCCTCCAGCGCTCCTCGGAGATGCTGGCGAAGGCGGCGGAACGGCTCATGCGCCTGCCGGCCCCATGGGAGGCGGAGTTTATGGACGAAGGGTTGCCCCTGCCCCGCACGACATACCCGGGATCCCCCATGGAACCGGGGATAACACCCATCACCCCACGTCCTGCCGGAGTCGCGCCCTTGCGGTGAACTATCACTTCCTCGTCTTCGAACGTTTCCTTCCAGGCGAAGTTGTGGTGGTTCTCCACCTTCGCCAACAGATCCTCACCCAGGGCCCGGGCTACCTTCTCGTGTATGACGGCGTGGTTGGCGGAGGCGAAGCGGCCGGCGAGCTCCATGGAGAGCCAGTACTCCTCCCCTTCCTCGCTCGAAAGGTCGAGCCAGGAGAGGTCTGCCACGCTCCCCTGCAGCCTCGGGTGCTTACCCTTCGCTATCTTCGAGTAGCGGTTGGCGATCTTGAACCCGACCGCCCGGCTGCCGGAGTGCGAGAGCAGGGCCAGGTACCTCCTTCCGGGGACGAAGGCGAGGGAAGCCCCCTCCTCGCTCACGCCCTCCTCCGGCTCCGATCGAACATCACCCGCCTCCCCCAGAGCCTCGAAGATGCCCCACTCCACAAAGTGGTTCCCGGAGCCCGAGGTTCCGAGCTGGGCGCGTCCCGTATCCTGCAAACCCTTCAGAAAGGGCGTGGCCTCCCAGGCGGGGTCGTCGAGGACCTCGTGCCCGGGTCGCCTGCCCTCGCTGTACTTGGAGCCCGCGCCGAAGTTGGTGTTGCGGAGCAGGACCTCGGCCAGGTCGTCGCGCCGGTCGTCGAGGACCTCCGGCTGGACGTCGAACACGGACAGACGCATACGACACGCGATGTCCACCCCGACGGCCCAGGGGATAACGGCGCCGGTCGTTGCGAGGACCCCGCCCACGGGGAGGCCATATCCCAGGTGAGCGTCCGGCATGAGGGCACCGCCGGCGGAGATGGGGAGGCGCATGGCGTTCTCCATCTGGGCGGTGGTGTTGGGCTCGATCAACTCCGGGCCCCAGACACCGTGCGGGAGGGGTTCCTCGCGGAGCTCATCGGCTGGCTGCGCCGCCAGGGCTTCAAACCGGGCCGCCTCGCGTGCAAGCGCGCGGGCCAGGGGAGCGAGGGACGGGTCGGAGTCCGCGGTGGGATCGGCGCGCGTGGCTTCCAGCTCGCGGAGGATGGAGTCGTCGTCCATGCCCTCCCGGCCGAGCGCTTCGGCGGCGATGAGGGCTAGGCCGATCAGGCGCCCCTCCGGCCACCCGCGTTCCATGAGGTCCTTGCCGTTTATCATTTCCTTGCTTCTCCTTGTCGCGCGGTGCGCGTCTGGTTCTTCGCCTCTTCATCCTTGCCGGACGGGTGTCCCGCCCGCTGCCGAAGATCGGTCCTGCCGCGGCGTGGGACCCGGTTGGATCTTCACCCAGTCGTGCGTTCGCATCATCGCCGCGTCCCCAGCCGGACTCGAACCGGCTTCTG
>CADCVI010000244.1 GCA_902806105.1 uncultured Rubrobacteraceae bacterium
GGGCGAGGGTGGCGCTGGACGTCAGACGGCTCGCGCAGCTCTACGCCGGGTATTTGCCCGCCGGGCAGCTCGCGCGCCACGGGCTGATCGAACCGGGGTCAAGGGAAGCCCTGGAGATCCTCGACGCCTGGTTTCCGGCGGGGGATCCTTATGCCTCGGTGCCGGACCACTTCTAGCCGTCATCGAAGGTCGCCCGTTGGGGAACTCGGGCTACCCGGGCTACCGCCCTTATATACTGGAGTCCGAGAGCAGGGGGCGACCAGCGGGGCTGAGAGCCGACTGCCGAGGGCTACGGAACAAACGGAGGTTCAAGCATGAAGACCACTGGCACCGTCGGGTACGCGGCGATGTTCGAGCAGTTCCATCCGACGGACCTTCTGCGGTGGTGCAAGACCGCCGAGGAGAACGGCTTCACCTCCGTGATGGCCTCGGATCACTTCCACCCCTGGACCCCCGAGCAGGGCGAGAGCGCCTTCGTGTGGAGCTGGATGGGGGCCCTCGGGGCGACGACGAACCTCCGCTTCGGGACCGGCGTCACGCCGCCCGGGTTCCGCTACCACCCCGCGATCATCGCGCAGGCCGCCGCGACCCTGGAGGCCATGTACCCGGGCCGGTTCTGGCTCGGGCTCGGCGCGGGCGAGGCGCTGAACGAGCACATCGTCGGCGAGTACTGGCCGGAGGCCCCGACGCGGCTGCGCATCCTCATGGAGTCCATAGAGGTCATCCGCCGGCTCTTCACGGGCAAGGTCGTCAAGTACTCCGGGGACCACATAAAGCTGGAGAGCGCGAGGCTCTACACGATGCCCGATACGCCGCCCCCGATCTACGTTGCCACCGCCGGGCCGTTGCAGAGCCGCAGGACCGGCGAGTTCTGCGACGGGATCATCACCGTGGGTGCCGCCGACGAGAAGATAAAGATGCTCATGGAGAAGTTCGAGGAGGGGGCAAGGAGGGCCGACAAGGACCCGTCGACCATGCCGCGGATGATCCAGCTGCACGTCTCCTGGGCCGAGAGCCAGCCCGAGGCCGAGGATCAGGCCGTCAAGGAGTGGCCCAACGGCGGGATGCCCTTCCCCAAGGGCGACATAAAGAACCCCGAGGACTTCGCCGCCATAGCCAAGCAGGTCACGGTCGAGAACTTCAAGAACCGCGTCCTGATGAGCGCCGACCTCGACGAGCACCTGGAGCACGTTCAGAAGTACGTGGATCTCGGCTTCGACGAGGTCTACGTCCACAACGTCGGCCGCAACCAGGAAGAGTTCATCCGCGCCTACGGCGAGCGCGTCATCCCGAAGCTCCACTGGCGGAACAAGGGCTAACCTCGAGCAGGGTTCGGGGGGAGGCCGATGTCCGGCCTCCCCCCGAGCCCGTTCTGCCTCCCTATGCCCGGTTCAGGTAACGCTTGGGGCAGCGGGCGACGAGTGAGTAGGTGGTATCGACCATGTTCCCGACGTAGAGCTCGCCGGCCTGCGTGAGGAGCTGGTAGGCGTCGAGGCGATCGAAGCCGTAGTCCTCTTCGAGCCACAGGATCAGCTCGGTGTTCGCGATCCTGGCTGCATCCTCCATCGGTCGCGCGCTCCCCACGACCATTATGTGCTCGTCGGACTCGATGCGCGGCCACTCTATAGCCTTGCCCTTTATCACGTCGAATACCACCGTGACCTTGGACGTGATCTCCAGCGCCACCCCGCAAAGCTCGCCCTGCCCCTGCCTCGCGTGGCAGTCCCCGGTGTAAAAGAGCGCCCCCTCGTTCCACACCGGCAGATACACCGTGTTCCCCGGGCAGACGTCCGGCACGTCCATGTTCCCCCCGAAGGGCCCCGGCGCCAGCGCGCTGATGGCCTCCAGGTCCGGCGCCACCGCGAGGGTGCCCATGAAGGGCTGCCAGTCGAGCTCCACACCGAGGTCGTCGTTGGTCAGCTTATCGCCGTCCAGCTTCCACACCCACGTCTTCTCCGGCAACGGGTCCTGTAGCGTGCGGGTCATGGCCGTGGAGGTAAGGCCGCCGAAGTAGGGCACGAGCGTGCTCACGGCGAAGTCGCGGGTCGGCTCTATGCTCTCGATGCGCACCGCCAGCGTGTCGCCCGGCTCCGCCCCCTCGATGTACAGCGGTCCCGTCTGGGGGTTGAGGAACTTGGCGGTCGCCAGCGCCTTGCTCGCCACGTCGTTCTCGCTCTGGATGCGGCTTTCGAACGCGTCGTTGGTGTGGATGGTCACCCGATCCCCCGGGCTGACTCGCGCTATAGCCTCCCGGTAGGGGTTGAAGACGTAGCTGTAGTCCTCGGGCTTGATCTCGACGGTCTTCGCTTCTGTCGTCACGAACGCTCCTCTCTGCGGCCTGCTGACCTTTTATATTGGGGATCGGGTACCGCTCAGGCCCTCGACGGAGTAAAGATGCTCGGCGTTCATCGGCATGCCCCACCCTGCTAACGTGGTTTTCTCGTCGCTTTGCCGGAAGGGTAACGATCTCGCGAAGTGCCCGCGAGCGTCCGAAGAGAGCGCTAAAGCCAATCCACCGAGTTTCCTCCTCTTTCCTATCCCGAGGGCATTGTAGGTCGGCCCCGAACCCCATACAAGGCGCGCGGTTCCGAAGCCCGGATCGGTGACGCAAGCCGCGAACCAGCGACCGTATGGGAAGCCCGAACCCACCGGCCCCTGCCTTGTCGTCGCTCGCAACACGCAACCCCAGCCGACCACCGCCCGCTCGAAGCGAACCTCCCGGGAGCCATCGGTCAGCGGGGCGCAGAACCTCCGCCTATGGAGTAAGCCGTTTGCTTGCTCCGTGTTCCGGTCGTCGTCCGGGGGCTCGTCGCGATCTTTTGGTGGCCGTTCGGATCCACCCCGGGAGCCTCGCCGTGGGCCTTGGCTTCTCAACCGTGGTCAGGGGTTCCCCTCCGGTCGGGAAGTCGTTCGGAGGTGACAAACCTTTCTCCGGACGTTTAGTATGCGCGGCAGCTTGCGGCGGGCAGGCGTATCTTTGGAGGTTGGGAAGGGGCAGGGTTTGGAGCAGCGGAACACGGACGGTGGTCTCAGGGGCGGGGCGCTCTCGACCGTCGAGGCGATGGTGGTCTCGATGGGCTTCATGGCGCCCTCGGTGGCGATGTTCTTCAACACGCCGTTCATCGCGGGCTTCGCGGGCGGGGCGATGCCGCTGACGATGCTGCTCTCGTTCGCGGC
The DNA here is from genome assembly GCA_902806105.1 of uncultured Rubrobacteraceae bacterium. Next base: position 3,178 of record CADCVI010000244.1, read on the forward strand.
GGTGTTTCTGGTCGCCCTCGGTTTCTCGCAGCTTGCGCGCAGGACGGCGTCGGCCGGGAGCGTGTACGCGATCGTCTCGAACGCCATCAACCCCAGGACGGGGTTCATGGGGATGTGGTTCTTCATCATCGGGTACGGGATCTTCGAGGCAGCTACCTACTCGATCTTCGCCTCCTTCTCCAGCGAGCTCCTGGAGCGCACCTTCGGCCTCGCAGTGCCCTGGATCGTCCCGTTCCTCTTCGTGGCCGGGCTGGTTTATGCGCTCTCGGTCCTCGGGGTCACGCAGTCCGTGCGCGGCGGCCTGATCTTCCTTGCCTACGAGCTCGGGGTCGTCACGATCCTGCTGCTCGTCGTGATTTTTCAGGGGGGCGCCGAGGGGAATACCCTCGCCGTCTTCAACCCCGCGACCGGCAGCGGTATCGGCGGGGTCTTTCTCGGCATGATCTTCGGGATAATGTCGTTTGTCGGCTGGAAGGCCGCCGCCTCCCTGGGCGAGGAGACCCGCGACCCGCACACGTCTATCCCCCGCGCCCTGCTCGGGGCGGTGGCGATCATCGGGACCTACTACGTCTTCGTGACCTACGCGGCGACGATCGGGTTCGGCCCGGACAACATGGAAAGATTCGCCGGTGATTCTGCTTGGTTCGACACTCTTACCCGCGAGTACCTCGGCGCGGCCTGGGCGCCCTTCGTCGGTATCGCCGCCCTGACCGGGGCCATAGCCTCATGCATCGGCATCCACAACGCGACCGTGAGGCTCCTCTACGCCCTCGGCCGTGACGGAGTGCTCCCCCGCGCGCTCGCGAAGGTTCACCCGACGAGGCGCTCGCCCTACGTCGCAGCCAGCTTTCAGGCGGGCTTCTCAGTCGTCCTCGGCATAGTCTTCAGCGCGTTCGTGTTCGGCGATCCGGCGACGACCTACGGCTACTTCGGGGGGCTCGGGACGCTCGCCGTCCTGCTCGTGTACATCTTTATCAACGTCTCGGTCTTTCTGTATTTCCTGAGAAAGGAGCGCGAGAACTTCTCGGTGCTGAGGCACGCGGTGATCCCGCTCGTCGCGACGGCGGCGGTCTGCCTGCCGATCTACGGCTTGGTCTACCCGGTCCCGGATCCGCCGTTCAACTTGTGGCCGTACCTCATAGCGCTCTGGGGCGTCATCGGCCTGATCTTCCTCATCGTCGTCTCCCGCCGCCGTCCCGACATAGCGGAGAAGATGGGCCGCGCCTTCACGGAGGCGGGCGACGAGCCGGATACGAGCCAGGAGGACGTACGCGGGATCAAGGACCGCTCCACGACCGGCGGCGTCGAGTAGACCGTGGGCCGGTTCTCGGGGCCGGGTTGGCCCCGGATACGCCTCTCCCGCTCGTTCGAGATGCCGCTTCTGTACGTTTGGCCGAAGAGGACGTGGGGCGGGACCGCTTTACTTTCGTATCGAGGAAGCTTGTGGAGGGAGCCCGAGAGTGTATGACCTGATCCTACGCGGCGCGCGCCTCGGGGGGGCGGCCGTGGACGTCGCCGTTTCGGGGGGCCGGATAGAGCGGATCTCGCCCCGCGTGGAGGGACGGGGCGGGCGGGAGATCGACGCCGGGGGGCGTCTCGTCTCGCCGCCGTTCATCGAGTCGCACGTCCACCTCGACACGACGCTCACCGCCGGGGACCCGCGCTGGAACGAGTCCGGGACGCTCTTCGAGGGCATCCGGATCTGGTCCGAGCGCAAGGGGAGCATGACGCGCGAGGACGTGATCTCCCGCGCCACCGAGCTTCTCCGGTGGCAGGCGGCCCAGGGCGTCCTGCACGTCCGAACCCACGTGGACGTGACCGACCCCGATCTGACGGGACTGAAGGCGATGCTGGAGGTGAGGGAGGCGGTCAGCGGCTGGACGGAGGTCCAGATCGTCGCGTTCCCCCAGGAGGGCCTCCTCTCCTACCCGCGCGGCGTCGAGCTGATGGAGGAGGCGCTGAAGCTCGGGGCGGACGTCGTCGGCGGCATCCCCCACTACGAGCACACCCGAGAGATGGGCGCCGAGTCCGTCCGGGAGAGTTTCCGGCTCGCCGAGAAGTACGACAGGCCGGTAGACATCCACTGCGACGAGACGGACGACCCGGAGTCCCGCTTCCTGGAGGTCATGGCGGCTGAGGCCATCCGGACGGGGACGGGCCCGCGCGTGACCGCGAGCCACACGACCGCCTTCGGCTCCTACGACAACGCCTACGCCTTCAAGCTGATGGGGTTTCTCGCCAAGGCCGAGATCAACTTCGTGGCGAATCCCCTGGTGAACATAACCCTTCAGGGCCGCTACGACTCCTACCCGAAGCGGCGCGGCCTCACCCGCGTCAAGGAGCTCGTCCAGAACGGGCTGAACGTTTCTTTGGGCTACGACGACATCATGGACCCCTGGTACCCCCTCGGGACCGGCGGGATGTTGCAGCCCGCCCACATGGCAGTCCATGCCTGCCACATGACGAGCCGCGAGGAGGTCACCGCCTGCTTCGACATGGTGACCCAGAACGCCGCCGGTACCCTCGGGCTGGAAAATTACGGCCTCGCCGAGGGCGGCCCGGCGAGCTTCGTGCTCGTCGACGCGCCGGATGAGTGGGACGCGATCCGGCGCCTCGCGACCACGACCCTCGTGGTGAGGGACGGCGAGGTCATAGCCCAGGCGAAACCGGCGGAGCACGTGCTCATGGGCCAGGCCGTCACGTTCCAGAGGGGGGAACCTGGCATGCAGAAGGCGGAGAACCTCACGGGACACGCGGGAGAGAGCGGCGAGAGAACGGAGCGGGGATGAGCGGACGGACGGGCACGGAGGGAAGGACCGAGCTTTCGGAGGCGGTGCACATCGAGCGCCACAACAGCATCGAGCCGGTCCCGGAGAGCTTGAAGGACGCGACGGCCCTGGACCAGTTCTGGATCTGGGCTGGCGCCAACATCGCCCCGATAAACTGGGTGTTGGGCGCCCTCGGGATCGTGCTGGGGCTCGGGCTCTGGGATACCGTGCTCGTCCTCGCCGTCGGCAACGCCATCGGGGTGACGATCTTCGGGCTGTTCGTCCTCATGGGCCAGAAGACCGGGGTGACGCAGATGGTGCTGGCGCGGAGCGCGTTCGGGCGCCGGGGCGCGTATCTGCCCGCGCTGTTTCAGATCGTCATCGCGACGGGCTGGATCGCCGTGAACACCTGGATCATCCTGGACCTCGGCGTCGCTCTGCTCGAGATCCTCGGCCTCCCCGGCACGGTCTTCGCTAAAGTAATCCTGGTGCTCCTGATCATGGCCGCGCAGGTCGGGCTCGCGACCCTCGGCTTCTACGCCATCCGTACCTTCGAGAAGTGGACCGTGCCGGTGACGCTCGTGATCCTCGTCGCCATGTCGGTGGTCGCGTGGACGAGCGGCGAGGTCCAGTGGGGCTACGCGGGCGAGGCCAAGGGGGCCGAGCGCCTGACCGCGATGAGCCAGGTCATGACCGCCATCGGGATCGGCTGGGGGATCACCTGGCTCGCCTACGCCTCGGACTACTCGCGCTTCGTGCCGCGCACGGTCGGGCGCCCGAAGCTCTTCTTCGCGGGCGCTATGGGCCAGTTTGTCCCGGTCCTGTGGCTCGGGGTCCTCGGGGCATCCATCGCCACGACGGGGACGGGCGCCGACCCTGCCGTCATCATCGTCCAGACGTTCGGGGCGCTCGCCGTGCCGGTCCTGCTGCTCGTGGTCCACGGCCCGATCGCGACGAACATCCTGAACGTCTACTCGACCTCCGTCTCGGCGCTCGCCGTCGACATCAGGGTGCCCCGCCACGTCCTCTCCATCGTCGTCGGCGTCCTCGCGACCGCCTTCACGCTGTACCTCGTGTTCGCGGGCGAGATCGCCGAGCAGCTCGACTTCTGGCTCGCGAGCGTCGTCGCCTGGGTCAGCCCGTGGGCGGCGATCATGCTCGTCCACTTCTACATCATCCGTCGGGAGAACATCGACATCGAGGCGCTCTACCAGTCCCCGAAAGAATCTCGCGTCGGCGACGTCAACTGGGCCGCGATGGTCTCCCTCCTCATCGGCCTCGTGATGACGTGGATGTTCCTCTACGGGCTCGTCGCCCCGCTCCAGGGACCGATAGCCCGCTCGCTGAACGGCCTCGACCTCTCGTGGCTCGCCGGGATGCTCACGGCGGGAATCCTCTATTTCTCCCTCTACAAGCTCGGCTTCGTGGACCGGCACAGCGGCGCCCGCCGGGGCATCGAAGACTCGCCCAAGGTCGAGGAGAGGACCGGAGCCTAGCCGAAGCCCCTCCACCGTAGGACGCGGCGGGACATCGACCCGTCCATGTCCCGCCGGACAACGGGCCGGGCTCCCGGAACCTCCAAGACGCGTTTGGTGCGGCAGCTACGGCCCGGCATCCGCCCTTCTGCTTCCCTCGCTCGCCTTCCCACGCGGGGTGGCGGGACCATCAGCCCGTTCACGCGAGGGGCCGTCCGTTGGGGTCTTGGCGGTCTCCGCCGCTTGGCCATCGCTTGACGCAAGAATACGTGGTGTCCACACTGCAAGTATTACGCCGGGTTCTCCCGGCGCCGGGTATCTGGGATAAGGGAGGAGTCGGATGAGCAAGCTACTCTTCACCGGTGGGAGGATCGTCACCGCCGATGGCAGTTTCGAGGCCGACGTCCTCGTCGAGGACGAGAAGATAACCGCCGTCGGCACGGACCTCACGGCCGACGGGGCCGAGACCGTCGACGCCTCGGGCAAGCTCGTCATGCCCGGCTTCATAGACGCCCACACCCACATGGCGATGCCCTTCGGCGGGACGGTGACGACGGACGACTGGGACACCGGAACTGCCGCCGCGGCGGCGGGCGGGACGACCACCATCATCGACTTCTCCCTCCAGGAGGAGGGCGGGACGCTCGCCCAGGCCATCGATACCTGGCGGGAGAAGGCCCGCGACAAGGCGATTATCGACTACGGCCTTCACGTCGCGATCGCCGACCTCAGGGAGGATATAAAGCCCGAGCTCGCGACGCTGCGCGAGAAGGGCGTCTCCTCCGTCAAGATCTTCATGGCCTACAAGGGCACCCCCCTCTACACCGAGGACGACGACCTCTTCGAGGTGCTGCAGCTCTCCAAGGAAGCCGGTGTCCTCGTCATGGTCCACGCCGAGAACGGCGACGTCGTGGCGAAGCTCCAGGAGCAGGCGCTCTCGCGTGGCGACACGGCGCCCCGCTTCCACGCCCTGACCCGCCCGCCCGAGGTCGAGGCCGAGGCGACGGCGAGGGCCATCCGGCTCGCCGAGGTCGCGGAGGCGCCGATCCTGGTCGTCCACGTCTCGTGCGCCCCCGCGCTGGAGGAGATCCACCGGGCCCACGAGCGCGGCCAGACCGTCTACGGCGAGACGTGCCCGCAGTACCTCGCCCTCGAATACGAGGACCTGGCGCGGCCGGGCTTCGAGGGCGCGAAGTACGTCTGCTCGCCGCCGCTTCGCGACCCGTCCAACCGTCCGGCGCTGTGGAACGGCCTGAAGTTCGGGGACCTCCAGATTTTCGGCTCCGACCACTGCGCCTTCGACTACGAGGGCCAGAAGGACATGGGCCGCGACGACTTCACCAAGATCCCGAACGGCATCCCCGGCGCCGAGGAGCGCGCGCAGGTGTTGTGGACGCTCGGGGTGCGCGAGGGGAAGCTCTCCGAGAACCAGTTTGTCGCCGTCCTCTCCACGAACCAGGCCCGCATCTACGGCGCCTACCCGCAGAAAGGCGCCCTCGTCCCCGGCGCCGACGCCGACATCGTCCTGTGGGACCCGGAGCTTTCGGCCACGGCGACGGTAGGCAACCGCCACGGCAACTCGGACTACACGCCCTACGAGGGGATGTCCTTCACGGGTGGCCCGGCCTCGGTCTACGTGAGGGGCGGGCTCGTCTACAAGGACGGCGAGGTCGTCGGGGAGCACGGTTCCGGCAGGTTCGTGGAGCGGAGCTTCACCGCGCCGGACCTCACGGTACGCGCGTGAACCACGAGGAGCTACGCGCGCGGCACGACGCGGTCATGCCCGGCTGGATGCCGCTCTACTACGAGAAGCCCATCGGGATCGAGCGGGGAGAGGGGTTCCGGGTCTGGGACTACGAGGGGAACGAGTACCTCGACTTCTTCGGCGGCATCGTCACAGCCATAAGCGGCCACGCAGTCCCCGAGATCACCGAGGCTATAAAGGGCCAGGTCGACAAGGTCCTGCACACCTCGACGCTCTACCTCATAGAGAACCAGATAAGGCTCGCCGAAAAGCTCATCGAACGAGCGCCTATCTCCGGCGACAAGAAGATCTTCTTTGTCGGTTCCGGCACCGAGGCGAACGAGGCCGCCCTCCTCTTCGCCACCCGCTACCGCAACTCGAGCGAGGTCATAGCGCTCCGCTCCTCCTACCACGGCCGCTCGTTTGCGACGATGGGGATCACCGGCCAGAGCCAGTGGAGCCCGACGAGCTCCTCCGGCCTCGGCGTCTCCTACGCCCCGAACCCCTACCGCCTGCGCTGCGCGTTTTGCAAGAACGAACCGAAGTGCAACCTCCAGTGCGCCGACGACCTGCGCGCCATCGTCGGCGAGGAGACGACCGGGCACGTCGCGGCGTACATCGCGGAGCCCATACAGGGGGTGGGCGGCTTTATCGAGGCCCCGCCCGGCTACTTCGAGCGCGTCAAGGAGATCCTGGACGAGACCGGCATCCTGTTTATAGTGGACGAGGTCCAGACCGGCTTCGGGCGCACGGGGAGCCACTTCTGGGGCATCGAAGCCTTCGACGTAGAGCCCGACCTCGTCGTGATGGCCAAGGGCCTCGGCAACGGCTTGGCGATCGGCGCCGTGATGGGCCGCGCCGAGGTGATGGAGTCCGTCGCCCCGAACCTCCACCTCTCGACCTTCGGCGGCAACCCGATCTCCACGACCGGCGCCCTCGCCAACCTGAACTACATCCTCGACAACGACCTCCAGAGCAACGCCCACGAGGTCGGCGCGTACCTCAAGGACCGCCTGACGAAGATGGCCGGGGAGCACCCCGTGATCGGCGACGTCCGGGGCAGGGGCCTGATGCTCGCCCTGGAGCTCGTCGGTCCCGGCCTCTCGCCCGACCCCGCGGCGGCGGGCCGCTTCCTGGAGGCTTGCCGGAGGCGGGGCCTGCTCGTCGGCAAGGGCGGCCTCAAGGCGAACGCCATACGCATCTCCCCGCCCCTGACGGTAACGCGCGAGGCCGCCGGTGAAGCTGCGGAGATCATGGCCGAGGCGCTCGCCGAGATCGAGACGAGACAGGGGGTAGGCTGATGGAGCCGCTGAGAGGTGTAGACGCCCGCCGCGCCGTCGAGGAGTTGAAGGAGCTCGCCGCGCTCACCGGCGGCCCCGACGGTGCCCGGCGCGTCTGCTGGACGGATGAGTGGGCGAAGGCGCGCGGGTGGCTGCGCGAGAAGCTCTCCGAGATCGACGGCATACAGGTCGAGACGGACGAGGCGGGCAACCTCTGGGCGACCGCCCCCGGCGACTCCGAGAGGGCCGTCCTCCTCGGCGGACACCTCGACTCCGTCCCGAACGGCGGCTGGCTCGACGGCGCCCTCAACACGGTCGCGGCGCTGGAGGTCTTGCGCGTCCTCGCCCCGCAGAAGCGGCCCGTAACCTTACGGCTCGTGGACTGGGCCGACGAGGAGGGGGCCCGGTTCGGGCGGAGCCTCTTCGGCTCGGGCGCTGCCGCGGGCAGCTTGAAGCCCGACGACGTGCGCGGCCTCAAGGACTCCTCCGGCATCCCCCTCCCCGACGCCCTGGCCGAGCACGGCGTCGAGCTGGACCGGGTGAACGAGGCCGGGCGGCAGCTGGAGAACGCCGTCGCCTACCTTGAGCTACACATCGAGCAGGGCCCCGTGCTGGAGAGGATGGACCTGCCTCTCGGCGCCGTGCTCGGCACCTTCGGGGTGGAGCGCCACGCCGTCCGCTTCACCGGGCAGCAGTCCCACTCCGGCTCGACCCCGATGGACGTCCGCCGCGACGCGTTCATAGCGGCGGCCAGGTCGGCGGTCGCTTTCCGGGACGACGCCGCCGGGCGCGACGACGTCCGGGGGACGACCGGCTTCGTGAACGTCAGCCCCGGGATAGTCACGGCGTTCAACGGCCTGTGCGAGATGTCGCTGGACCAGCGCGCCCTCGACGCCGACGTCCTCGCCGACATGCTGCGGGCGGCGAAGGAGGCGAGCGAGAGGATCGCCGGAGAAGAAGGCGTCACGGTCGAGTGGGAGAAGCTCTGGGAGATAGAGCCCATCCCGTTCGACGAGGGGCTCATAGGGTTCGCAGAGGGGGCGATCACCGAGGTCGCGGGCCGGTCCCACCGGCTGCCGAGCGGTCCGTTGCACGACGCGGCCGAGATGGCGCGGCTCATGCCGACGGTGATGCTCTTCGTGAAGTCCCTGCGCGGCCTGAGCCACAACAAGGAGGAAGACACGCCGGAGGAGGACCTGGAGCTCTCCGTGCAGGCGCTCCACCGGCTCGCGCTCCGCACGGTCGACTGGGCGGCAAGATAGCCCTCAGCGAGAGAACGATGCTGGCGTATTCGGACGAGGAGGCCAGGACCACGTCCGGAACGAGCCCGGAGCCCGGAAGCTACGGAGCGCCGGGGCCAGCAAGGGGCTGACGTCCGGGAGCCGAACGCCGTCGAGCGAAGGGAGAGAACGATGGAACGAAACAGGGAGTTCGCGGTCGATCCGGCGGAGCTGGCGCGCATAAAGACCGAGGTCATGTCGGGCGATCTCTACAACGAGGACCTCGCGCCGACAGGTCCCGAGGAGCGGACCTGGACCACCTACAATATCGCGGCGCTCTGGATCGGGATGGCGATAGTCATCACGACGTACACCATCGCCTCCGGGCTCATGGCCGCCGGGATGAACTGGTGGCAGGCGCTCCTGACGATCTCTCTGGGCAACATCCTCGTCCTCATCCCGATGCTCCTCAACGCCCACGCCGGGACAAAGTACGGGGTGCCCTTCCCGGTCTTCGTCCGGGCCTCGTTCGGGGTTCGAGGGGCGAACTTCGCGGCCATCGCGAGGGCGCTCGTCGCTTGTGGATGGTTCGGGATACAAACCTGGATCGGGGGGCTCGCGCTGGACGCATTGCTCGGTGCCTTCTGGGGCGGTTGGGCGACGGTGCCGGGTCATACCGCCATAACGTTCATCGCGTTCTGGGTCATCCAGCTCGCCATTATCCTGACCGGCGTGGAGGGGGTGAAGTGGTTCGAGTCTTATACCGCTCCGCTCCTGATCGCCGGTAGCGTCGCCCTCCTGGTGTGGGGCTTCTACGCGGGCGGCGGCATCGGCGGCGTCTTCGGTAACTCGGCCGAGCTCCAGCAGGGGAACACCCCGTTCTGGTCGCTGTTCTGGCCCAGCCTCGCGGCGAACGTGGGCTACTGGATCACGCTCTCCCTCAACATCCCGGACTTCACCCGCTACGCGAAGAGCCAGCGCTCGCAGGTCGTGGGCCAGGCCCTGGGCCTCCCGCTCACGATGACGGCGTTCAGCTTCGTCGGCATAGCGGTCACGGCGGCGACGGTCGTCGTCTTCGGCGAGGCGATCTGGGACCCGGTAACCCTTATCACGCGCCTCACCGCGGACCTTCCGGTCGTGCTCATAATCGCCATGGTAATTATCGTGCTCGCCCAGATCTCGACGAACATGGCCGCGAACGTCGTCTCCCCGTCCTTCGACTTCTCGAACCTCTCGCCGAAGCGCATCTCGTTCAGGACCGGCGGCATCATCACCGCCCTCATCGGGATAATCTCGTTCCCCTGGTACCTGTACAACAGCGTCGGGGCGTACATCTTCACCTGGCTCGTCGGCTACGGGAGCCTGCTCGGGGCGATAGGGGCCGTGATGATCGCGGACTACTGGATCCTGCGCCGCCGGCAGCTCGACCTCGCCGACCTCTACAAGATGGACGGCCGCTACGCCTACTCGAACGGCTGGAACTGGCGCGCCATCGCGGCGGTCTTTATAGGCGTGATCCCCGTCGTCCCCGGCTTTCTGAACGCCGCGACGACCCCCGGCTTCACCGGCGTCTTCGAGAACCCGACGTTCTTCGACACCCTCTACACCTACGGGTTGTTCTTCACGTTCTTCGTGGCGGGTGCTGCGTACCTGATCCTGAACCTCATCCCCTCCCGCGCCCCCGCCCGCGAGCCGGAGACCACGTAGGGAGGTCGTCGATGCCGGATGCTTCGACATACGGCCTCTTCATCGCCGCCTCTCTGGCGCTCACGCTGGTACCCGGCCCGGCGGTCCTCTATATCGTGGCCCGCAGCGTGGAGGGCGGACGATGGGCGGGCCTGGTCTCGGTTCTCGGCGTGGGCGTGGGTGGCCTCGTGCACGTCTTCTTTGCTGCGGCCGGGCTCTCCGCCGTCCTTGCCTCGTCGGCTACCGCGTTCTCGGTCGTCAAGTGGCTCGGCGTGGCGTACCTCGTATATCTCGGTCTGCAGCGCATACTCGCCGGTGAGGAGGGGGACGCCGAGATCACCGTGGAGAGGGAGCCGTTGTCGCGCGTGTTCTCGCAGGGGATGATCGTCAACATCCTCAACCCGAAGACCGCGCTCTTTTTTCTGGCCTTCCTGCCGCAGTTCGTCGATCCCTCGCGCGGCGCGGCCACGGCTCAGATAGCCCTTCTCGGGATCACCTTCGTCGTCCTCGCCCTCTGTACCGACGGCCTCTACGCCCTGCTCTCCGGCACCGCCGCGGACTGGCTCAGGCGTCGCAACGAGAACCCGTGGTTCCGGCGCGGGCAGCGCTACGTCTCCGGCGCCGTCTACCTGGCCCTGGGCGCGGCGGCCGCGGCCACGGGCTCAGGCAAGGACTGACACAGAGGAGGAAGCATGGACTTCGGAGTAACCTTCCAGACCGACCCGCCGGCGTGGCGCGTGGTGGAGCTGACCAAAAAGGCCGAAGCCCTCGGCTTTACCCACGCGTGGACCTTCGACTCTCACATCCTGTGGCAGGAGCCGTACGTCATCTACTCGCAGATGCTCTCCGCCACCGAGAAGATCGTCGTCGGCCCGTTCGTCACCAACCCCGCGAGCCGCGACCCGTCCGTAACGGCGTCCCTCTTCGCCACCCTCAACGACATGTTCGGGAACCGCACGATCTGCGGCATCGGCCGGGGCGACTCTGCCCAGCGCGTCCTGGGCAAGAAGCCGACGACCCTCGCCGAGGTAGAGGCGGCGATGGGCGTTATAAAGAATCTGGCCGAGGGGCGCGAGATCGACGTCGGGGGCGCACCGGTCCGCATCCCGTGGGTGAGGGACGGAAAGCTCGACGTGTGGATGGCCGGCTACGGCCCGAAAGCCCTCGCCCTGACCGGCCGCAAGGCCGACGGCTTCATCCTCCAGCTCGCCGACCCCGTCATCCTGGAGTGGACGATGCGTCACGTCCACGACGCCGCCGCTCAGGCGGGCCGCGACCCGAAGGACATAAAGATATGTGTCGCCGCCCCGGCCTACGTCGGCGGCGACCTCGCCCACGCGCGCGACCAGTGCCGCTGGTTCGGCGGCATGGTCGGCAACCACGTCGCCGATCTCGTCGGGCGCTACGGCGAGGGGGGGGAGGTGCCGGTCGCGCTCACGGACTACATAAAGGCCCGCCAGTCCTACGACTACTCCCACCACGGCAAGGCCGGCAACCCGACCACGGACTTCGTCCCCGACGGGATCGTGGACCGCTTCTGCGTCCTCGGGACCGTGGAAGACCACGTAAAGAAGCTTGCCGAGCTGAAGGAGCTTGGGGTCGACCAGTTCAACGTCTACCTCATGCACGACGCGATGGACGAGACGCTGGAGGCGTATGGGCGGGAGATCATACCGGCGCTCGACGCGAGGGTCGACGCCGCCCTGTAAGGGCTAGTCTTCCGCGACGGCGACGTAGTACCCCTCGTCGTTCGGGGCCCCGTATGCGTAGCCTATGAACCTAGCCCCGATCGAGGTGTTGAAGATGAGGGCGGCCCCGGTGTAGGAGAACGTGTCCTCCGTATCCGTAAACTCGACGGAGACGGCGTCGAGGTCCCTGTGCCGGGCCTTGAGGTCGCGCGCGATGAGGGTGTAATCATCCTTCTCCTGGACCTGGGTATCCACGAGTAGCCTGATGGCGCTGGCGCAGTCCTGCTTCACGCGCTCCTCGTCCAGCACCTCGTAGGGCGGCACCGGATCTTCCAACGGCGTGAAGTCGCCTATGCGCCGTCTCTCGCCGTCCGGCGGGCAGCTCTCCTCCGCCGTGGTAGGCGGCATCGGTGTCGTCGTGCTCCCCGTCGCGGCGTCTCCTACCGATGGGGCGAGGTTCGAGGAGGAGGTCTCCGGCGGGGCATCGGGGGCGAGCCCCGGTTCGTCGCCGGAGCACCCCGCGAGAAGGATGGCGGCCACGAGCACGAACACGAGGGGTCCGGCGCTGCTGAAAACTATGCTTCTACTCACTTCCCCGGAGGTTAGCACGGTATCGTAGGCGGGGGTGAACGCTCCGTCTACCCGGCGAACCGAATGTAATAAAATAAGTTCGTAGCCCATTTCATAACCCAAGGAGGGTCTCGCTTTGGCGAACAAGACATACGACGTCGTGATCATAGGTTCCGGGCCGGCCGGATACACCTCTGCGCTGTACTCGGCGAGGGCGAACCTGCACACGGCGGTCTTCCAGGGCTTCGAGTCCGGCGGGCAGCTCATGCTGACCTCCGACGTCGAGAACTTCCCGGGGTACAGGGACGGCGTCGAGGGGCCCGACATGATGGACGATCTGGAGGCCCAGGCGGCCCGCTTCGGGGCCGAGATGCTCCCGGACAACGTCGAGAAGGTGGACTTCTCCGAGCGGCCCTTCAAGCTGTGGGCCGAGGGCGAGGACGAGCCGGTCCTGGCGAAGGCCGTGGTCATCGCCACGGGCGCCAAGGCCAAGTGGCTCGGGCTGGAGAAGGAGCAGCACCTCATGGGCAAGGGCGTGAGCGGCTGCGCGACGTGCGACGGGTTCTTCTTCCGCGAGAAGAAGGTAGCGGTCGTCGGCGGCGGCGACACGGCGATGGAGGAGGCGCTCTTCCTGACGAAGTTCGCCTCGGAGGTCTTCCTGATCCACCGGCGCGACGAGTTCCGGGCGTCGAAGATCATGGTGGAGCGCGCCCGCAACCACCCGAAGATGACGTTCGTGTTGGACTCGGCGGTCGAGGACATCCTCGGGGAGAACTCCGTCGAGGGCGTGAGGGTCAAGAACCTCAAGACCGGCGAGGTGTCGGAGATCGCGGTCGAGGGCTTCTTCACGGCGATCGGGCACGAGCCCGCGACGGGGATCTTCAAGGGCCAGGTCGAGATGGACGACGCGGGTTACGTGCTTCAGAAGGAGTACACGATGACGAGCGTGCCGGGCGTCTTCGCCGCGGGGGACGTCTCGGACATACGCTACCGCCAGGCGATCACGGCGGCGGGCGACGGCTGCCGCTCGGCGATCGACGCGGAGAGGTGGCTGGAGGATCAGGGCGAGGCCGAGAACGCCATCGACCCGGGCTCCTGGAGCGCCGAGAAGGACGAGAAGGCGGGCATCTGGGCCGGCTAGAGTACGGGCTCCCCATGTTGGGGTGAACGTGGCGCCCCCGCTCTCGTAGCGGGGGCGTTTCCGTTGCGCGGGGCCCCGACGGCTGCTGTTATAGTGACGCACACGAGCCCTGAAGGAGAAGAAGGTTGGCGGAGTCCAGGGAGATCCTGCTTGTCGAGGACGACGAGGATCAGGTGATGCTCGCGATGCGTGCCATGCGCAAGCACGGCATCGTGGACGAGGTCGACAAGGTCGTGATCGCCAGCGACGGCGAGGAGGCGCTAGACTACCTCTTCGGCCGCGGCCAGTACGACGGCCGCGACACGAGCGTGACGCCGGAGTTCGTCCTGCTCGACGTGGACCTGCCCAGCACCACGGGCCTGAAGGTGCTCGAAAAGCTCCGCGCGGACGAGCGGACGGAGCTTCTGCCGATCATCCTGTTCTCGGCCTCCAACAGGCGCGGAGACGTGGTCGAGGGTTACAAGCTCGGCGCGAACTCCTACGTTACGAAGCCCACCAACTTCGATGAGTTCTCCCAGGCGATGAGCCACCTCGGCTGGTACTGGCTGAACTGGAACGAGTCACCCTAGGGACGGCGGGGTCCGCGTCTGCGAACCCCGCCCGCTGGCCTCACGCGGGGGAGGAGAATCGGAGGCCGGCCACGCCGACGATGATGAGGGTGATGGAGATCAGGCGTATGAGGTCGCTGGATTCTTTCAGGAACAGGATGCCGAGCGCGACCGTGCCGGCAGCCCCGATGCCGGTCCAGACGGCGTAGGCCGTGCCGACGGGGAGGCTCTTCATCGCGATCGAGAGCAGGTAGAAGCTGATGCCTCCGGCGACGGCCATGCCGACCGTAGGCCAGAGCCGGGAGAAGCCCTCGGAGTACTTGAGGCCGAGGGCGAAGCCGATCTCGAAGAAGCCGGCGATTATCAGGTAGACCCAGGCCACGGTTTACTTCCCTGATTTCAGGTATGCCTCGAACTCGGCGAGGGGGAGGGTGTTGACGACGCTGCCCTTCTCGACCCAGGCGCGCCTCGCCTGGGAGACGCCGAACCTAGCGAAGCTCAGGGCGCCCTCGTCGTGGGCGTCGGTGTCTATCGTTATGCGCACACCCGCGCCCACCGCCTCGCGGACGTAGGGGACGGAGAGGTCGAGGCGGTCGACGTAGGAGTTGAGCTCCAGGGCCGTGTTCGTCGCGGCTGCCTCCTTGATGAGGCGTGAGACGTCGACCTCGTAGGGCTCTCGGCGGTTGAGGACGCGTCCGGTCGGGTGCGCGATCGTCCGCACGTACGGGTTGTTGATGGCCCGGACCATTCGCTCCGTCATCGCCTTCTCGCCTATGCCGAAGGACGTGTGGACGGCCGCGACCACGAAGTCCAGTTCGGCCAGCAGCGCGTCCTCGTAGTCGAGCGTGCCGTCCTTCAGGATGTCGACCTCGGAGCCGTTGAGGAGGCGGATCTCGCCGTACTTCTCGTCGGCCTCGCGCACGGCCTTTATCTTCGTTTTCAGGCGCGCGGGGGAGAGGCCGTTCGCGACCTTGAGGCTCTGGGAGTGGTCGCAGAAGACGAGGTACTCGTAGCCGAGGGCTATCGCCGCCTCTGCCATGCTTTCTATCGTGCCGCGGCCGTCGGAGAAGTTCGTGTGGACGTGCAGGTCGCCCCGGATGTCGCCGACCTCGATCAGATCCGGCAGCTCCCCCTTCTCTGCGGCGGCGAGCTCGCCCGCGTCCTCCCGGAGCTCCGGCGGGATGTACCGGAGGCCCAGGCGCGAGTAGAGTTCCTCCTCCGACGCCACCGGCTCGTACTCGCCGGTTCCGGCCCTCGCGAGACCGTACTCGGAGATGTTCAGGCCCCTCTTGACCGCCCGCTCCCTGAGAACGATGTTGTGGGCCTGGCTGCCGGTGAAGTGGTGCAGGAGCGCCCCGTATGCCTCGGGCTCCACGATCCTCAGGTCCACCTCGACCCCGCGCGTCTTTATGTAGACCTTCGTCGAACCGTGCGCGAGCACCTCCTCGACGAACGGGGCCCCCGCGAACGCGTCCGCGAGCTCCTTCATCTCCCGGGACGCGGCGACGATGTCCAGGTCCCCTATGGTTTCTTTGAACCGCCTGAGGGAGCCCGCAACCTCCGCCTTCTCGCAGGAGGGCTGGGAGCGGACGAACTCCAGGATCTCGCCGGCTAGGTTCGTCGCGTCGTTGAGGAGCATCCTCCTCTCCGTCGCGCTGTAGGCACGGGCGGACTTCAATATCCGTTCCTCGCTCTTCTTGCCGAAGCCCTTGAGGGCCGCTAGCTTGCCCTCCTCCAGAGCGCCTATCTCCTCGACGCTCGTCGCACCGATCTCGCGCCACAGGCGGCCGGCCGTGCGCGGGCCGACCCCGGGGAGGCGGGTGACCTCGACGAGGCCCGCTGGCACCTCTTCGAGAAGCTCCGTAAGAATCTGCGGCTCGCGGTCCTCGGCCAGGTCCCTTATGACCTCGGCGGTCGTGGCGCCTACGTGGGCGAGGGTAGTGAGGTCTTGCATCTCGCGGACCGGACTGCCCTGTGCCACGACGGATTCGGCGGCGCGCTTGTAGCCCAGGATGCGGTAGTAGGTCTCGTCCTTGATCTCCATGAGCGTCGCGATTCTTTCGAGCTCCCGGGCTATCTCCCCGTTCTGCAAAGGGCACCTCCTCGTGGTTACGGCCGCCCTGAGTATACGTGCCGAGCGTGCAAACCTCGCCACAATGCCCGTGGCCCACGGCAGGGCCTACGCCAGCGTGAGGACGCTGACCCGAGACGGATCACCCTCGATCGTGCGACGGCGAGACGCGCCACGGGGCCCGCCTCGATCCCTTTCGGAGCGACCGTCCGAGCCCGGATGCGGGGTCTTGCAGCGGGAGCGAGGGTGGCGCTTATTCGGATCGTCCTCGAGGGTTGAACTGGGTCGTTCGTCGAAGCGTCTTCTGAAATCGGTGATGGGCGGCGTTCCTGGTCTCGATATGGAGCGTGGGGTTTGTGGGCAGGATCGCCGCGCGCTTGGCCTCTCC
>CADCVI010000245.1 GCA_902806105.1 uncultured Rubrobacteraceae bacterium
CGAGACCGCGGGGATGGTGGCGGTCGCCAGGGCCTGCGCGGCGCTGGACGGAGCGAAGGAAGGTTCGGCAGAAAGGTTCGAGGGGGGGCTATGAGCGACGAGAACTGCGTGTTCTGCAAGATAGTAAGGGGTGAGGTCGAGGCCGAGGTGTTGCGCGACGAGGACGGGGTGCTCGCGTTCCGCGACATAAACGGCCGGGCGCCGGTGCACGTGCTCGTCATCCCCAAGGAGCACGTCCCATCGCTCGCCGGGATCGGGGGTCTCCCCGACGGGGTGGCGAGGCGCCTCTTCGAGGTGGCGCACGGGGTCGCCGAGGACGAGGGTGTCGCGGAGTCGGGGTACGCATTCAGGATCAACAACGGCCCGGACGCGGGCCAGGAGGTCTTTCACCTCCACGCCCACGTCATGGGTGGCGAGAGAGTGAGGATGCCGTAGTGAGCGCGCGCGAGGACGTTGCACGTGATACAAAAGAGGCGATGAGAAGCCGTGACAAGGGGCGCGTGGCCGCCCTGCGCATGATCTCCGCCGCCCTCCAGAACGCCGAGATCGAAAAAGGCCAGCCCCTGAGCGATGAGGACGAGATGGCGGTCCTCAGGCGCCAGGTCAAGCAGCGCGAGGAGTCCGCCGAGGCGTACGCGAAGGCCGGTAGGGACGAGCAGGCCGAGGCCGAAACCCGGGAGGCCGAGATCGTGCGCGCCTACCTCCCCACGCCGCTCTCGGACGAGGAGCTGACGGCCCTCGTGGACGATGTCATAGCCGAGACCGGTGCTTCGAGCATGAGGGAGATGGGGAGGGTAATGGGGCGGGCCAACGAGCTCGCCGCGGGCAGGGCCGACGGCAAGAAGCTCTCCGGGATCGTGCGGGGCAGGTTGCAGGGTTGATAGCCGACGTTTCGGTAGAAGGTTAAGGAGGCAGCACGGACACCAAGTCTGAAAATCAGGTCGAGGCCAAGCTGGTAATCCCGCCGGGGCGGCAGTACGAGGTCTTCGGGGACCGGGACTCGGTCTTGAGGAAGGTAGAGGAGCTTGTCGAGTGCGAGGTGATCGTGCGCGGCAACGAGATCGTCTTGCGCGGCGGCGAGGACGCCGTGGAGAGGGCCGAGGTCGTCTTCGACGGCCTGGTTGACCTCTCGGAGAGGGGCAACCAGCCTACCCCGGAGATGGCGGAGCGGCTCTTCAAGATGGGGGCCTCGGGCGGCGGCAAGGAGGTGCTCGGGGACATGATCCTCACGCACCGGGGCCGCAGGGTCGCGCCGAAGACCCGCAACCAGAAGGCATACACCGACGCCATCCGCAAGCATCAGGTGGTGTTCGGGGTGGGGCCGGCCGGTACGGGGAAGACCTACCTCGCGGTGGCTCTCGCTGTGGACGCGCTCAATCGGGGCGAGGTGAACAGGATCATCCTGACGAGGCCCGCGGTCGAGGCGGGGGAGTCTCTGGGTTTCCTGCCGGGAGACGTGATGGCGAAGGTCGACCCGTACTTCAGGCCGCTCTACGATGCGCTGTACGAGATGATCGACCCCGCCAAGTTCGGCAGCCACCTGGAGCGCGGGACCATCGAGGTCGCGCCCCTCGCGTTCATGCGCGGGCGTACGCTCAACGACGCCTTCGTGATCCTGGACGAGGCCCAGAACACTACCCCGCAGCAGATGAAGATGTTCCTGACGCGCCTCGGCTTCGGCTCGAAGATGGTGATCACGGGGGATGCGACGCAGGTCGACCTGCCGAGGGGGAACACGAGCGGCCTCGACGACGCCCAGCGGGCGCTCGCCGGGGTAGACGGGGTCGCGTTCGTGCGCCTGAAGCGCGACGATATAGTCCGGAGCGATCTCGTGATGCGCATCGTGGATGCCTACGAGCGGGCCGTCGAACCTTCCGCGTCCTCCTAGAGGTTCCAGAAGGAGCATAATGGCGGGTGGCGTGAACGAACCCCCACACAACCAGGTCCGAACGGACCGCACGCATGAGCCGGACGAGGCCCCGAACGGGGCCGTGCGGGTGCCGGACGCGTCCCCGCCTCCGGGCAAGCGGCCGGAGGAGTTCCACCGGCCGCCGACGCGGCTCGAGAAGTTTCGAAACTGGGTCGAGGGGTTGCCCCACCAGCGGTTCTACGTCCTCCTGCTCTTCTTCACGTGGCTCTCGCTCACCGTTTTGATCAGCCTGGACCCCCGTCCCAGCCTCTCGACCGGATGGCTGCCAGGGGGCGGGCAGGATTACGAGGTGGGGAGCGTCGCCAGGGACGATGTCTACGCGCAGCGCGGCGTCTCCTACGTAGACCCTGTCGCCACCGAAGCCGCGCGCGAGGAGGCCCGCGACGAGGCTCCGATGGCTTACAGGCAGGACCCCGGGATCACGATTCGTCAGGTAGAGGCGGCGGAGGGGTTCTTCGACGAGGTGCGCGACATCCGGGCCTCCGGCGACGCGCCGGGGGAGAAGGTCTCGCGGGTGGTAGGCGTGGCGCCCTTCCCGCTGCCCGAGAACGTCGCCCGCTCCCTGGTCTTCCTAGACGGCGGGCAGGTAGACGAGGCAGAGCGCTACGCCATTGAGAACCTGGAGGATCTCTACGGGACGACGGCGGTGGGCGACGATGGTGCCGAGGGGCCGTCCTCCGGGTTCATGCCGCTCTCCGAGGGGCGGGAGAGGCTCTCCGAGGCCGCGTCGCGGGATGCCTCCGGGGAGCTCGCGGTCGTGGTCGACGTCGTGAGCGGGGGCTTTCTGGCGCCGAACTACATTGTGGACCGGGAGGCGACGGAGTCGGCGCGCGACGAGGCCGCCGCAGAGGTAGACGACGTCTCCGGACGCGTCGGTCAGGGCGAGCGCGTCATCGCGGCGGGGGAGGTGCTGGACAGGGGGGACGTCGCACGGCTGCGGGCCCTCGGCCTCACCGGCGGGGCCAACCCCTTGTCCGTGTTCCTCGGGGTCGGGATCGTGGTCGCCACCGAGATGTGGATAGCGTGGTATTTCCTGGAGCGCTTCGGGAAGCGGATATTGAAGGGCAAGGCCATCATCAGGGTGCTGCTCGCCTCGCTGCTCCTGATCCTGTTCACCGCGCTCGCGCGCGCGTTCGTCCTGCTCTCGCTGCCGTCCTACCTCATCCCCCTCGCGGGGCTCTCCATCCTCGGGACGATCCTGCTCGGGCCGCGCCTGATGTTCCTGATGGTCGTCATCGAGAGCGTGAACATCGGCATCATCGGCGGCAACGACTTCTTTCTCGCGTCGGTGCTGCTCTTGACCTCGGGGTTCGCCATCTACACGGTGCTGCGCGTCGGCCCGAGGACCGAGTTTCTGTGGGCGGGGCTCCTGATCGCGGTGGTCACCGGGATCGTGATGTTCGCCTTCGCCCTGATCGGGGGGGGCGGCCTTCGCGGCGCGTTCGGACAGGGCGGCATCGGGCTGGTCAACGGCCTGCTCTCGCTGATGCTCGCGATGGTCCTGCTGCCGCTCCTCGAAAACGCCTTCAACATCCTGACGCCCCAGAAGATGCTGGAGCTCGCGGACACGGGCAACCCGCTGTTGCACAAGCTCCTCAGCGGGGCCCCGGGTACGTTCACACACTCCATCCAGGTCGGCAGCCTCGCGGCGAACGCGGCCGAGAGGATCGGGGCGGACCCGCTGCTCGCGCGCGTCGGGGCGTACTACCACGACGTCGGCAAGCTCGAACACCCCTACTACTTTATCGAGAACCAGATCGGGCGGGCCAACCCGCACAAGAGCCTCACCCCCGCGCTCTCGGCCCGCATCATCAAGCGGCACGTGAAGGACGGGCTGCGGATCGGGCGCGAGTGGAACCTCCCGCAGGAGGTGCTCGACATGATCGCCCAGCACCACGGGACGACCCGAATCGAGTACTTCTACCGCCGCGCCCTCGAAGATTCCCTCGGCGGCGACCTCGCCGGTGTCGACGTCCGCGAGGCGGACTTCCGCTACCCGGGACCGAAACCGAAGAGCAAGGAGGCGGGCATCCTGATGCTCGCCGACTCCATCGAAGCGACCGTCAAGTCCCTCGACAAGCCGACCCCGAAGCGCATCGAGGATATCGTCGGCGGGACCATCCGCGGGAAGCTGGAGGACGGCCAGTTCGACGAGTGCCAGCTTACGATGAACGAGATCCACGAGACCGGCGAGGCGATCCGCGAGGCCCTCATAGGCTTTATCGGCCCGCGCATCGAATACCCCCAGCAGTCCGCCCCGAAGCCCGCCCCCGCCCAAGGCTCGACGGCGTAGGTTTCGAGCTTGCCCTTCTCCGTCGACGTCCTGGACGAGGTCGGTTTCGGTGAGCTTGGCGCCGATCGCGTGACCGAGCTCGCCGCCGCCGCCTTCGTGGCGCGCGGCTACGAGCCTGAGCGTATGGGCGAGGTCTCTGTGGCCCTCGTGGACAGGGAGACCATGCGTGAGCTCAACCTCAAGTACAGGGGTAAAGATGCCCCGACGGACGTGTTGAGCTTCGGGATCGACGGGCCGTACGGGGAGATGGTCGGGGAGATAGTGATCTGCCCCGGGGTGGCGAGCTCGGAGATGGGGATCGAGGAGCTCGTGGTGCACGGGGCGCTCCACCTTTCCGGGATGGATCACGGGGAGGACTTCGAGGCCAGCGAGATGTCTATGGTGCAGGACGAGGTGCTGAGGGACCTGGATGGCGGAGGGTAAGAAGCTCGCGAAGCCGAGCAAGGGCCAGCAGGGGGTAGCGCGGTCCTTCAACCACGCCTATCAGGGGCTCGTCTACGCGGTACGGACGCAGCGGAACATGCGCTTCCACGTCGTAGCTTCGGCCGCGGTCCTGGTGTTGAGCCTGCTCGTCGGGGTGAGCAAGCTGGAGCTCGCGATGCTCGTGCTGGTGATCCTGACCGTCTTCCTGGCGGAGATGTTCAACACCGCGATGGAGTTCGCCGTCGACCTGGTGACGCAGGAGTATCATCCGCTGGCGAAGCTCGCGAAGGACGTCTCGGCCGGGGCCGTGCTCGTGTCGAGCATCGCGGCGTTGCTGGTGGGGTACCTGATCCTGGGCGACGACCTCGGCCCGTTCTCGCTGGAGACCCTGGACAGCGTCCGGCGCTGGCCGGGCCATCTGACGGTCGTCGCGCTCGTCCTGGTCGCCATAACCGTCGTGCTCGGCAAGGCGCTGACCCGCTCCCCGAACGCGTTTCTGGGCGGGATGCCCTCGGGGCACGCGGCAGTCTCGTTCGCCGCGTGGGTGGCGGCCAGCTTTATCGCCGCCGACGGGGAGGCGAGGTACGCGGGGCTGATCTCCGTCATCACCCTGCTCATGGCGCTGCTCGTCTGCCAGAGCCGGGTGGAGGCGGGCTTCCACTCCGTCTACCAGGTAACGATCGGTGCGGTGGTGGGCGCCCTGCTGACCGTCGCCGTCTTCCAACTCCTATAGAATCGAGAGCATGCCAACAGACCGAGCAATCGACGCCGCGAGGGCGGCCACGAAGCAGGCATATGCCCCGTACAGCGGCTTCCGGGTTGGGGCTGCCATCGTGACGACGGGCGGCGCCCTGTACGACGGGTGCAACGTCGAGAACGCCTCCTACGGGCTGTCGATCTGCGCCGAGCGAGGCGCGGTGATGAAGATGATCGCCGACTCGCCGGAAGAGGACCGTAAGATAAGGCTCGTCGCCGTGGTCAGCCCCAACACCGCCCCCTGCTTCCCCTGCGGGGCGTGCCGCCAAGTACTGCGCGAGTTCGGCTGCGAGGAGGTCGTCGTGCTCGACGCGGAAGGTGCCCCACGCCACTATCCTTTCGAGGAGATCCTGCCCAACTCGTTCGGCCCGGAGGTCCTGTGATCGGGCAGGGGCCCGAGGAGGGTTTCAAGAGCGGCTTCATCGCCGTGGTGGGACGCCCGAACGTGGGCAAGTCGACGCTCATAAACACCCTCGTCGGACAGAAGGTCTCCATAACCTCATCCCAGCCCCAGACCACGCGGAGCCCCATCAGGGGGGTCAGGAACGGTCCGGGCTACCAGGCGGTCTTCGTGGACACGCCCGGCTCCCAGAAGCCCCGCGATACGCTGAGGAGCCGGATGCAGCAGCAGGTCCTCGACAGCCTCGGGGAGGCCGACGTCGTCCTGCTCCTCTTCGACGCCAACGAGGTGCAGAAGGATCTCGGCACCGGCGACCGCTACATCTCCAGGCTCGTCGCCGACTCCGGGACGCCGGCCATCGCCTGCCTGAACAAGGTGGACCTGCTCGGCAGCCAGGAGGCCGTGCTGCCGACCATCGAGGCCGTCTCGGGGGCCGGCTCCTACGAGGAGATCTTCGCCCTGAGCGCCCTCAAGGGGCTCAACGTCGAGGCGCTCACGGAGGCCGTGACGCGGCTCTTGCCGGAGGGGCCGCAGTATTTTCCGGACGGGGCGGTCACGGACTTTCCAGAGTCCCTGATCCTCGGGGAGTACGTGCGTGAGAAGGCGCTCAACGCGCTCAGGGAAGAGGTGCCGCACGCGATCGTCGTGGAGATCGACGAGGTCGAGCGGAAGGATAACGTCACGGTCGTCTACGCGATCATCCACGTCGAGCGGGCGACGCAGCGAATGATCGTGCTGGGCAAGAACGGGCGGACCATAAAGCAGATCGGGACGCAGGCCCGGCGCGACGTGGAGAAGCTGCTCGGCACCAGGATCTATCTGGACCTCAAGGTAAAGGTCACGCCGGGCTGGAGAAACGATCCGCGGTTCCTGGAGCGGCTCGGGCTATAATGCTCGTGTCGTAGGATTTTTCGTAGCATTTCAGGAGGAGCGTGGCCGGGTGGGGATGAGGGTCAGGGAGTTTGCGAAGACGGTGGATCACACCCTCCTCAAGCCCAACTCGACGGAGGCCGACGTCCGCAAGCTCTGCGAAGAGGCGGCCGAACACCACTTCGCCGCCGTCTGCATCCTGCCGTGCCACGTCCGGCTCGCCGCGAGGGCGCTCAAGGGGACGGACGTCAAGGTGGCGACGGTGGTCTCGTTCCCGTTCGGGGCGGACACGACGGGGGTGAAGGCGGCGGCGGTGAGGGACGCTATCGTCAGCGGCGCCTCGGAGATCGACGTGGTGATGAACATCTCGAAGTTTCTCTCGGGCGAGTTCTCCTACGTGGCCGAGGAGCTCGCGAGCCTCAACGGCGAGGTCAGCGCCGTTGCGATGAACAACGGCCTGAACGACGTCGTCTTGAAGGTCATCATCGAGGCGGGGTTCCTCACGGACGAGATGAAGCGTCTGGCCGTGCAGATCGTGGCGTCCAGCGGCGCGGACTTCGTCAAGACCTCGACGGGCTTCGGGCCGGGCGGGGCCACCCAGGAGGACGTCTCCCTGCTCCGGGAGGAGGCGCCCGAGGGGCTCTCGGTCAAGGCTTCGGGCGGCATCAGGACGCTGGAGGATGCCATCGAGATGCTGAACGCGGGGGCTTCGAGGCTCGGGACCAGCGGGAGCGTGGCTATCATGGAGGAAGCCGAGAATGGCGGTCTACAAGAGTAAGGGCATAGTCCTCCGGTCGATCCGCTATGGGGAGGCCGACCGCATCCTCGACCTCTACACGAGGGACTCGGGGCTGGTCTCCGCTATCGCCAAGGGCATTCGCCGCACGAAGTCCCGCTTTGGCGCGCGCCTCGAGCCGCTCTCGTGCGTGGACTTTCTCGCCTACGAGGGCCGCTCCCTGGACACCATCACCCAGGCCGAGGTTCTCAGGAGCTTTCATGGCATCCGCGAGGACCTCGCGAGCCTGGAGACGGCTGGCGGCATCGTCGCGACGACGCGCGCCCTCGCCGGCGGTGACGAGGCCGACCGGCGGGTCTTCAACCTCCTCTACAACGCCCTCGACACCCTCGACGGCCGCACGGAGGACCGCGGGAGCGTCGAGTCCGCCTTCGCGCTGAAGCTTTCGATGCTCTCTGGCTACGCCCTCCGCCTGGATGCCTGCGTCTCCTGCGAGCGGGACCTCGACGGCCTCGCGGACGAGGGCTTCCTCTACTACGCTCCCCCTCTGGGCGGCGTGCTCTGCCCCGACTGTCGCCGGGCCGGGTACGTCGGCGACGCCTTCCCGATCCCCGACGGGGCCCTCGACGCTCTAAGGGCGCTCGTCTCGAAACCGCTCAGGGAGACCAGGGTGGAAGACGGCATGGGGGAGAGCGTCCGCAGGGTCGTCTCCGCCCACGTTATCGCCCACGCCCCGGGCAACGCCTCCCTTCTCGGCGCCCCCGACCGGCGCTCGGCCCGGCCCGCGTGACCGAGCCGGACGCACGGCCGGAGGGGCCGGGGCCCGGCTGGGCCTGCGAGACGAGCGCCGGTCGTCCGCGGCCGGAGGAGCCGGATGGCGTGAGGAACCCCTTCCAGCGGGACAGGGACAGGATCCTGCACGCCAAGTCCTTCCGGCGCCTGATGCACAAGACGCAGGTCTTTATCTCCCCGGACGGCGACCACTTCCGCACCCGCCTCACCCACACCCTCGAGATGATGCAAGTCTCCCGCACCATCGCCCGCGCCCTCGGCCTCAACGAGGATCTGACCGAGGCCATAGCACTCGGCCACGACCTGGGCCATGCACCGTTCGGCCACGTCGGCGAGGAGGCGCTCGCTCGTATTCTCCAAGACCACGGCCGTACCTTCCGCCACAACGAGCACTCCTTACGCGTCGTGGACTTCCTGGAGAGGGACGGGGCAGGGCTCAACCTCACCCACGAGGTCAGGGACGGCATCCTCAACCATACCGGCAAGGGCTACCCCTCGACTCGTGAGGGTGAGATCGTCCGGACCGCCGACCGCATAGCTTACGTCAACCACGACATAGACGACGCGCTGCGCGCCGGGATCATCGCCCCGGAGGACCTTCCCAGAGGTCCCATCTCCGTGCTCGGCGGCAGCACGAGCGCGCGCATAGATACGCTGGTGCGCGACATGATCCTCGCGTCTCGTGAGGAGCGGAAGATAACCCTCTCTCGGAAGGTCCACGAAGCTCTACTAGAGCTCAGGGGCTGGTTGTTCCGGAACGTCTACCACAACCCGAGCCTCCGGCGCTCGGACAGGGCCGGAACCGTCGTCGCCGCCCTCTTCGAGCACTACCTCGAAAACCCGGAAGAGCGGCCCGAAACTGACCCGGACCCGATAACTCAGACCGTCGACTTCGTCGCCGGGATGACCGACCGCTACGCCCTGGCGACCTACGAGCGCATCTTCCTGCCGAGGCCCGGCGTGATCCCCTGGTAGCACGCCCGGGCCGCGGCGCCTCGGTCCGAGGGAGGCCCGACATAGAGAGCGCGGTGTTCGGCTCCCACCTTCGGGTGCGCATCGACGGTGCTGCCGGCGAGGGGCGCAGGGCTTCCGACAACATTTCAGCCCAAGGAGGTTAGATGTGGAGCGTGTGTGCGTGTTCTGCGGTTCGAGTGAGGGCTCGCGTCCGGGTTACGTCGAGGCGGCGTGGCGCATGGGGGAGGAGCTGGCCCGGCGAGGGCTCGGGCTGGTTTATGGAGGCGGGAAGGCGGGGCTTATGGGGGCCGTGGCGGATGCGGCGCTGGAGGCCGGCGGCAAGGTGGTAGGCGTCATACCCGACGCGCTCGTCTCCCGGGAGATCGGGCACGAAGACCTTACGGAGCTTCACGTCGTCGGATCGATGCACGAGCGCAAAAAGATGATGGCCGATCTCTCGGACGGGTTCGTGGCCCTGCCCGGGGGCTACGGGACCCTGGAGGAGTTTTTCGAAGTCCTCTCCTGGTCCCAGCTCTCGATCCACGAGAAGCCCTGCGCCCTCCTGAACGTCTCCGGCTACTGGGAGCCCCTGATAGCCCTGTTCGACCGGACCATCACCGAGGGCTTCGTCCGGCCGGACCACCGCTCGCTCGTCATGACCGGGGAGGATCCCGGCGAGCTACTCGACAGGATGAAGCTTTATACGCCGCCCTCCAGAAAAAGGTGGGCCGTTCCCGAAGACCGGTAGCCCTCGCCGCAACCAGGGTCCGGATCGTCCAGCGAGATGTCGAGGACGATAAACAGGTGAGACCATGGCCGGTGCCTCTGAAAGTCTCGTACCCCCCACGGCCCTTGTTACAGCCGTGGGGGGTACGAAACCTGCCGCGAAAATTGTCCCGAACTAGTGTTCTAAGAGCACGTGGCCGACCTCAAGGGCCGGCCACGGTGGGACTGGTTGACTACGTTACGGACGGTTGCGGCCGGTCTTCGCGCCCCATGCCCCGCCGAGGGCCCCGCCGATAAACGGGACGAGCAGCGCGAGGATGCCGGAGACGGTCAGGATGGAGCCGAGGTTCTGCGGTGCCTCCCCCTGGGCCTGCTGCTGGATGTCGCTCGGTACCGCCGGGAGCGTCACGCCCTGAAGGTTGTCTATGAGGCTGAAACCCACGAGAGCACCGATGATCGCCAGCAGGATCGTGAGTATCAGCAACAGGAGCGGCACGAGCAGGCCGTGCTTGACCCCGGAACGGCTGGCCAGGCGGCCGGCCACGTAGCCGCCGATGAGGAACGCCAGAAGAAGCGTCAACAATACCCCGATGAGGGCCGTCGTTCCGCCCTCCGCGCCGCCACCGACCCCGAGGGCCCCGAAGATGGCGGCCACGATGCCGCCGACGATGCCGCTCAGGATCAGGCTCGCCCCGAGCGCCGCGAGCAGGCCGAAGATGACGCTCGTCCAGCTCGTGCCCCTGCTGGAGTCCGCGTCGTTGTGGCGGTCCCTGCTGGAGTCCGCATCATTGCGGCGGTCCCTGCGGTGTTCGGATTCCTGCTGGCTGCGCCACTCGGGGGAGTCGTCACGAGACCCTCCGCGAGACCCTTCCTGCGAACCGGAACGCTCCTCTCGTGCCCTACCGACGCTCCTCGTTCCGCCCTCTTGCGGATCGTCCATGTTGCGCCCCTCGGCGTCTATGTTCGGGCCGAGCCGTCCTTCGTCGCGCCCACCGCGGTTTATCTCGACCGCGTCCGGATCGTTGCCGTGTGCCCGGGCATCGCCGGGCTCGACCGGCCTACCCTTGTCTCTGTCTCTACCCATGAGTATCTCCTTCCATAGCTTGCTTGCCGGGCTCTCGCCCGTCCCACGTTGTGGCTGCTGTAACCCTACCGCGCCGCCGATCCGGCGGTCCCTAGCGGGTGGTTCTGGAAGCGATCAACCGCCCTGTAGACCGGCGATCACTTCCTGTGGGCCGGAGAACTGGCCGCCGCCGAGGCCCTTGATCTTCTCGATCATGCCCTGCGGTGCGCCGTTTCCCTCGGCCGTCTGGGCCACTTGGTCCTTGTCTGCCGGCCAGTTGACGCCCTGAAGGTACTTCTGTATGTCCTGCGGGTTGAAACCACCCAACATGTCCATCTCTCTGCCTCCTTCTTTGGGTTTGCTCGGAGGTCTTTCCTGACCTCCGCCTGATCCGGGCGATGCTCTCCACGCTTATTCGAGGACAGCGAACCATCGCTTCTCGGCTCTCGTATCCTGGATTGGCCACACCTCCTTCCGTCGCTTCCTTTGAAAGCACGGACGCGACCAGCCCCTCGCTCACGAGACCATGTTGTTCCACTGCCCGTGTCCGTAAACGTCACTTGCGCCCTTACTCCGCGTCTCAGCCCTCGGCCAGGAAGCGGTCGTAGAACAACGCGGCGAGCACGCCGCCGATGATCGGCCCGAGGAGGTACAGCCACACGCTAGTTAGGTCGCCCGCCACGAGCATCGGTCCGAGGGCGCGCACGGGGTTGACAGCGCCGCCGGTGATCGGCCCCGCAACAAAAACCCCGACCGACAGGGCGAACCCTACCGCTATCGGGGCTATGGCGGCGGGAGCGCGGCCGTCGGTTGCGACCGACACGACCACGAAGACGAGAATGAACGTTACGAGAATCTCGAGGAGGAAAGCCTGGAGGTCCCCGACCCCCTGCGCCGGGTACGTCGCCGCCAGGCTGGCCTCGTTCCTTCCGGGTCCGCCGAAAGCGAGCCAGGTGCCCAGCGCTCCGAGCACGGCGCCCAGAAGCTGCGCCCCCAGGTAGAACGGTACGGATCTCCACGGAAACTTGCCGGTGACCGCCATGCCGAGGGTGACCGCCGGGTTGACGTGCCCCCCGGAGACGTGGCCGACGGACGCGACAACGGCGGCCAGCGCCAGCCCGAAGGCCAGAGCTACCGCCAGGGAGTCGTAGGCCGCGCCGGCCGTCGGGCGGCTCAGGATGGCCCCGACCGCCACCGCCGTCCCGCCGAAGACCAGGATGAAGGTGCCCACAAACTCGGCCAGCGCAGCCCCGAGGATGGGGTCGCTCGTGCTGCTGCCGTAAAGCCCATCTCCCGTGCGCTCTTGTTCCCTGTCCTTCAGCCCGTCTTTCGCCGCACGGCGCATGTCTTCCCTGCTTATGTGCCGCTCTTCCGTGCCCCGATGAACGTCTGCTCGTCCCGCGCCGTCGGCAGCCCTCGCGGATACCCGACTTCGCTCGGCCTCACGACGCAGATCCTCTTCTCGCCCGCTTCCTTCGATATCCAAGGTTTCTCCCTCCTGGAAAGGCTCTCAAACGTAACGTTCCGAAAACACGACCCTCTTGTAGGCGCTGGACCTGCCGCAGTGAAGCGACGTCGCCCCTGGCCACTTGCGACCGTGCGAACTTCTCGGCACTTGTCCGATCTCCTCCGCCTTCCCTATCGGGCGCGAACTCCTGTGGCCCTTCCCCGTCCCGAGCAGCCTTCGAGGCGCAAGCGAGGGGGATCTCGGCGGCTAACGCGCCGCCTGTCCTGCTACTGCTGGTGCCGCCCGGTGCCGGAGGCATCGTCTATCTCGACCTCTTCCTTGCGGACGTCGGCCTCCACGATCTCTTCTTCCTCCACGACCGCCTTCTTGATCCTCAGCTCTTCTTTGACCACGGGACGTTTGCTGACGACTACCTCCTCCTCGACCACCGGGATGGAGACCTCGCCGTCCCCGATCTGACCGGGAGCTCCCTCATCGTTCATCGGCACCCGGTCGACGCTAAGCTCTTCGCGCTTCTTCGGGACCGTCATGCTCTCGCGCTCGGTGCGGACGCTCTTCTTTACGCCGACCTGACCGGCCTCGCGCTCGCGCACCCCGGCCCTCAACTCTTCTTCGGAGCGCTGCACCCTCAGCTCGTCGCGCTCTTCGAGGTTGCGGGAGTCTCCTGGATTCACGCCCTCTTGGTCGCGTGGCTCGTCGCCCTCCGAGATGCCCCTGTTCCTGTCGTCACGTTCCACCCTGCGCCTCCTTGTCGTCGCCGTCCTCTGCCCGCCCAGTCATGCGACGGCGGAAGCTTCCTATCGGAAACTCCCGCCGTCGCAGATACTTCTTTGGGGAGGGTGCTAGCTGTTGCGGCGGCCCGTGGTGCCGGAGTTGTCGTCGATGTCGACCTCCTCCTTGCGCACGTCCTCCTCGACGACCTCCTCGTCCTGCACCACGTCCTTGCGGACCCTGACCTCTTCCTTCACGACGGCCTGCTTGCCGACGACTACCTCTTCCTCGACCACCGGCACGGAGACCTCGTCCTCGCCGATCTGGCCCTCGGACGCCTCCTCGTTCACCGCGACCCGGTCGACCGTGACCTCCTCGCGCTTCTTCGGCACCGCCACCGTCTCGCGCTCGGTCTTCACGCGCTTGCGGACGTTGAGCTTGCCGGCCTCGCGCTCGCGGACCCCGGCCCTGAGCTCCTCCTCGCTCCTCTGCACCCTCAGCTCGTCCTCGTCCTCGAGGTCTGAGCCCTGGCGCTGGTTGACGCCCTCGTTGTCGGCGGAGTGGCCGCGGAACTCGCCGGAGTCGGTGTCGCCCTCGACCATGCCCGGGCCGACCCTGCCGGAGTCGTCGTCGTCGTCGGAGGAGCCGGCGTAGGCGCCGTAGGAGCCCCGGTCCTCGGAGCCTTCCGTAACCGAGAGGCCGTAGTACTCGCGCACCTGGCGCTCGTAGTCCGGCGTGATCTCGTTGTCGTCGTCGAAGCTCGGGGCATCCTTGACGGTCTGCTTGGGCTGGTTGACCTCTATAAAGCCCTGGCTCTTGTCTACCGTGCAGGCGTCCAGCGGTACCAGCGTGCTCCTGGTGCCGAAGAAGCCCATCTTCACGCCTATGTACTCGGGCTTGTCGTTCTCGTCCAGAAAGAGATCGTCGACCTTGCCGATCTTCTCGCCGTTCGGGTCGCGGACCGTGTACCCTGCGTACTCGTCCTCGACGGCGGTAAACCTGTCGTTTCGCTGCTCGTAATCAGGCATCGTTTCTCCCTTGCTAAGTTGCTTGCACTGAACGTCAGCGTTCGCCGCCAACGCTCCTTTGGTATGTCTAGCCTCGATCCCCGCCGCCTAACCCTGTTTTCGGCGGCAACCGGGCGATCCAGACCGAAAGTCGCACGTTTGTGGACCACAAGGCGTAGGTTTGGACCGCCGAGGACCGAAGACCCCGGTGCATGTGGCCTCCGCGTTGTCCCTCCAGGGGTTTCTTGACCGGTGCCGGTCCTGATGTCGTGCGCGGTCCTCGGGGGGGAGGTGCTATGCTCACGCCGCTGATAGGGGTCGAGAAGAGGCGAGGACCCATGGAGAGGATGCCGAGGAGTTTGAACGCAGAAGGGCCGAGGAGCCCGGCGATACTGCAGGCTGCGCGGGTGATCGAGGAGAGGACGGGAGAGATCCTCGATGCGTACGTGCGCCGTCTGGAGCAGGAAGGCAGCCTTATCATCATCGGCGACGGGAACCCGCGCGAGCGCATAGAGAAGCAGGCCCGCGACGTGCTCGACCGTGCGGTCTCCGTGCTCAGGGGGGAGGAGAGGTCCCTGCTCGCGGTGGAGGAGGAGATCTACCGGAACATAGAAGACTCGGAGGAGCCCCTCAACCCCCACCCCGACGAGTCGTTCCGCGCCGGGGTGGCGCTGTGCAAGGCTTCCGTCGCCGTAGTGGTCGACGACCTGACGCCCGGAACTGCCCCCTCGGAGATTGCGGAGGTGGCGCTCTCGGTGCAGGAGATCGTGATGGACCGCGTCTCCCGGATGGTCATGGCGTCGTTCGTGGACTACCTGCTCACCAAGGTCAAGGAGACGCAGGGCGAGGAGCGGCGGCGCTTCTCCCGCGAGCTCCATGATCGCCTGGCCCACGAGATGACGGTCGTCGGGCAGAGCCTGGATCTCTACAGGATCTTGGAGCAGCGCGACCCGCCGAGAGCCCTCGAGAAGCTGGACCTGGCCCAAAAGACGGCGCACGAGGCGCTGGAGTTGATGCGCCAGTTCTCCCACGAGCTCCGCGAGACCGAGACCTCCAACGGCCTGAGGATAGCGCTGCAGAACCTGATGCGGATCAGCGTCCCCTCGGGTGTCGACTACGAGGTCGCCTTCGAGGGCGAGGAGGAGCACCTCCCGGACTACGTGCGCGACCAGCTCTACATGGTTCTGCGCGAGGGCGTGAGGAACGCCATCGCCCACTCCGGCGCGGAGAGCGTGGTGGTCGAGGTAAAGATCTCCCCGAGGGAGGTCGTCGCCCTCGTCTGGGACCACGGCTCCGGCTTCGAGACCTCGGACGCCGTCTCCGAGGGCATCGGCCTTTCCTCCATGCAGGAGAGGACCGAGCTACTCGGCGGCACCTTCGAGATCGTCTCGCAGCAGGAGCGAGGAACGACCCTGAAGGTACGCCTGCCCCTGATGCGCGGGAAGAAGGCGAAAGACTTGTAGGCGTCTCCTTGGTGCGCTGCGGCACGCCGGAGCGGTCTTCTCCTTAACGGTCCCCGTGTCTCGAATTACAATAAACACCTGGTCGGATGGGCCGCGAGGCCCCGGGGGGTGACATGCATATGCAAGAGCCGCCGAAGACGGGAACGGATGAGGGGAAAACGGACCGCAAGAGGGCTTCAAGCGTCGAACCGGCGTCCCAAGCGGAGGTCTTGCGTTCACAGATCGAACGCCTCAAGGGCCTCTCTGAAGACATGCAAGATGAGCTCGCCAGGGCCGAGAAGTTGAAGGATGGGATAGAGGGGCGCAGGACTACCGGGGGACGGCGCGTCGCATCTGCCCGGGATGTGCAGGGCGGGGCACCTTCCGCCTCCTCCGGCCCGAACGGCCCTCACATGGCGGCGGGGGTAGATAGATCTATCAGGGTCCTCATCGCCGACGACCACGCGATGGTCCGCGAGGGGATGGCCCAAATGCTCTCCCTGAACGACGACATCGAGATCGTCGCCCAGGCCGGGAACGGCCGGGAGGCCGTGACGCTCGCGAGGGAGACGCGGCCCGACGTGGCGATCCTGGACGTCGAGATGCCGGTGATGGGGGCGCAAGCCGCGCTGAAGAAGCTGCTAGAGTTCTCGTCGCCGCCGAAGGTCATCGTCGTCACCGTCTTCGCCGACCGCAGGCTCGTGCGCGAGCTGCTCGGGCTCGGGGCGAGCGCGTTTCTCTCCAAGAGCTCCTCCTCGCAAGACCTCATCTCGACGGTACGCTCCGTGGCCCGGGCGCCGCACGGCGACAACGTCATCGTCACCGTCCCGAGGGAGGAGTACGATGCGGAGGGGCCTGTCGAGAGCGAGCTCTCCCGGCGCGAGTCCGAGGTCCTCCTGATGGTCGCGCGCGGCGCTGGCAACAGGGAGCTCGCGGAGGCCCTCCACCTCTCCGAAACCACCATCAAGCGCCACCTCTCCAACGTCTACGATAAGCTCGGGGTCCGCACCCGCGGTGAGGCCGTGAGCAAGGCGGTGTCTGAGGGCTGGATCTCCTCCTGGGACATAGCCCGCGAGGGATAGGACTGCCCTCCAGGGCCAGCTCAAGCCCTACGCCTTTCGGCCCCTTTTTCTGCACCTTCCGTACTTTCTTCATGGCTGCCGCGGACACTGGTCTTCACGACGCGCCGGGGGAAGGGTAACGTTCGCCTTCCTCCGTATGGGACGGCGTGGGAGCTCATCCCGCGAAGACCGTCAGAACAGGGACGCCTGCACGATCCGGAGGGAAGGGAGGGTATTGAAGCAGAGAAGAACGCCCGGCTCGGGCCC
Organism: uncultured Rubrobacteraceae bacterium; assembly: GCA_902806105.1. The sequence goes on from CADCVI010000245.1 coordinate 16,900, forward strand.
ATCGTCGTACTGGCTGATCTACAGGCGCGAGCTTGACCAGACAACAGTCCTAACCCTGCATGTCGGCGGCGAGGACGCCGTGCCCATCTTCAGCTTCGAGGAGGAAGCCCGGCTGTTCTGGAGCTTCGAGGCCCCCAGCGCCGAGTGGCACGTCAGGGAGACCACGCTGGAAGAGACGCACGGGCTGCTGATCGCGCTCCGGACGCAGGCGACCACCGTGGTGCTGGACCCGCTTCCGGCAATCCTCGGCCTGGAGACAAACCTGCTCCTGAGCCTCCCGCGCGAAGACTTCACCCGGAGGCTACACTCGGGACGTCTCGCCGCATTACCAGGGTACGCGCGCCGCGATAGATGCCCCCGGAACCCATCCACCCGCCGGTCACGGAGAAGGCGCAGCGGATGATCTCCTGCGTCTCCTCAGCCCGACCGCTAAATCTCCGGAACCGGGGGCCGTCGAGTGGCTCACCATCGCGAACGTCCGAACACGAAAGCCGGAACGAAACATTCACCGCGCCTTCTGCCTCCACCGGCGTAACCCGGATGTTTCAACCCCGCCTCCCGACCCGAATATAGCGAGGTCGATTGCTTTCGTGCAGAGGATGCCATCGGCAACATCCTCCCGCGGAAACGGTCGCGGTACCTCGCCCGGGGAAGCGATGAGGCCCGTTGCGGAGACGGCCCGTCCCTTTCAACACGCTCCCTCCCTTGACTGGCCGTTGCTCGCAGATCGTCCGGGCCTCGTACGACCGTGTCACCCCTAGCAACAACCCAACGAGAGATCAGGACGAGTTTCCAGCACGATCGCGAGACTTTCAAAGCAACGTGTGATACAACTGCGTCGAGTCGTTGAACCTCGATCAGGAGGTAAGGACCGATGGAGAGTAAGACCTAACAAAAGCCGCGGATGACGTCGCCGTGACACGACCGGCGTCCGCGACTCGGGCCGGCGATCGCCGCCTCCTAACCGGAGCGGCTTCGCCGGCCCGTATATTTTCCGGCCGCACTCCCCGTGCCGGACGGTTCGCAGAACAGCGGAGACTCTCCCGACCCGGAAGGCGATGGCTCCGAGCGTAGAATTTCAGGCCGGACGCTAGACGGGTCCGTACGGCGTGCTTCCGGTAGCAATGGGCTTCGAACTTGCCGTTCCACGAAGCTCTACTCGATCACGGGATGCCTCCTTACGGTACGAGGCCGCAACGGAGTTCTCCATACACGCTGTCCGCCGTAGAATAGGCGGCATGAGGATTTCGCAGCGGAGCATAGAGAGCGTGAGGGAGGGCGTGAACATCGTCGAGGTCGCCTCCGAGTTCACCGCGCTGCGCCGCGTCGGCGCCCGCTTCACCGGCCTCTGCCCCTACCCCGATCACAACGAGAAATCCCCCTCCTTCGGCGTCTCGCCGGAGAAGGGCTTCTACCACTGTTTCGGGTGCTCCCGCGGCGGCGATGCCATAAAGCTGGTCATGGAGCTGAAAAATCTCCCCTTCGCCGAGGCGGTCTCGCACCTCGGCGAACGCTTCGGGATCGAACTGGAGTTCGAAGGCCGTTCCCCCGAGGAGGAACGCGCCGCCAAGACGCGCAATACTCGCCGCCGCTCCGCCTACCGCGCCCTCGCCGCCGCTACCGTCTACTACCAGAAGTACCTTCTACGGGCCTCCTCCGCCGAAGAGGCCCGCCGCTACCTCAAGAGCCGCGGAATAGAGTTGTCTACCATCGAAGAATTTCGTTTGGGGTACGCTCCGCCTCGCGGTTCTGCGAGTTTCAGCGCCGCCGCGCGGAAGGTCGGGTTGGATCGCAGCGCCCTGGATGCGGCCGGGTTGTTGTCCCCTCGTGGCGGGGAGCGGTTCGTCGATCGCGTGACGTTCCCGATCTCCGACCTGCGTGGTCGCATCGTCGGCTTCGGCGCGCGAACCCTCGGGGACGCGAAGCCGAAGTACCTCAACTCCCCGGAGACGGAGATCTTTGCCAAGCGCTCCCTGCTCTACGGGCTTCCGCAGGCCGCGGGGGCGATGCGGCGCGAGAAATCCGCCCTGGTAGTAGAGGGCTACACCGACGTCCTGATGCTCAACCAGTCCGGCATAAAAAACTCCGTCGCTACGCTTGGCACGGCGATGACCGAAGGGCACCTCAAGATGTTGGGTGGCTATGCCGATCGCGTTTTCCTACTCTTCGATCCCGACGAGGCCGGTGAGAGGGCCGTGGCGAGGGTCGAAGAGATGGTCCGCACCGCCGCCGACCTGCGACTTGACCTGTACGTCATGCGACTGGCGGAGGACCCGGCCGACTGGCTTCTGAAGCACCCTTCCGAGGAGTTTCATGAGCTTCTCTCGGAGGCTTCGCCGGTGCTGCAATACGTGGTCCGACGCGAGGCCAAACGCGCGGAGGGCGCAAGCTCCGCGGAACGCTCCCGAATCTTCCTGAAGATGAAGGAGTTGATAGCGGCGATCAAAGACCCGGTCTTCTACAACGATGCGATCCGCCTGGCCTCCGATACTCTGCGCGTGGATGCGGCAGCGCTCCGCTCGACCCCCGAGAACAGCAACGGTCGACAAACGAACGTGGGCAGTTCGACACGCCGCCCGCAGGCACCTCTGGTCGAAGCGGGGCGGGAGCTGCTCGCCCATCTTCTCGCGCGTCCGGATCTTGCCGCGGGCCCGCTGCGAGAGGGCGTACCTGCACCTTCTCTGCCAGCCGGAGTATTGGTACTACGGCCGGAGGATTTCGGGCTCGCGTCACACGAGCGCCTCTTCGCCCTGTTGCGAGAGTACGCGGGTCAGCCCCCGGACTCCTTCCTCTCCGACGAGCGAGCCCGTCCACTTCTCGATGCGATCAGCGCCCTCCAGGCGGTTGGAGAAGCGCTCCCCAACGCGTCAGAGGCATCCTTGCGCGCGGCCTGGTTCAGGCTCGGCGCCCTGAGCCGTGAGAGGGCCAAGGCCCGCACCGACGACTACGACGAGAAGTTACGCCTGCACACGGAGGCGAAGCTGCTCGAACGGGCCGCCGTCGAGGCGAGCAACCTGACCAACGAGTCTTGAAGCCTGGGGCCTCGGACCGTATACTCTCGCTTGTTATTGCCCTGTAGCTCAATGGCAGAGCATCCGACTGTTAATCGGAGGGTTGTAGGTTCGAGTCCTACCAGGGCAGCTCACCGCCCATCCTTGGGCCCATAGCTCAGTTGGTTAGAGCATCCGACTCATAATCGGACGGTCCCAGGTTCGAGTCCTGGTGGGCCCACCTCATCACCGAGCACTCACCGAACCGTTTCTTCTTCCTCCGATCACGGGAAACTCCCTTCCTTCGGGACCTTTTTGCCCGTGCCCAAGATGTAGTGCCGCTCCTCGCCCCGCGTCCACATGTTCGGCCCCTCCGGTCCGCCCCCACTGGTATTCCGCCGACACGCACAGGCCGCGAGCTGCTTCGGGGTTGCATACTCTAGAGGGAGTCCAGTACCCTGGGGGGGAGGGTAAAAAGAGCGGAAAAGGGGCGATTTCGGGTCTACTCCGCACATATGGCCTCCATGGATTGCAGGTTTAACGGGGTTATGCCAGAATTCCCAGCGTTGTGGGTCAATGTGGGACGTAGTGGGAGGACGGGACCCTGGCCCTTCTGGGAGAGTACGAGCACACCCTGGATGAGAAAGGGCGGTTGACTCTTCCTTCCCGACTCCGCTCCTATTTCGAGGGCGGCATCGTAATCACCAAGGGGGTTGATCGTTGTTTGTTCGCGTTTCCGCCGGACGAGTGGGCGGCCTTCAAGGCGAACATAAAGGCCAACGCGGATCTCTCCGCGAAGGGTCGCCAGCTGTCGAGGATGTTTTTCTCGATGGCTTTCGAGGCAACCCTGGACCGGCAGGGTCGGGTCTTGATCCCCACGAAGCTCGGGCAGTACGCGGGCCTCTCGCAGGCCGTGACGATAGCCGGGGTGGATGACCGCTTGGAGATCTGGGATACCACCGAGTGGAACAGCTACTTGTCGGGCGCCGACGAGACCTTCGCGGAGATCGTCGAGGAGTTCGCCGGGAGAGACTTCGGGGTTTGATGGCCGCCGGACACTACCCCGTGATGCTGAGGGAGGCGCTGGAGGCACTGGCGCCCCGGGGCGGTCAGACGATCGTAGACGCTACCTTCGGCGGGGGCGGCCACTCCCGCGCGATCCTGGAGCGCCTCGGGCCCGACGGGCGGCTGATAGCCATCGACCGGGACCCAGGGGCCGCCGACAGGGCGGCCGAGTTGTTGGAGGACTCCCGGTTCTCCTTCAGGCCGGGGGCGTACGACGAGGTCCTCAGAGAGCTTGTCGAAGAGGGGACCCGGGCGGACGGCGTGTTGTTCGACCTCGGGCTGTCGAGCTTCCAGATCGACGAGGCGGAGCGGGGCTTCAGTTACGTGCAGGAGGGCCCGCTAGATATGCGCATGGACCCGACCTCCGGGCGGTCCGCGGCGGAGTTTCTGAACGCGGCGGACACTTCGGAGATCTCGGACGTCCTCGTCAGCTACGGAGACGTGCCGCGTGGCGAGGCCCGGCGGGTCGCGAGGGAGGTCGAGAAGCGCCGCCCGCTCCGCACGACCATCGAGCTAGCCGGGGCCGTGCGCTCGGCGGTCGGTTGGAAAGAGAGGGGCGGCAACCCGGCGAAGAAGGTCTTCCAGGCAGTCCGGGTCTACGTGAACGACGAGGTCGGGGGGCTCGAACGGGCGCTCGAGGCCGCCGAGGGGCTGCTCGTGCCGGGCGGGCGGCTCGTAGCCATAACGTTCCACTCCGGTGAGGACCGGGCGGTGAAGCGCTTTATAAGAGACCGCGAGGGACGATGCGTCTGCCCGCCGGAGCTCCCGGTGTGCGCCTGCGGCGCGTCGCCCGCGCTCCGCCGGGGGGTCGTGCGCAAACCCTCGGTAGAAGAGGTCGCGGAGAACCCGCGCAGCGCCTCCGCCCGCCTGCGCTCCGCTACCCGCACGAACGAGCCGGCCGAGGGGGGACGCTAGTGGGCGCTCCCCGGAGGAGGCGAGAGTACGAAGCGCCGGCCGTCGAGGCACCCCTCAGGGGGCTACCGGGCGGGCGGCCCCCGCGTCGTACGAGGGGTTCCAATGCGCAGGCGGCGCGCGGTCGGCGGGCCTTCCTGGTGCTCGTCGTGGTGCCGGTGGCGCTGATGCTCGGCAGCGTCTACGTCCACACGGCGGCGGCGGAGCTCCGGGGGGAGGCGGCGGCCCTCGCGGAGGAGAAGGCGCGGGCCGAGGTCGAGGCCGAGCGGCTGGAGGTCAGGGTCACCGAGCTCTCGGAACCCGGGAGGGTCCGGGGACTGGCGAGCCGGGAGCTCGGGATGCGGGACCCGGCAGGTGGTGACCTCAAGACGTACGGCGGGACCGAGGGGGGGCGTAGCGAGTGAAGGGAAAGAAGAGGCAGGGGGTGGATGGAGCCCGGACCCGGGCGGGGGAGGCTTCCTCCGTCGCCGGGCGCGGCGAGGTAGTGCGCATGCCGAACAGGGGCAGCGGCCGCTCCCGGCCCTCGCGGCCTGCCCCTCCGAAGGGTCGCGGCCGGGCGGTCGGACGCGGCAGGGTGCGGCTGGCGGTAGGGGCCGTCGCGGTGGTGTGCATCGCGCTGGGGGGGAGGGCCGTACAGCTGAGCCTCCCGAGCGAGCCGGGACCCGGGCTCTTCTCCATGGAGCACCGCCGCGTCGCCGCGTTCGAGGACCGGGCCGAGCGCGGCGCTATCCTCAGCGCGGACGGACGCCAGCTCGCCACGAGCCTCGATGCCTCCGAAGTCGTCGCCACCCCGTATCAGATCGAGGACCCTCGCGCGGCGGCCGAGGCCCTGTCCGCGGTGCTCGGCACCGGGGTTTCGGAGGTCGAGGAGAAGATCACCCGGACCGACGACGGGGGAGCCCTGAGCGGATACAGCGTCGTCGCCTCCGGGGTCGAGCCGGAGAAGGCGCAGGCTGTTCAGGACCTCGCCCTGACGGGCATCTCCGTAGCGCCGGACGCCGAGAGGGTTTATCCGAACGGCGCCCTCGCGAGCCAGGCCCTCGGACACCTCGGGAACGACATGGCCTACGGCGGGGTGGAGGCCAGCCACGAGGACGTTCTAAAGAGCGGGGGTGACGTGAAGCTCACGCTCGATGCCGCGGTCCAGAAAGAGCTCGAAGGTACGCTCATCGACACCGTCAAGGAGCACGAGGCCAAGAGCGCGGTCGGGATCGTGATGCGCGTCGACGACGGCGCGGTGGTCGCCCTCGCGAACGTGCCCGGCTACGACAACAACAAGTTCGGGGATGCCCCCGGGGAGGCCCAGCGCAACCGCGCGCTCACCGACCCGTACGAGCCCGGCTCGACCTTCAAAGCTTTCACCATGGCGGCGGCCCTCGAAGAAGGGGCAGTGACGGAGGACAGCTCGTTTGTCGTCCCGGACCATATGGCGGTCGCCGACAGGATCATCGGCGACTCCGAGCCGCACGAGACCCTGACCCTCGACACCGCGGACATCCTCGCGAGGTCGAGCAACGTCGGGACGGTCCAGGTCGCCCAGACCCTGGGCGGCGAGAAGCTCGCCGAATATATAGATCGCTTCGGCTTCGGCCAGCCGACCGGCGTGGACCTCTGGGGCGAAGACGTGGGCCTCGTCCCGCCCTACGAGGAGTGGAGCGGCTCCTCCATCGGTAACATCCCCATCGGCCAGGGCCTGACGGTGACCCCCATGCAACTGGCCGCGGGTTACGCCGCGCTCGTCAACGGCGGCCTCGCCGTGACGCCGTACGTGGCCGAAGGATCTGCCCCGGAGGCGCCGGGGCGCCGGGTGATAAGCGAGGATACCTCGTCTATAGTACGCGGGATGCTCCAGCGCGTGGTCGAGGCGGAGGAGGGGACGGGCGAGCTCGCCCGGATCCCGGGTTACGGCGTAGCCGGCAAGACCGGGACCGCCGAAAAGGTCGACCCCGAGACCGGCCTCTACGGCGGCGGCTACTTTACCTCCTTTGTAGGGTTCGCCCCCGCCGAAGACCCGGAGTACCTGACCCTGGTCCTGGTCGACGAGCCGCAAACTACATACTGGGGCGAGGTCGTCGCAGCCCCGGCGTTCCAGAAGGTGATGAGCTTCACCCTCAGCTACATGAACGTCCCGCCGGATCGCAGGGAGACAAAACCCTCCCCATCCGGGTACGCGGAAGGCGGTAGCCGGTGAGGCCGGTTCCTCTCGCGGAGGTGGCGAGGGCGATGGGCGGCACCCTCGGCGGCGTTCCGGAGGAGCGGGCGCAGTCCCTCGTTACGGGTGCTGCGGTTGATTCCAGGGAGGTTCGAGAGGGGCATCTCTTCTTCGCCCTCAAGGGGCGCGTAGACGGGGCGGACTTCGCGCCCGAGGCGATGCTCAGGGGGGCTGTCGCCGTGGTCTCGGAGAGGCCGCTCCCGGTCCCGACGGTCGTGGTCGAAGATGCGCAGGCAGCGCTCGGTGAGCTCGCGCGGTGGAACCTCAAGCGCCCCGGGGCGCCGACGGTCGTGGGGATCACGGGCAGCGTCGGCAAGACGACGGTGAAGGACGCTCTCGCGGCGATCCTGCGCTCGGCGGGCAGGCGCGTGGGCGCGACGGAAGGCAACTTCAACAACGAGCTGGGCCTGCCGCTCACGGTGCTCGCCGCCGACGAGAAGGCGGAGGTACTGGTGTTGGAGATGGGCGCGACCCACCCCGGCGATATCGCGCACCTCGCCCGCATCGCCCCGCCCGAGGTCGGCGTGCTCACCGCCGTCTCGCCGGTCCACCTGGACTCGTTCGGGGGCATCGAAGCCCTCGCCGCCACGAAGGGAGAACTGGCAGCGTCCCTGCCGGAGAGCCCCGGGAGCGTCCTCGTCTCGCCCCTCGGTGCGCCGGAAGCCGCAACCGCGAGGGGCCGGAATATCGGGCGGCGCATTACTTTCGGCCTTACACCTGAGGCGGACCTTTACGTTACGGAGGTCTCCGAGCAAGAGAGTGGGCTCTCCTTCACCCTGCGCGTGAGGGACGGGGGACGTGCGGTAGAGGTAAAGGCCCCGGTCTTCGGGACGCACCTCGTGGAGCCGCTCCTGGCCGCGATCGGGGGGGGGATGGCCCTCGGGCTGGACCCCGAAGAATGCGCCCGCGGGCTCACCCGGCTCAGGCGCACGGGCCTGCGGGGTGAGGTGTACAAGCTCCGGGAGGACATCATCGTCTACGACGACTCCTACAACGCCTCGCCGGCGGCGGTTGCCGCCGTGTTGCGTTACGGGGCAGAGGGGGCGCGGCGTCAGGGACGCCGGCTCGTCGCGGTGCTCGGCGGGATGTTCGAGCTGGGGGCCGCGGCCCGGGAGTACCACCGGGAGGCCGGGAGGCTCGCCGCCGAGGTCGGTGTAGACTTGCTCGTCTGCGTCGGGGACGAGGCCCGCTGGTACGCCGAAGCCTTCTCCGGGGATTGCCTGCGCTACGAGAGCGCGGAGGCAGCGGCGGAGGGGCTCGAAGGCGTGCTCGAAGAGGGAGATTACGTTGTGGTCAAGGGATCCAGGGGCGTCGGGCTCGACCGCCTGACCCGCAAGTTGAAGGAGAAACTAGCTCTTGTTTAGCGTTGTCCTGGCGGCGGGGATCGCCTTCGTGGTGACCCTCGCGACCGGGTCGAAGTTTATAGAGTTCCTAAGGAACAAGAAGTTCGGGCAGTTCGTGCGCGAGGAGGGGCCGCAGACGCACCTCATCAAGCAGGGGACGCCGACGATGGGCGGGGTGGTGATGCTGCTCGGCCTCGCGGCGGCGCTAGTCGTGGTGGCGCGGCCGAACTTCGCGACGCTCACCGTGCTCCTGCTGGTCTCGGCGGTCGCGGCGATCGGGTTGTACGACGACTGGCAGAAGATCTCCAACCGGCGCAACGAGGGGTTGAGCGCGCGGTACAAGGCGCTGCTCCTGGCGCTTGCTGTTGTCGTCGCGGACATCATGGCGCTTCGCTACGTGGGCGTGACGCAGAACGTGATCCTGCCGGGGCTCGACCGGAACCTCGTGCTCGGGCCGGGGGTTATCGGGGTGGCGCTCTTCAGCCTGCTCGTGCTGCTCGTGATCGTGGGGGCGACGAACGCCGTCAACCTCACCGACGGGCTCGACGGGCTCGCGGCTGGGGCAGGGGCGATAGCGCTGCTCGCCTACACGGCGATCGCGTTTCTGGAGCGCCAGTACGACCTCGCGGTGGTCTGCGGCGCGATGGTCGGGGCGCTCATCGGGTTTTTGTGGTTCAACTCGCATCCGGCCGAGGTCTTTATGGGGGATACCGGGTCGCTCGCCGTCGGCGGCGTGCTCGCGGTGGCGGCGGTGTTGACCAAGACCGAGATGCTGCTGCCGGTGATCGGCGGGATCTTCGTGATCGAGACGCTCTCCGTGATGATCCAGGTTTTCTTCTTCAAGGTCACCGGCAAACGCGTCTTCAAGATGGCGCCTATCCACCACCACTTCGAGTTTCTGGGGTGGGAGGAGAACAAGGTGGTGGTGCGCTTCTGGATCATCCAGGCGGTCTTCGCCTCCGCCGGGTTTGTCGTCTACTACTTCACCCTCTACAACGACGCCGTATGACGACGCTGGTATACGGTCTCGGGGAATCCGGCCGCGCCGTCGCGCGCGCTCTTGCGGAGCGCGGGGTAAAGGTCGTCGCGGCCGACGCGAACGACTCCGAGCCCCTGCGCCTCTCTGCCGCTTCGCTCGGCGTGGAGACACGCCTCGGGGCCGGCCCGGAGCTTCTGGAAGAGGGCTTCGATCGGATCGTCGCGAGCCCGGGGATCCGGCCCGCCGATGCCCTGCTCTCGGCCGCCGAGAAGGGCGGCATACCGATTCTCTCCGAGGTTGCTCTCGGTCTCGGGCTCCTGAGGCAGGAGGCCCCGGACGTGAAGGTCGCGGCCGTCACCGGGACGAACGGCAAGACGACCGTGGTCGACATGATCCAGCACTGTCTCACCGCCGCCGGGATCCCCCACGCCGTAGCCGGGAACTCCTGGCGCGCCCTGACCGGATGCCTGGAAGAGGTCCGCGAGGCCGGACTGCTCGTCCTGGAGGTCTCGTCGTTCGGGCTCCACTACCTCGAAAGCCCGAGCTTCGACGTAGCCGCGCTCCTCAACGTCCGCCCGGACCACCTGAACTGGCACGCCTCCTTCGATGAGTACGTCGCCGACAAGCTGCGCATCTTCGAGGGTCAGGGCGCGGGCGACCTGGCGCTGGTGAGCGCCGGGGATGAGGTCGGCCGGAACGCGGCGGCGGGGCTCGCCGCCGAGAGCGTCCTCGTCGGAGCGGGTGGGACGCGGGTCGAGGGGGGGAGCCTGCTGCTGAGGGGACGTCCCCTCGTGGGCGTCTCCGATCTCCCGTTCGTCGGCGGACACAACAGGGAGAACGCCCTGTTCGCGGCCCTGGTGGCCGAGCGGTTCGGGGCGGGGATGGAGGGCATCCGCGACGGGCTCCTCGGCTACGGGCTCAAGCCGCACAGGATGGAGGTCGTCGGGGACCACGGGGGCTCCACGTGGGTCGACGACTCCAAGGCCACGAACCCGGCTGCGGTGGCGGCGGCGCTCTCCGGCCTGGAGGGGCCGGTCGTGCTCATCCTCGGGGGCTCGGAGAAGGGGACGGATTTCTCGGAGGTGCTGCCCTACCTGGGGCGGTGCCGCGCGATCTTGTGCCAGGGGGAGGCGGGGCCACGGCTCGCCCGTTTTCTGGGGGAGAACGGGGCCGAGGTTTCGCTTGTACCGGACCTCACCGCCGCGGTAGAGGCGGCTCGCGCTGTCGCCAGGCCGGGCGACGTGGTGCTGCTCTCGCCGGGGTGCGCGAGCTTCGACCAGTTCTCCGGGTACGCGGAGAGGGGGGAGGCGTTTGCGCGGCTCTCGGCCGTTCGGGACGGGGCCCGCCGGTGACGGCGCCCAGGACGAACCTGTTTATCGTGGCGCTCGCGCTCGCGTTTCTCGGGAACGTCATGGTGTACTCGGCGACTTCGGCGGAGTGGGGGGCGGATTATGGGGCGCGTTCCCTGCTGGCGCGCTTCGCCCACCTTGGGATCGGGCTCCTGGCTTTCTTCGTCGCCAGGGGGATCCGGTACACCGCGTGGCGCAGGATAGCGCCGCCGCTCTACGTCGGCGTGCTGTTGAGCCTCGTCCTCGTGCTCTTCGTCGGGGAGGAGATCGGGGGCGCGAGAAGGTGGATCGACCTCGGCCCGATCCAGGCCCAGCCCGCCGAGTTCGCGAAGCTCGCGGCGGTCGTGCTGCTCGCCTCCGTGGTCTCGCGGGCGCGACCGGGCTCGGGGCTCCCGTGGCGGACGATCGGGGCGGTCGGGGTCCTTTTCGGGCTCGTGCTCGTGGAGCCGGACTTCGGGACTTCGGTGGTGCTGGCGGCCGGGGCGGCCGGGGTGTTGTGGGCCTCGGAGCTAAGGACGCGCGACCTCTTGGTCTGGGGGGGCGCCGCGCTCGTGCTGCTCGTCGGGGCGATGCTCGCTGCCCCGTACAGGAGGGAGCGGTTCCTGACGTTTCTGGACCCTTTGAGCGTCTGCGACGGCTCGGGTTACCAGATCTGCCAGTCCATGAACGCGATACGGGGGGGGAGCTACCTCGGGATGGGGGCCGGGGGCGGCGCCATACCCGTCCCCGAGCTGCACACCGACATGATCTTCGCCCTCGTCGGCGAGGAGCTCGGGCTCCTCGGGATGGTCGTCGTTATCGGGGCGTTCTGCTTCTTCGTGGTCTCGGCGTACTCCATCGCCCTGAACGCCCCGACAATCCTGGGCCGGTGCCTGGCGGCGGGCCTCGCCACGATGTTCGCCGTCCAGACGGTCTTCAACATCGGCGCCGCGATGAGCGTCGTCCCCCTGGCCGGGATGACGCTGCCGTTTATAAGCTACGGCGGCTCCAGCGTCCTCGTCTGCTTCGCGGCGGTGGGGATCCTGTACCGCATATCGGAGGATAGTGAGGTTGCGAGAGTGGCGAGACGCACGACGGCTCCCGGAAAACGACGGGACGCCGCGCGTCCTGATAGCCGGCGGCGGGACGGGGGGACACGCGATCCCCGCGCTGTGCGTCGCGGATAGCCTGCGCGAAATGGGAGCGGAGGTCTCCTTTATAGGCTCCACCTCGGGCATCGAGGCCGACCTGGTCCCCGGCAAGGGCTACAAGCTTCACGCCCTGCCCCTCGCGGGCCTCGCCGGGGGCCCCGTCGCCCGCGCCCGGGCCGGGCTGCTCTTCGCGCGCGCCCTGTCCAGTTGCCGGCGGATCCTCAAAGCCTTCCGCCCCGGCGCCGTCCTCGGCGTCGGCGGATACGCGAGCGCCCCGGCGGTCCTCGCCGCGAGGAACCTCGGCATACCGACCTTTCTTCACGAACAGAACTCCGTTCCCGGCAGGGTGAACAGGCTCGCCTCCCGCTTCACGCGTGAGGTGCTCGTGACCTTCCCGGAGGCAGAGAAGGCCCTGAGACGCGCCGTCCCCGTCGGGATGCCGACCCGCCGCGAGTTCTTCGGAGCTTCGGCTGAGGAGGGCCTGGCGCGCCTCGGGGTCGAGCCGCCGGTCGTCCTGCTGTTTGGCGGGAGCGGCGGGGCCCTGAAGCTCAACCTGGCGGCGGCGGAGGCGTTCGGAGGGGGGGAGACGCCGTACTCGGTAGTCCAGGTCTCCGGCCGCCGGGATTTCGCACGCCTCTCCACGAAGAACCCGAGGCACAGGATCGTCGCCTACGACGACGAGCTGTGGCACGCCATCGCGGCGTCGAACGTCGTGGTGATGCGCGCCGGGGCCGGCTCTCTCTTCGACACCGCCGCCGTGGGACGGGCCTCCATACTTGTCCCGTACCCCTATGCCACCGGCGACCACCAGCTCCACAACGCCCGCTACTTTACGGAAGGGGACGCGGCCGAGCTCATGCTCGATGGCGAGGTGGATTCGGCCAGCCTTCGGGACCGGGTCGAAGGACTACTAGACGACGATATGCGCCGGGAGGGGCTCGCGCGGAATATGCGCGCCCTCGCCACCCCGCACGCGGCCGATGAGGTCGCGGCGAGGCTGCTCTCGGCTACGACGAACGGAGGAACACGTTGAAGATACACATGATCGGGATCGGCGGCGCCGGGATGAGCGGCATCGCCGAGGTCCTGCACGGCTCCGGTCACCGCGTCACGGGCTCCGACCTCAAGGAGTCTCCCTACACCCAGAGGCTCTCGGAGGCCGGCATCACCGTTTACATAGGGCACGCCGCCCACCAGGTCGGCGACGCGGAGGAGGTCGTGATCTCCACGGCCATCCCCTCCACGAACCCCGAGCTCCTCGAAGCCCGCCGCCGCTCCATCCCCGTGGTCCCGCGAGCCGGCGCCCTTGCCCGCATCCTCTCCGGAGGCCGGAGCGTGGCCGTTGCCGGCACCCACGGCAAGACCACGACCACGAGCATGACTACCCACGCCCTGCGCATGTCGGGCGAGAACCCGACCGCGCTGATAGGCGGCGAGCTGAACGACATAGGGAGCAACGTCGTCCTTTCTTCCTCCGACCTCTTCGTCGCCGAGGCCGACGAGTCCGACCGCTCCCTGCTCCACCTAGACCCGCTGGCCGCCGTCGTCACCAACGTCGAGTTCGACCACCCGGACTTCTACTCCTCTCTCGCAGACGTGATGGAGACCTTCGTGAAGTTTGTTCAGGGGCTACCTGCCGAGGGGCACCTCGTCACCTGCGCCGACGACGCGAACTGCATGGAGCTCGCCGCCCTCGCCCCCTGCCCCGTCACGACCTACGGGCTGGAGGCCGGGGACCTTCGAGCCGAGCCCGTCTCCTCCAACTCCTTCCTCCTGTTCGAGGACGGGGAGGAGCGTGGCCTCGTCGAGCTCGGCGTCCACGGGCGGCACAACATCCTCAACTCGCTCGCGGCGGCCGGGGTCGCCCGCTGGCTCGGCCACGACGCGCTCGCCGCGGCCCGGAGCCTCGGAACCTTCGGCGGCGTCCGGCGGCGGTTCCAGCTCAAGGGAACGAGGGACAGCGTCCGCGTCGTCGACGACTACGCCCACCACCCGACGGAGCTCTCGGCGACCCTGGAGGTGGCCCGGGCGACCCTCTCTCCCGATGGGCGCGTCGTCGCCGTCTTCCAGCCGCACCGCTACTCCCGCACCCGGACCCTCTACAGAGAATTCGGAGAGGCGTTGACCGCCGCCGACGCCGTCCTCGTCACCGAGGTCTATGGCGCCGGCGAAATGCCCCAGCCGGGGGTTAGCGGGAAGCTGATCGTGGACGCCGTCTGCGAGAGCCGGACCCCGGAACGCCCGGACGTCTACTACGTCCCCGACGGGCACGACATCCCAACGGTTCTCCGCGCCATCTCCCGTCCCAACGATACCGTTGTAACGATGGGTGCCGGGGACATCTCCCGCGCCGGCGACGAGTTTCTCGCCGCGATCGGATAATCCGGGCACAAAGAAGATTCGATTGTCGGGGATACAACGTCCTGCGTAGGCTGCTCAGAGCCCTGCTCGTCTCCGCCGTCGTCGCGGGCTCTACCGCCGTCGCCGCCCTCTTCGGGGCCTACCTCCTCTACCCGGTAACCGGGATCGAGGTGGAGGGCGCCCGGATGTTCCCCGAGCGGGAGGCCTGGGCGGCCCTCCCCGACCGCGCCAGCTTCCTCACCCTCGACGAGGAGGCGCTGGAACACGAGATTGAAGCTAATCCCTGGGTCAAGGGTGCGAAGGTGCTGAAAAATAGGGAGTCCGGTATAGTTGTGGTCGAGGTTGAAGAGCGCAGGGCCGTTTTGAGAGGGGAGCTCGGGCGCGAGAGCGGCTTCTGGGCGGCGGACGGTACGGAGCTTCCGGGTCCCGGGGGGGCGCGCCTCAAGCGGGTCGGGCTCGACGAGGGGCGGCTGGAGGAGATCTTGGTTATCGGCGAGGCGTTGGAGGAGAACGGGGTGCGTCTCGATTCGATCGACGGGGTGAACCCTGGGGGTGTCGAAGCCACCGTTGAAGGCCGCCGGGTCCTTTTCGGAGGGGCGGTCGATGCCGGACAGGTCCGCGCCGTCGTGGACGTTATGGAGCAGCATCCCGAGGCCGCGTACTTCGACCTCAGGTCCCCGGAGAGGGTAGTGGTCGGGGCGAAGGAGGGGGATGGTCCCCCTGGCAGATCGAACGGATAGGTAGATGTCGAAGCTGGTTTACGGGTTGGACGTCGGCACGACCAAGATCGTGGCGATCGCGGGTCGCGCCGACGGGCGGCGCCCGATCGAGGTTCTCGCGATGGGGGAGGCCCCGAGCTACGGGCTGCGCCGCGGGGTAGTCGTCGACCGCGAGGCGGCGACCGAGTCCATAGCCGAGGCCGTAGAGGCCTGTGGCGGCGGTAGCTTGCGCGGCGGCCCGGTGAGCGTCGGCATCGCCGGGAGCCACATCCGCTCCCTGAACACCGAGGTCACGCTCCTGAACCGGAGCCGCAACCGGCTCATCACGGAGCGGTTCCTCCGCAGGCTTCACGCGGAGGCACGCGGGGCGGACCCGGACGAGGACGAGGAGGTCTTGCACGTCGTCCCGAGGTCCTTCGTTCTGGACGGGACGGAGGGGGTCAGGCAGCCCGTTGGCCTCGCCGCGCGCAGGGTGACGATGCGGGCCCACGTGGTGAGCGGCTCGGTCTCCAGCATCCAGAACCTACTCGGCGCCGTGGAGGACTGTGGCGTAAAGGTCTCGCGCGTCGTCCTCGAACCTCTCGCCTCCAGCGAGGCTTGCCTGCGCCCCGAGGACCGGGAGATGGGGGTGGCCCTCCTCGACGTCGGCGGGGGCACCACCGACGTCGCCGCGTTCATGAGGGGCGCCCTCACCCACACAGACGTCGTTCCCATAGGCGGGGAGAGCTTCTCCGCCGACGTCGCCTACGGGCTCAAGGTCCCGTTCGAGGACGCCGACAGGCTCAAGGTCCGCTTCGGGAACGTGCTCTCCAGCGAGGTCGACGACGTGGCCCCCGTCCTCCTCGACGACCGGCACTACAGCGCCAAGTTCATCAGCCAGATCCTCGAGTACCGGGCCCGCGAAGTCCTGGAGCTCGTGCGGGATTCCATGGACGACGCTCGCCTGCGCCCCTTCCTGCCCGGCGGCGTCATGCTGACCGGCGGGGGCTCCCAGTTGGAGGGCTTCGACCAGCTCGCCGAAGAGATCCTCGGGCTGCGCGTCAGGCTCGCCACGCCCCGTCGCATAACGGGCTACGTTAAGCCTTTACAGAAGCCTCAGTATTCGACGGCTGTCGGTTTGCTATACTTTGCTGCGAAAAACAATGACCTTCAACCGAAGAGTAAAGGTGCGGGGGCATTTGATTTTGGTAGCATAGTGGCCTCGGTCAAGGGGTGGTTCCGGGCTCTGCCCGGTTAAGGACCGGGACGGGCTGAATAAAGCAGGCGACGGAGGGCTGGGAAGGTAATGTTGGAGTCGGGGACTAATTATCTGGCGGTGATCAAGGTCGTAGGGATCGGCGGCGGCGGGACGAACGCCGTGAACCGTATGATCAACTCGGGTTTGACCGGGGTCGAGTTCATCGCCATCAATACTGACGCGCAGGCGTTGCAGATGTGCGACGCGGATCTGAAGATCCACATAGGCGAGAAGCTGACGCGGGGCCTCGGCGCCGGGGCCGACCCGAAGATCGGGATGGAGGCCGCCGAGGAGAGCAAGCAGGAGATCGAGGAGGCCCTTCGGGGCGCCGACATGGTCTTCGTCACCGCCGGCAAGGGCGGCGGCACCGGGACGGGGGCCGCTCCCGTGGTGGCGAAGCTGGCCCGGGAGCAGGGCGCGCTTACGGTCGGCGTCGTGACGCGGCCGTTCACCTTCGAGGGCCGGCGCCGCTCGACCTACGCCGAGGAGGGCATCAAGCGCCTCAAGGAGAACGTCGACTCCCTCATCATCATCCCGAACGACAGGCTCTTGCAGGTCGCGGAGAAGCGGACCAGCATGATGGACGCTTTCAAGATGGCGGACGACGTGCTCCGCAAGGGCGTGCAGGGGATAACGGACCTCATCACCGTGCCGGGCCTCATCAACCTCGACTTCGCGGACGTCCGCACGATCATGCAGAACTCCGGCTCGGCGCTCATGGGTATCGGTGAGTCGAGCAGCGAGGCCAGGGGGGCGGAGGCGGCGAAGACCGCCATCAGCAGCCCTCTGCTCGAGGCGAGCATCGAGGGCGCGACGGGGATCATCCTGAACATCACGGGCGGCACGGACCTCGGTCTCTTCGAGGTAAACGAGGCCGCGGAGATCGTGCACAACGCCGCGCACCAGGACGCCAACCTGATCTTCGGGGCGGTGGTGGACGAGACCTACGGCGAGCGCGTCAGCGTGACGGTGATCGCCACGGGCTTCGACCAGCGCCTCGTGACCCGGCGCCGGGAAGAAGGGGTGGCCGAGGCCCCTCGGGACCGCGATCGCGACCGCGAAGAGCCGCCCGCCCCGGATAGGGACACCGGCGACGTCCTCGACATCCCGGCCTTCCTCCGCCGCCGCTAGGCGGTACAGGCTTCGCCGGGCTACCCGTTGCAGACTGCACCCTGGACCTTGCGCGCCGCCGACACCCCTGGCGGCGCGCCCTACGTTACCCCCGAGCCCTCTCCGTCGGGCGCCAGGATCTGGTTTTTCACCCGCAGGGGCGGCGTCTCCGAACCACCCTACGACAACCTCAACGTCTCGACCCTCGTCGGTGATCAGCCTGCGGCGGTGGCGGAGAACCTTTCCCGCATAAGGACCACCATGGACGGAAGGCCGTCCGCATGGGTGCGCCAGATCGCCGGCGACGGGGTCTTGCGCGTGGATGAAGGCCGGTTCGCTGGTGAGGGCGACGCCCTCGTAACAGCAGGCGAGGGATTCTCGCTCGCCGTCGCGATCGCCGATTGCGTGCCCGTGGCGCTCGTCGGAGAAGGAGGCGTGGGCATGGTCCATTCCGGGTGGCGGGGGACGCTCAAGGGAATCTCTGGGAAGGCGGCGAAGGAGATGGGCGAGCCTTCATCGGTGCGCGCCTATATAGGGCCGGGCATCCGGCGGTGCTGCTACGAGGTCTCGGAGGAGATCTCCGCGGAGTTCGCCGACAGGTTTGGCGGCGGGGTGGTCGAGGGGCGGATGCTCTCGCTGGCGGGGGCGATACGGGCCAACCTCCACGAGGTCGGCGTGACCGAGGTGCACGACCTCGGGCTCTGCACCGGCTGCCGGACGGATCTGTTCTACTCGCACCGCAAGGAGGGCCCGAAGACCGGGCGCAACCTCGCGGCGGTCGCGCTCGATCCCGGTAGCAACGGCCATGGCGGCGCGGGGTAGCTTGCGGACGAAGGGTGACATAAAGGAGCGCGTCGAGGCCGTGCGCGCCCGTATATCGGAGGCCGCCGCCGAGGGCGGGCGCCGTCCGGAGGAGGTGCGGTTCCTGGTCGCGAGCAAGTACTACGAGGAAGATCAGATCGGCGCGCTCCGGGAGGCCGGGATCGAGCTTCTCGGTGAGAACAAGACCGAGGACCTCGTCCGCAAGCAGGAGAGCTTCCCCGACGACTTCGAGTGGCACTTTATCGGCCACCTCCAGCGCCGCAAGGCGCGGGAGATCGTCGGCCGGGTAACGCTCGTGCATTCCGTAGATTCCCCGAGGCTTATAGAAGAGCTGGCGAAGAGGGCGCCCGAGGGCGGGATGGAGGTGCTCTTGCAGGTCAACGTGAGCGGCGAGGAGTCGAAGTACGGGGTGGGGGAGGCCGAGGTCGAGGGGCTGCTCGATGCGGCCGCCGGTACCGGGGGGAAGGTGCGGGTTCGCGGGTTCTCCACGCTCGCGCCGCTGGTTGCGGACCCCGAGGATGTACGTTACGTTTTTGCAAAACTGCGGGCGATACGTGATAGTCTGACGGACGGTTGGAGGCCCCAATTCGACCTTTCGGAACTTTCCATGGGTATGAGCAACGATTACATTGTCGCTGTCAAAGAAGGGGCCACCATAGTTAGAATCGGGCGGGCCCTCATCGAGGATGCCCGGTAAGGTGAGGCCCGTGAGGAGGTCGAATGGGAGTTAGGGATCAACTCGAACGCGTCGCCGCGTGGTTTGGTTTCGGCGTCGACGAGGATGATTACTACGAAGAAGAGGAAGAGGAGGGCCGTCGCTACGCCGCCAAGGGCGGGCGCTACGGCGGCTCCACCGAGGAGCCCGCGAGCAGCGAGCCGAGCCCGGCGGTCCGTCGGCTGGGTCGCGCGGAGCGCTCCTCCGCGTTCGGCACTTCCCTCGGGGATCTTTTCGGGTCCGAGAACGCCCAGGGGCGCGAGCGTCCCGCTTCCTCCGCGGGGTACGGCGCGGCGCAGAACAACTCGGGGCACCTCAGGGCGGTCCCGGATAGCAGGGTGGCGCCGTCCACGAGGGTGAGCGTCGTCGATCCGGCGAACTTCAACGACGCGCAGGCCCTCGCGGACCGTTTCAAGCGCCAGCAGCCCGTGATCCTGA
Organism: uncultured Rubrobacteraceae bacterium; assembly: GCA_902806105.1. Next base: position 36,282 of record CADCVI010000245.1, read on the forward strand.
ACCTCCAGCACGCCGACGGGGAGCTATCGCGCCGGATGGTGGACTTCTGCTCCGGGCTCACGTACGCGCTGGACGGTCAGATCCAGACCGTCGCCAACCGGGTCTTCCTGCTTACGCCGCGGAACGTCGAGGTCTCGGCCGAGGAGCGCAAGCGCCTCGCCGAGCGCGCGTTCTTCAACCAGCTCTAGCCCTTCGTGTCTCAGTCTTCCAAGAAGGTAGGCATCATCGGGGCGGGTAAGATCGGGGGCTCCCTCGTCGCCCGTCTCTCGGCGTCCCCGGACTTCGACCTCATGGTGAGCGACGTTCACGAGGAGCAGCTGAAACTCTTCGCCGAGGGTTACGGTGTAAGGACGACCACCTCCAACCGGGAGGCGGTCGAGGACAGCGATCTACTTGTAGTTGCGGTCAAACCCTGGGACGTCCTCTCGGTGCTCGACGAGGTTGCACCGGTGATAGAGGGTACCGCCGTGGTCAGCGTGGCGGCAGGGGTCACGATCGCGGCGATCGAGGGGAGGCTCCCGGCGGGTTCGCCGGTGCTGCGCGTGATGCCGAACGTCGCAGCCTCGGTTGGGCTCGGCTCGGCGGTCGTCGCCGCGAACGAAGCGGGGCAGGCTTACGTCCCGACGGTGATGGAGATCTTCGGTCACGTCGGGGACGTGATGGAGCTTCCGGAGAGGTTGTTCGACGCGGCGACCGCGCTGCACGGGTCGGGCCCTGCTTACGTGGCGCTGTTCGCTGACGCGCTCATACAGGCCGGGGTGCGCGAGGGGATACCGCGGGACGTGGCGCGCAGGCTGGTCAACCAGACGATAGGGGGAACTTCCGTCTTGCTCAAGGAGCGGTCGGCGCACCAGATCCGGGACGAGGTCATGACCCCCGGCGGGACCACGGCGGCGGCGTTCGTGGCGATGGAGAAGGCAGGGTTCGTCGCGGCGGTCTACGACGGGATAGAAGCCGCGACCGAGCGGGCCCGGAGGCTGGCGGAGTGAGCGGGACTGGTTACGTGCTCGCGCAGGTCTTCGGGTTCAGCGTCGGGGACGTGCTCTCGAACATCGTCAACTACGCGTACTACATACTCTTCGGGGCGATTCTGACGTCAATCATCATAAGTTTTATACCGAGGTATCCGTCGAGCGGGTTCTTCCAGGCGGTGTACGAGGCGGCGCGGGCGATCTCCAACCCCATCCTCGGGCCTATAAGGGGTGTGATCCCACCCTTGAGGATCGGGGGTTTCGGGCTTGACCTCTCGCCCATTATCGCGATCATAGGGTTGAACATAGCGTCCACGCTGCTACTGCTGGTAATCGACGAGTTTATAAGACCGATAACGGGGTGATCTCATGGCTATAAAACCGATTGACCTGCGCCGCAAGGAGTTCAAGAACAGCTTGCGGGGCTACGACGCAAATCAGGTGGACGACTTTCTGGACGAGGTCGCCGACGAGTTCGAACGCTCGTTCTCGGAGAACCAGAGGATGCGGGAGGAGCTCTCCTCCCTCAAGAGCCGGTTGGAGCAGTTCGAGGAGCTTGAGGGGGCGATCCGCGAGGCGCTCGTCCACGCCCAGCAGGTCGCCCGCGACCTCCGGCAGAACGCGAACAAGGAGGCCGAGCTCGTGGTGCGCGAGGCGAAGGAGCAGGCGCACCGCATCCTCGCCGACTCCTCCTCGCGGGTCGAGAGGGTCCAGGATTCGTACGGCGTCCTCCAGAAGGCGAAGCAGGACTTCCAGAACGATTTTCGCCACCTCCTCAAGAGCTACCTCGCCGTGATGGAGAACGCCGACGTCGCCTCGGCGAAGGAGATAGAGGCCTCCCTGCGCGGCCGCCTCGACACCGAGGCAATCGCCGCCGCCCGACAGGCCGCCGAGACCCGGCGCACCGACGAGGCGGCCATCGCGGCGGACGACGAGACTGTCCGTCAGCCAAGCTCCTCTGGTGGAGAGGACGTGGCGGACGACGGGGCCGAGGTCGGGCCCGAAGACGCCACCCAGCGCATAGAGATCGCCAAGACCCCGAGCGGCGGCGCGGACGCCACTTCGTCGACGGGCGATGCCCCCGAGGCCGAGGAGCCCGAGGCCGAGCCGTCGAGCACCAGGTCGGGTGCGCAGGTAGGGACGCCCGTTAGCGAGTCTGCGGGTGCGCCGAGAGACGCTGCTCCGTCAAGCGCGCAGGAGACGGGGCCGCTCGGCGGCCTCGACGACGGCTCCGTGCGCGAGGTGGACACGCGGACGCTAGCCTCCGAGGAGGTAGATCGGGAGGAGCCCTCACCGACCGGGGACGGGCCGGCTTACGACAGGTTCTTCGACGAGGAGAAGCCCGGGCGGAAGGCGGAGGAGAGCAGGATCTTCCGGGCCAGCCGTTTCTTGCGCAGGCGTGGCTAGCGCGAATTTAGCGACGAACGGGTACGTCCGGCCCTCAAAGGACGGCGCTCTCGTTAGGCTCAGGGTCTCGCCCGGGGCTAAAACCAGCGCTGTGAAGGGTTTGTACGGGGAAGATGCCGTCAAGATCTCCGTAGCCGCGCCGCCCGTGGACGGGAAGGCGAATGCGGAGGTCGAGCGCTTCGTGGCGCGGCTGCTCGGCATGGCCGCGTCGGACGTTGCCGTCGTTCACGGGGCCTCTTCTCGCGACAAGTCCGTCCTCGTGCGGGGCTACGGCGAGGCCCAGGTGCTCGGACTACTGGAACCACTCTTATAGAGACGCCGGGAGCCGGGAGCCACAGCTTCGAGGTCGTGCCCGCCGAGGCCGGGGAGCGCCTGGACAAACTTATCGCTCGCCGCCTCGAGATCAGCAGGAGCCTGGCGCGGCGCATGATCGAGGACGGCGCCGTTCTCGTCGGGGGCGCGGAGGCCGTGCCCTCGCACAAGGCGAGATCCGGGGAGAGCGTCGAGGCCACGCTCCCGGAGACCGGCCTCTTTCCGGAGGATATTCCCGTTCCCGTAGTCTTCGAGGACGACCACCTCCTCGTCGTGGACAAACCGGTAGGGCTGGTGGTGCATCCGGGGGCCGGGAATCCCTCGGGGACGCTCGTCAACGCGTTGTTGAGCAGGGGTATTGCAGGCGGGGAGGATCCGGTACGGCCCGGGGTCGTGCAGCGCCTCGATCGGGACACGTCCGGGTTGATGGTGCTGGCAAAGGACGAGACCGCCTACTCGGGGCTCGTGGCCGCGCTCTCGGCGCGGCGGGTGAGGCGCCAGTACAGGGCGGTGGTAGTCGGCGTCGGCCTCCCTGCGACGGGGACCGTAGATTCCCCGATCGGACGGCACCCCAGCAACCCCACGCTCATGACCGCGGGCGTCGGGCGGCAGGCGATCACGCACTTCGAGGTACTCTCGGAGGCGGGCGGACACTCTATGCTCGGGGTCAGGCTGGAGACGGGGCGGACACACCAGATTCGGGTCCACCTCTCCGCCATAGATTTCCCGGTCTACGCCGACCCCCTCTACGGAAAGCCCGTCCCGGGCGCCCGCCTCTGGCTCCACGCCGAACTCCTCGGCTTCGAGCACCCGGTGACGGGCGAGGCGATGGAGTTTGCGGCCGAGATACCGCAAGATCTTCGGGAGGCGGCGGAGGGTCTGGGCTTCTGACAGGGCGCAGCTCCTCCTTCCGGGGAGACCGCCCCGCTTGATTACTCCTGGCTGCTTTGGTACCGTCTGTAGAAATTTGCCGATCCTTTAACGGCGCCCCGTGAGGCGCGAAGGGGGTAGTTCTTGAAGCGTTCGAGCGCCGACGTCCGTCGGCACAGCAGGCACGACCGGGTGGAACCGTCCACCGGGGCCCGACCCTCCGAAATCCTCTCCAAGGACGGTCTCGACCGTTCCCTGAGGCGAATCTCGCACGAGATCCTGGAGACCAACGCCAACGCCCTGGAGGATCTCGCCCTGGTCGGGGTGCTGACGCGGGGGGTGCCTCTCGCCAACAGGATCGCTGAGAACATCCGACGCTTCGAGGGGCTGGAGGTGCCGGTCGGCTCGCTGGACATCACGCTTCACCGCGACGACCTTCAAGGGCAGGACGAGGAGCCGGAGGTGCGGGAGAGCCGCCTCCCGTTCGACGTCGCCGGCAAGACAGTCGTCCTCGTCGACGACGTCCTCTACACCGGACGCACGAGCCGGGCCGCTATGGACGCGCTCCTGGAGCTGGGACGTCCGGCGGCGATAAGGCTCGCGATCCTGGTGGACCGGGGACACCGCGAGCTGCCGATCCGGGCGGATTACGTCGGCAAGAACGTACCGACCAGCCGCGCCGAGACCGTGCGCGTCAGGCTCGTGGAGACCGATGGGGAGGACGGGGTGATCACCGTTGCGCGCTAGAAACCTGCTTACACTCGACGGCATGACGCGGGACGACCTCCGCGAGATCCTGGACCTCGCCCGGGACTTCGGTGCTGGCGCGCTCGACCGCCCGCTCGCCGGCAAGACGATCTGCCTCGCCTTCTTCGAGGCCTCGACTCGTACCTCCGCCTCGTTCGAGCTCGCCGCGAGAAGGGCCGGGGCTGACGTCATCTCCCTTTCCGGGAGAGGCTCGTCGATAGAGAAGGGCGAGGGTCTGATCGACACGGTCGTCACGCTCGACAGCCTCGGCGCGGACGCCATCGTGCTCCGCCACCCGGCCGCAGGAGCAGCCCGCATAGCCGCACTGCACACGGAGGCCGCCATCATCAACGCCGGAGACGGGCGCGGCCAGCACCCGACGCAAGCCCTGCTGGACCTTCACGCCCTCTCCGGGCGCCTCGGCGGCTTCGAGGAGCTCGAGGGCCGCAAGGTCGCCATCGTCGGGGACGTTCTGCATAGCCGCGTGGCGCGCAGCATCATCCCCGCCTTCCAGGCCGCAGGGATAGAGCTCGCCATCGTGGCCCCCAGTACCCTGCTCCCGCTAGAGGCCGGGGCGTGGGGGCTGCCGATCCTACCCTCGGTCGACGACGCCGTAGCATGGGGGGTTGACGTCCTCTACGCCCTCCGACTCCAGAAGGAACGCATGACCGGAGGCTCCCCGCGAGTGCCGTCCGTCCCCGAGTACGCCCGCTACTACGGCGTCGCGCGGCGCCATCTCGCGAGCGGTGCCCTGGTCATGCACCCGGGGCCCGTCAACCGGGGGGTCGAGGTTGCGGGCGACGTCGTCCTCGATGCCTCCTCCTTGATCCCGGAGCAGGTAGGCGCCGGTGTCGCGGTCCGCTCCGCCGTCCTCGCCCTCGCCACGGACTCCGCCCGGAGCAGGGTAGCCGCGTGACGCACCACGCCCCGACGAACATCCCCACGAGCGGGCCTGACGACCTCGTAGTCCGAGGCGCCCACGTCCTCGACCCTTCACGCGGGCTCGACGGCGTTATGGACGTCCGGATCTCCGGGGACCGCTTCTCCGAGGTCGGCGAGAACCTCAAGGGTACGCGCACCATCGACGCCGGCGGGTTGCACCTCTTCCCGGGCTTCACGGACGTGCACGCGCACTGGCGCACACCGGGGCGGGAGGACGAGGAGACTATAGAGACGGGCTCGGCGGCTGCGGCGGCGGGCGGCTTCACGGGCGTCGTGATGATGCCGAACACCGACCCCATCATCGACCGCCCCGTTATCGTCTCCGGGCTCGTCCGGCGCGTCGAGATGGAGTCGCGGGTGCGAGCATACGTCTCCGCCGCCCTGCACGAGGGGCTGAAGGGCGAGCGCCTGACGGAGATGCGCCTGTTGAAGGAGGCCGGCGCGTTCTGCGTCTCGGACGACGGCCTCGGCACCCAGTCGGCCGGCGTCCTGAGGAACGCGATGCTCTACGCCAGGGACGCAGGGCTGCCGGTGATCCTTCACTGCGAGGACCACACCCTAGCCACGGGCGTCGTTCACGACGGGGCGGCGGCGGCGCTCGCCGGCCTCCCCGGCTCCCCCGCCAGCGCGGAAGACGTGGCGACCGCGACGGCCCTCGTCCTCGCTACCGAGACCGGGGCGAAGGTCCACGTCACCCACGTCTCGACCGCTCTCGGGGCGGCCCTCGTCGGCTTCTTCAAGGGAAACTTCCCTGGTATAGACGTCACCGCGGACACGACGCCACACCACCTCACGCTCACGGATGACCTCGTTAGCACCCTCGAGGGGATGTACAGGGTCAACCCGCCGCTCAGGCCGGAGGAGGACAGGCTAGGCGTCGGGGGGGCGCTCAGGGATGGTATCCTTGACTTCGTCGCGACGGACCACGCGCCGCACGCCTCCGAGGAGAAAGACCTCCCCCTGGAGGAGGCGGCGCCCGGTTTTCTCGGGCACGAGACGGCCTTCCCGGCGCTCTACACGGAGATGGTTCTGGGCGGACACCTCTCCCTGGACAGGCTCGTCGGGGCGATGGCCTCGGCGCCGGGGCAATGGGTCGGGGACGGGGCGGGCAGGGTCGAGGCGGGGGCGCCGGCGGACCTCGTGCTCGCCGATCTCTCCGAGGAGTGGACCGTCCGGGCCGAGGGGCTGCTCAGCTTGTCCGGGAACAGCCCCTACCTCGGGAGAGCCCTGAAGGGCCGCGTCGTGGGCACGATGGTCGGTGGAGAGCTTGTACATGATCGGATGGGAGCACGGTTTGGGTCGAGGGCGTAGCAACAATCTGGGACCCCTGGCGGGGCGGAGCCGGGCCATCGTGGTTCTGGAGGATGGGGTCTCCTTCTCGGGGTGGACCTTCGCGGGGGACGGCGAGGTCTCGGGTGAGGTCGTCTTCACGACGAGCATGGTCGGCTATCAGGAGACGCTGACGGACCCGTCGTACCGCGGCCAGATCGTCCTGTTCACCTACCCCCTCATCGGGAACTACGGCGTCATCCCCGACGACGCGGAGTCGAAGAAGGTCCAGGCCGCCGCCGTCCTAGTCCGCGAGTACACCGAGTACCCGAGCAACTGGGCGAGCGAGCTCTCCCTGGCGGACCTGCTCGAATCGCACGGCACCCTGGGCGTCGAGGGCCTCGACACCCGGGCCCTCACCCGTCACCTCAGGGATAAGGGATCGATGCGCGGCATAATCTCTACAGTAGAAACAGACGTGGATTCGTTGCGCGAGAAGGCGAACACTCACCCTTCCATGGAGGGCCTCGACCTCGCCTCGTCGAGCGCGCAGCTTACGGAGCCGACGCTGCTGCCCGCGTTCGGGGAGGAGCGCTGCCGCGTGGTCGCCCTGGATTACGGGGTGAAGGGCTCTATCTACCGCGAGCTGAGGAGCCGTGGCGCCTCAGTCCTCGCGGTCCCCGGTTCGACGGGGGCGGAGGAGATCCTGAGCCACCGGCCCGACGGAGTTTTTCTCTCCAACGGGCCTGGCGACCCGGCCGCCCTCGAAGAGGCCGCCACGACGGTGGAGAACATCGTCGGCGAGGCGCCGGTCTTCGGGATATGCCTCGGCCACCAGCTTCTGGGGCTTGCGCTCGGGTGCAGGACCTACAAGATGCCCTTCGGGCATCACGGCGCCAACCACCCGGTCCGCAACCTGGAGACTGGCAAGATCGAGATCACGAGCCAGAACCACGGCTTTGCGGTAGTGGGGGAGACGCTGCCCGAGGGCGTGGAGCTCACGCACCAGAACCTCTATGACGGCACGGTCGAGGGCTTGAAGAGCTCCCGCCTGCGCGCATGGAGCGTCCAGTACCACCCAGAATCGAGCCCAGGGCCGCACGACTCGGGCTACCTCTTCGACGGTTTCGTCGAGGTAGCCTCAGGCGCCCGGGCGCTCTAGAGGAGAATTTCTTGCCGCGCCGCGACGACCTTTCAAGCATCCTCATAATCGGCTCCGGCCCCATAGTCATCGGCCAGGCCGCCGAGTTCGACTACTCGGGGACGCAGGCCTGCCGCGCCCTCCGCGACGAGGGCTACCGCGTCATCCTCGTCAACTCGAACCCCGCCACCATCATGACGGACCCGGAGCTCGCCGACGTGACCTACGTCGAGCCCCTGACCGTCGAGACGGTGGCCGAGATCCTGCGCCGCGAGCGCCCCGACGCCCTGCTCCCGACCCTCGGCGGCCAGACGGCCCTGAACCTCGCCATCGAGCTCCACGAGGCGGGCGTCCTCGACGATCTCGGCGTCGAACTTCTCGGGGCCTCCGTCCACTCCATCCACAAGGCGGAGGACCGCCTACTGTTCCGCGACGCGATGGACAAGATCGGCCTGAAGGTCCCGGAGAGCCGGGTCGTGCAACGCGTCGACGAGGCGCTGGAGCTCGCGAGCCGCATCGGGTACCCCCTGATCCTACGCCCGAGCTTTACCCTCGGCGGCAAGGGCGGCGGGACCGCCCACGATGCCGAAGAGCTTCGAACCACCGTTGCCGACGCCCTCGACGCGAGCCCCGTCAGGAGCGTCCTCGTCGAACGAAGCGTCGCCGGCTGGAAAGAGTTCGAGCTAGAAGTCATGCGCGACCTCGCCGACAACGTCGTCGTCGTCTGCTCCATCGAGAACATAGACCCCATGGGCGTCCATACCGGCGACTCCATAACCGTAGCCCCCGCCCAGACCCTCTCGGACAGGCAGTACCAAACCCTCCGGGACGCCTCTCTCCGCATAATACGTGAGATCGGGGTATCTACGGGGGGATCGAACATCCAGTTCGCGGTCGACCCGAACGGGGACGACTTCTACGTGATCGAGATGAACCCGCGGGTGTCTAGGAGCAGTGCGCTGGCGAGCAAGGCTACGGGGTTCCCGATCGCGAAGATAGCGGCGAAGCTCGCCGTGGGGTATTTCCTCGATGAGATCCCGAACGACATCACGCGCGCGACGCCAGCGTCGTTTGAGCCCGCCCTCGACTATGTGGTCACCAAGATCCCGCGCTTCGCCTTCGAGAAGTTCCCGGCGGCGGCCCCCCGGCTCTCCACGAAGATGCACAGCGTGGGAGAGGTCATGGCTATCGGGCGGACGTTCACGGAGAGCCTCTCCAAGGCTATGGCTTCTCTGGAGGTAGAGCCTCAGGACATCCAGGCGCGGCTCGACGAGCCGAACCCGTACAGGATCTTCGCGGTCTTCGACGCCCTCAGGGCGGGGATGGACATACGTGAGATCTGCGACAAGACGGATATAGATCCGTTCTTTGTCGCCTCCATAGCCCGCATCGTGGCGGCGGAGGGTTCGATCTCGGAGAAGCTCTCCGTCGAAGAGCTTCTGGAGCTTAAGAGGACGGGCCTCTCGGACGAGGCGATAGCGACGGCCTACGGGACCTCGACGGAGGTGATCCGGGGGGTCCGAATGGCCCTCGGTATCCACCCGACCTACAAGTCCGTCGACACCTGCGCCGGGGAGTTCCCCGCCCTGACCCCGTACTACTACTCGACCTACGAGGTCGAGGACGAGGTGGTCCGCGGCGACAACCCCTCCGTCGTCGTCCTCGGCAGCGGCCCGAACCGCATAGGGCAGGGCATAGAGTTCGACTACGCCTGCGTCCACGCGAGCTACGCTCTGAAGGAGGCCGGCTACGACGCCGTCATGGTCAACTCCAACCCCGAGACCGTCTCCACGGACTACGACACCTCGACGCGGCTCTACTTCGAGCCCCTGTCCGCCGAGCACGTCCTGGAGGTCGTCCGGCGCGAGAAGCCGGAGGGCGTCATCCTGCAGTTCGGCGGCCAGAGCCCGCTGAAGCTCGCCGACGAGCTCCAGAGGAACGGCGTCAGGATACTCGGGACCACCCCGGATGCGATCGACCTCGCCGAGGACCGTTCCCGATTCGGCGCGCTCCTAGAAGAGCTCGGCATCCCGCACCCCCGCTTCGGGACCGCGTCGTCCGCCGACGAGGCGAGGAGCGTGGCCCACGAGCTCGGATACCCCGTCGTCGTGCGCCCCTCGTACGTGCTCGGCGGGCGCAGGATGGAGATCGTCTACGACGACACCGACCTCGACCTGTATTTGAGGTCCAGCGTGAGCATGGACCCGGAGCACCCGATCCTCATCGACAAGTTCATGGAGGACTACATGGAGGTCGACGTGGACGCCGTCTCGGACGGTGAGGAGGTCTACGTCGGTGGGATCATGGAGCACGTCGAGGAGGCGGGGGTCCACTCCGGCGATTCGAGCTGCGTGACGCCGCCCATCACCCTGCACAGGGCGCTCTTGGAGCGCATCGAGGAGTACACCCGCAAGCTCGCGCTCTCCGTAGGGGTCGTCGGGCTGCTGAACATACAGTTTGTCGTGCGGGGCGAGGACGTCATGGTGATCGAGTGCAACCCCAGGGCGTCGCGGACTGTGCCGTTCGTCTCGAAGGCGACCGGGGTGCCGCTGGCAAAGGTCGCGACGCGCGTTCTCGTCGGGGAGAAGATCCGCGATATGGATCTCTCGTCGCCCCCGAACGGGCGCTTCAGCGTAAAAGCGCCGGTCTTCCCGTTCGACCGCTTCGCGGGGGTCGACCCGCTGCTCGGGCCGGAGATGCGTTCGACGGGCGAGGCGATGGGGATAGACCCGACCTTCGGCGGCGCCTTCGCCAAGGCGCTCACGGCGGCGGGCCAGACCCTGCCGTCGAGCGGCCGGGTGTACATCTCGGTCTCCAACCGCGACAAGCGCGCGGTCGTCCTGATAGCGCGGGCCTTCGCGGACCTCGGGTTCGAGCTCGCGGGAAGCGAAGGGACGGCTGAGGTGTTGAGCAACAACGGGCTCAGGGTCTCGGTGGTGCCGAAGATAGGGGTTGGGGAGGAAGACGTACTCGGGCTCATCGAGGATGGTGGGGTCGACCTGATCGTGAACACCCCGTGGGGACGGGGCGCGAGAACGGACGGGTACCAGATCCGGCGGAGCGCCCTCATGCACGGCGTTCCCTGCATCACGACCCTCGCCGGAGCCGCCGCCGCCGTCCAGGGCATCGAATCCAAGATCCGGGGCGGCCTCGGCAGGGTCAACTCCCTCCAGAGCCTCTACGCAACTAGGGCGTAGCCCCTTGGTAAAGCTCCATCCCGTGGAGGTCCTCGACCGGGAGGAGCACGGCCGCCACGTCCTCCTCCGGTACCGGTGGACGGGCGCCGCCCCCGAGCCAGGACAGTTCGTCATGGCCCGCCCCGAGCGCCACGCGAACCTCGACCCGTTCCTCCCGAGGCCCCTCTTCGCCCACGACCACGACGGCGACGAGGTGAGCCTGCTCTTCGAGGTTCGCGGCCGTGGTACAGCCCTCCTCGCCGGTGAGGATGCAGGGCTCCTGGTCAGCGCGCCGCTCGGCCACGGCTTCGCGACGGAGAAAGGCGGCCCGGTCGCGCTGGTTGGAGGAGGCGTGTGGGTCTCGCCGCTCAAGCTTCTCTCGCGGCGGCTGGAGGACGTGGGCACCCGCCACGACGTTTATCTGGAGGTGCCGGGGGACGCGCCGGGGGCCTACGCAGGCTTCCTGAGGAGCCGCTACGGCGGCGCGGCTCTCGTCGAGACAGGGGGCGACGCGGACCCTTCGCGAAAGGTTCTGGAGCGGATCGGAGACCTCTCGCGCTACGCCGCCCTCTACGCGAGCGGGACGGCCGAGATGCTCGGGGCCGTGAAGAGCGCCGCAGACGGCATCGTCCCCGCCCAGCTCGCGCTCCGGGAGAGGATGGCCTGCGCGAACGGCTCCTGCTACGGCTGCGCCGTGCCCGTGTGGGATGAAGGAGAGACGGCCTACCGCAGGACCTGCGTAGAGGGCCCGGTCTTCGAGGCGGGGGCGCTCGCGTGGTAGACCGTCCCGGTAGCGGCCTGGCCGCCGAGGCGATGGCCGTCGATCTGTGCGGCATACCGATGAAGACGCCCCTGATCCCGGCCGCGGGCACCCTGGGCAAGGAGGCGCTGGACGGGGCAGGGGAAATCTACGGCGCGATGCTCCCGAAGACGGTCACCCCTCGTCCGCGCGCGGGCAACCCGCCGCCCCGCCTCGCGGAGGCGCCTTCCGGCATGATCAACTCGATCGGCTTGCAGAACCCCGGCCTCGACAGCTTCCTCGGCGACCTCGACGCCTTTCATGCGGTCGGGTTGCCGCTCTTCGTCTCGGTGGCTGGCGACACCGCGGCCGAGTTCGCCTCGATGTGCGAGGTACTGTCCCGGGACCCGCGAATCTCGGCCATCGAGCTGAACCTCTCCTGCCCCAACGTCGAGCACGGCGGCGGTACCTTCTGCGCGAGCCCCTCGACCGTGGGCGAGGTCGTGGCGGCCTCCGTGGAGGCGGTGGACCGTGCGAAACCGCTGCTCGTGAAGCTGACGAACGATGGCGTGGTGAGTAACGCGGTGGCGGCCGAGGAGGCGGGGGCGGATGCCGTAACGGTCATAAACACGATCCCGGCGCTTGTGGTCGATGCTACCGAGAGGCGTATCTTCCTGCGCGGCGGCCTGTCGGGACCGGCGATCAAACCCGTTGCGCTCCGGGCGGTCTACGAGGTATCGCGCGCCGTGGGCATCCCGGTGATCGGGTGCGGCGGGGTCACGAGTGGGACGGACGTCGCGGAGTTTATGCTCGCGGGCGCGACGGCGGTGCAGGTCGGGGCGGGCGGCTTCGTGCGCGAGCCGCGGGAGATGCTCGGTGAGTTCGGGGAGTACCTGCGGGGCTCGGGGCTCGGGGCCCGGGAACTCGTGGCCGCTCTGGGAAGTTAGATGTGCGCGCTGATATAATCAGTGGTCGATGTTGAGGCGCGCACCAGAGAGAACTTCGCAGGAACGCCGCAGTGCGTTGGAGGAGGCCAACCGCATACGGTTCGCCCGCGCCGACGCGAAGCGCGAGCTCAAGAGCGGAGAAACGAACATCTACGGCCTGCTCATGGACCCTTCCGAGGAGCTCAAGGGCGCCAAGGTCGAGGAGATGCTCCTCGCCGTGCGTGGGATGGGGCGCGTGAAGGTCACCAGGATCCTACGCGAGGCGGGGGTGAGCCGTTCGAAGACGCTCGTCGGCCTGACGCACGGCCAGCGAGACCGTCTACTAGAGGCTCTGGGTTGCGAAGAGGACGCCTGATCGTCGTCTCCGGGCCCTCCGGAGCAGGCAAATCCACGCTCATCCGCCAGGCGCTCTCGGACATCCCCGAGCTTGCCTACTCCGTCTCTGCGACGACGAGGAAGCCCCGAAAGGGCGAGGTGGACGGGCGCGACTACGTCTTCCTCCCGCGGGACGAGTTCGAGCGTTGGATCGAGGAGGGGAAGTTCCTCGAATGGGCCGAGTACTCGGGCAACCTCTACGGGACGCCGGAGGCAAAGGTCGAGGAGGCGCTAGCCGGGGGACGTTCCATTATCCTGGAGATAGAGCTGCAGGGGGCGCGCAAGGTGCGCGAGAAGAGGCCGGACGCGGTTATGGTCTTTGTCAGGGCGCCGTCCCTGGAGGAGACCCGCCGCCGGCTCGAAGGCCGGGCAACGGAGGATCTGGAGGCGCTGGAGACGCGCATGGCGACGGCCCGCGGCGAGGTAGCCGCCCTGGACGAGTTCGACCTCGAAGTGGTCAACGGGGACAGGGCGAGGGCGCGAGAAGATATGATCAGGACGATGAGAGAGATAATAGGAGGCGATCAGCATGCTGAACGAGCTTAAAGTAGACGATCTGCTCGGCAAGGTCGATTCGAGGTATGGCCTCGTGCTCGCCGGGGCGCGCCGGGCGCGAGAGATAAACGAATATACCGCGACCCTCGGCCTGAACGACTCGCTGGGTATTCCGGGGCCGCAGGTCCACACCAGATCCCAGCATCCCCTTAGCATAGCCTTCGAGGAGCTCAGGACCGGCAAGCTGGAGGTCGGCTTCAAGAAGTCCCAGGAGGAGCTCGCCCACGAGATCGAGCAGGAGGTCGGGGCGGCCGGCGGTGACGCCTTCGGCACGAACGCCGCGACGCCCGGCACCGGCGCGACGGCCGGCGGAGAAGCCCCCGAGGACGGCGGACATACGCCTACGGACGGCGACGAACCGGACGGCGAGGGCGCGGCCTAGCCCGAACCCGCCGAACCTATCTTGATCCTCCTCTCGGTCGGGCCGGGTCCGGGGTCCCTGCGCGCTCCCGAGATCTCCCGTGAGCTTGTTGCGGCGGGCCACGACGTCGAGGTCGTCCTCGAACCGCGCACCACTTTCTTCGTCGGCCCGGCTGCTTTTGCCGGCGCCGCATCCGTGGTCGATACCCCCACCACCCGCCCCGAGGCCGTCGTCTTCGCCCCCGCGACCTCGGGCACGATAGCCCGACTCGCCCGGGGTATGGGTGGCATGGCGTCGCTGCCCTTGGACGTTTCCACGGCGCGACCCATCGTCGTCGCCCCCGAGCTCGACGAGGCCACCGCCGCGCACCCCGCCGTGCGGGAGAACCTGACGCTCCTCCGGGCCGATGGCATTCGCGTCGTCGGTGAAGGCGGTGATATGAGGTCGCCGGTCGAGATAGCGGGGGCCCTGCTCAACGGGATGGACGGGCCGCTCTCGGGGATGAAGGTCCTGATCACGGCCGGCGGGACGAGGGAGCCTATAGACGGGGTGCGGGTCGTCAGCAACCGCTCGTCGGGGAAGATGGGCCGCGCTATCGCCCGGGAGGCCTGGCGGCGGGGGGCCGAGGTGACCGTAGTTGCCGCGAACGTCGAGCCCATCGAGCCCGGGGTGGGCTGGGTGCCGGTCGAGACCTATGCGGAGCTGGAGGAGGCGACGATGCGGCTCGCGGGGGAGTCGGACGCGCTGGTGATGTCGGCGGCCGTCTCGGACTTCACCCCGTCCGAGGTTCACGAGGGGAAGATCCGGCGCGGCGGGCGCAAGGAGATGGACCTGAAGCTCGTCGCGACGGGGGACATACTGGCGGCCGTCCGCGGGGGGAACCCCGAGCTCTTTATGGTAGGATTCGCGGCGACCCACGGAGACCCCGTACCCGACGCGCGGGAGAAGCTCGCGCGCAAGGGTGTGGACCTCGTGGTGGGAAACGACGTCTCGCTCGCAGGGTCCGGGTTCGGGTCCGACGACAACGAGGTTTACATTGTAGGTCCGGGAGAAGAGTTGTTCGTTCCCCGGGCGTCCAAGCGGGAAGTGGCCGGTAGGATACTGGACGCGCTCGCTGCAAATATAGGCCAGGAAAGGGTGGGTTGATGGTTGAGAGGACGGTACTCAGGGCGCCGGACGAGGGGGGCGACACGGCCTCCTCGCATCTCTTCACGTCCGAGTCGGTGACCGAGGGTCACCCGGACAAGATCGCGGATCAGATCTCCGACGCCATCCTGGACGCCGCCCTCGAACGGGACCCGATGAGCCGGGTAGCCTGCGAGACGCTCGTGACCACCGGCCTCGTGGTAGTGGCCGGGGAGATCACGACGGAGACCTACGTGGACATCCCGACCATCGTGAGGCAGAAGGTCTCCGAGATCGGCTACACCCGCGCGAAGTTCGGCTTCGACGCCGAAACCTGCGGCGTTATCGTCTCCATAGACCCGCAGTCGGCGGACATTGCCCAGGGAGTCGACCGCTCCCTCGAGACCCGCGAGTCGGACATGACGGACTCCGAGCTGGATGAGGTCGGGGCAGGCGACCAGGGGATGATGTTCGGCTACGCCTGCCGCGAGACCGAGAACCTCATGCCCCTTCCCATCACCCTCGCCCACGCCCTGACGCGCCGCCTCTCCGAGGTCAGGAAGTCCGGGGAGTTGTCCTACCTCAGGCCCGACGGTAAGAGCCAGGTCACGGTCCGCTACGAGGGCGCGCGCCCGGTCGCGGTCGACAAGGTCCTGATCTCCGCCCAGCACCAGGACGGGATGGAGGGCCGCATCAAGAACGACCTTCTGGAGATGGTGATACAGCCGACCATACCGGAGGAGTTTTTCGAGCGCGGCGGGACGGAGATCCTCGTCAACCCGACCGGCCGCTTCGTCACCGGTGGCCCCCAGGGCGACACCGGGCTCACGGGCCGCAAGATCATCGTCGACACCTACGGTGGCGCGATCCCGCACGGCGGCGGCGCTTTCTCGGGTAAGGACCCGACGAAGGTCGACCGATCCGCGGCCTATGGAGCTCGCTGGGTAGCCAAGAACGTGGTAGCGGCCGGTCTCGCGGAGCGGTGCATGATCCAGGTGGCTTACGCCATCGGGGTCGCCCACCCGGTGAGCTTGCTGATCGAGACCTTCGGCACCGAGACCGTGGACCGCGCGACGCTGAACCGGGTAGTCGACGAGCACTTCGATCTGCGCCCGGGCGCCCTCATCCGCGACCTCGAACTCCGCCGGCCCATCTACGCCCAGACCGCCGCCTACGGCCACTTCGGCCGCGAGGAGCCCGGCTTCACCTGGGAGGATGTCTCGCGCGCCGCAGATTTGCGCCGCGCCGCCGGCCTTTAGTTGACGGGCCCCACTACGACCTCCTCCCGCCGTCGGCGGGGCCCAACGCAGAGGGAGACGGGAAGGATCGCCAGGGTCAGCCTGTTGATCCCGTCCCACGCCCTGCCGCCCCTCGACTACCGGATCCCCGATCCTCTTGCCGACGAGGTCAGAATCGGCAGCGCCGTTACGGCCCCCCTCTCGGGCCACGGACGGCTCGGGGTCGTGGTCGGGTTCGGACGCGAGGTCGAGGGACGGACCCTGGAAGAGTTGAGGACGGTGGTCGGCTCCCTCTCCCTGGACCCTGAGCTGGTGAAACTCTGCGGCTGGGCCGCGATGGCCTCGGCCCAGCCGCTGCCCGCCGTCCTGAATGCCGCCCTCCCGCCCGGCATCAAGCTGGTTTACAAGGTTGTGCGCCCCGTGCGTGAGTGGCCATGGAGGGCCGGGGATCTGGTGAGCCGTGCGGAGCTGCGCCGTACCCTCGGACCCTCCTCTTCCAGGGTCGCGGAGGTCGAGGGCAGGGTCTCCCTCTCCCCGGTCCACCCGGAGCGCCGCATGGTCGAGTGGGCCGAACTGTCCGATGATGGGGCCGTCGTAGACCCTCCCCGGCGGGCGACCCGCCAGCGGGAGATCCTCCGGGTCCTCGAAGGACATGCGAGCGGCCTCCCCGTCAAGGAACTGCTCCGCATGAGCGGTGCCGGACGGAGTCCCTTGAAGCAGCTCGTGGAGCGCGGCGCGGTCCGGCTCGGGGAGAGACCCGACGGCGCCCCGATCTCCTACGCGCGGGGCTCGGGGGCGGACCTCGACGGATACCGCGAGGGGGCTGCGCGGGCGCTGCGCGCGGGAGGGTCGTGGGTGTGGCGCGTGCCGACCTGTGAAGGCCCCGCTGCGGTCGCTGCCGTTGCCCGCGCCGTCGCCAGAAACGGCGGGCAGACCTTGGTGCTCGCGCCGGATGTCGAGCGCGTGGGTAGCGTGGTGCGTGAGCTCGTCCGGCTGCTCCCCGCGGGCCTGACGGTATCCCCCTTCCACGGATCGCAGGGGAGGGAACGCGCAACCGCCTACGAGGCTGCGAGAAGCGGCGAGGTCGACGTTCTCGTGGGGACCCGAACGGCTGCCCTCGTTCCCCTGGCCTCTCTCTCGGCCGTCTGCGTGGTCGACGAGCCGAACGAGGACCACCGGGCCTCACCGGACCACAAGGGGCTGCACGTTCACGCCCGCGAGCTCGCGATGGCGCGAGCCCGGATAGAAGGTGCAACCGCGGTCTTTCTCTCCCCGACCCCCTCCCTCAGGCTCTACGCTCCCGAAGCTGGCGCCCGCCGCTTGCAGTCGCGGCCGCCGGGGCGATGGCCCTCCGTTGCGGTCGTGGACATGCGCGGGACCGGGGCCTCGTTGAGCTCCTCGCTGATAGACGGCTGCCAGGAGGTCCTCCGCTCCAAGGGCCGGGTGGGCGTGGTGGTCAACCGGCGCGGCCTGGCGACGAGAATCTCCTGCGGACGTTGCGGACACGTCCTCCTCTGCCCCTCTTGCGAACGGCCGCTCTTCCTCCGGGGCAGGCCCGACGGCGGGACGAGGCCCTCGCACGTCACGCTAGAAGGTTTCATGGCCTGCGGCTGCGGGCGGCAGGAGAAGGTCCCCGGCTCTTGTCCGTCCTGCGGCTCGGAGCGCCTGCAAGCGGTCGGACATGCAGCCGAAGGGGTGCGCGACGCACTCGCGGCGGCTCTCGGGATCGAGGTGGGGCTATCTTCCGGGGAAGACCGTGAGCATGGGGGGGCGGGGGTCGTAGTCGGGACGCCCCGGCTGGTCCTGGATGCCGGGTGGGAGATGGTGGCTGTCCCGGACGCCGATGCGTTTCTCTCAGGGTCGCTGTCCGCGGAGAAGGGGTTCAGGCTGTTGTACCGGGCTGCGGAGGCCAGCCGGGAGAGGGTGCTCGTGCAGACGCGCTCGCCCGAGCACCCGGCCCTCCTCGCGGCGCTCCGCGGCGACTACGAGTCCTTCGCCGCCGCAGAGCTGCCGAGACGGCGTGCGTTGGGCTACCCGCCGTACGGCCATCACGCCGAGATCTCGCTTAGCGGCCCCGAGGCGGAGGTGCGGCGTGCGGTAGAATCGAGGCTGCGGCCGGCCCTCGGGCCGGGGGTGACGGCGACGGACCCCATGCCGCTCACGGCGCCCAACGGAGGGCCTCCCGTCTGGCGGCTCCTACTGAGGGGGCGCGCCCGATCGGACGTCGCGGCCGCCGCGGCGGTGGTCGCGAAGGCGGCGGCCGGTACGGGCGGCAAGCTCCGGGCGCGGATCGAGATGGACCCCGAGGAGGTATGAAGATGGCACAAGAGGTAAGGACGTTCGGCGATCCCGTTCTGAAGTCCAGGGCGACGCCTGTCAAGGAGTTCGACGAGTCCCTCGAGAAGCTCGCCGAGGAGATGCTCAAGATCATGCGCGAGCACGACGGCGTCGGGCTCGCGGCGAACCAGATCGGCCGCCTCAAGCGCATCCTCGTCGCGGCGTACGAGGAGGAGGACGGCGAGACGGTTGAGTTCGCCATCGTTAATCCCAAAATAGAAGAGAGCTCCGAGGAGTCCGAGAAGGAGATGGAGGGCTGCCTCTCCCTGCCGGGGATGAGGGTGGAGGTCGAGAGGCCGACGGCGGTCACCGTGACGGGCCGGGACCCGTCCGGCGAGCCCCTTCGGATAGAGGCGGAGGGCCTCCTCGCGCGGATCTTCCAGCACGAGATCGACCACCTCGACGGCGTCCTGATATTGGACCGCACCGACCGCGAGTCCCGCAAGCGGGTCCTGCGCGAGATGCGCGAGCGGCAGCTCGCCCGCGGCTAGCAGAGCCCCCGGCAGGCCGTCACCATGAAGCTAGCGTTCGCCGGCACACCGGGCTTCGCCGCGACGATCCTCCGCGGTCTCCTCGACTCCGAGCACGAGGTCGGGCTCGTGATCTCCCAGCCCGATCGCCCCCGCGGGCGTGGCCGGAAGGTTACACGGAGCCCCGTCGCGGAGCTCGCCACGGATGCCGGCCTCGCCCTCAAGCAGCCCGCCCGTATAGGCGAGGTGGCGGGTGAGATCTCGGCCCACGACGCGCTGGTGGTCGCGGCCTACGGACAGATCCTGCGCGCCGACACCCTGTACGCGGCCCGCCTCGGCGCCTGGAACGTCCACGCCTCCCTCCTCCCCCGATACAGGGGCGCGGCCCCCATCGAACGCGCCATCATGGCGGGGGAGGAGGAGACCGGCGTCTCCTTCATGCGCATGGACGAGGGCCTCGACACCGGCCCCTTCGCCCTCCAGCTTCGTACCCCGATCCCCCCCGAGATCACCGGAGGCGAGCTCACAGCCCTCCTTGCGGATCTCGGAGCTAAAGCTGCAGTAGAAGGTATGTCTAAACTATCTAAAAACTCGCTAACCCTCACCGAACAGGACAACGACAAGGCTACGTACGCGCCTAAACTGGGGGATGAGGATAGGGTCATAAGGTGGGACAGGCCGGTCCGGGAGGTACACGATCTGGTCCGTGCCCTGGCACCACATGTAGGTGCGCGTGCGCGCCATCCAAACTGGTCGGGACCTTTGAAGGTGATGAGAGCCAGAATCTCCGAAACAAAACCCTCGAACACCTTGCACGGAGTAATTTTACCTGCAAAACAACAGATTTTAGTTGCCTGTAGTGATGGTGTGCTAGAGGTCATGGAGCTGCAGGCGCCGGGTTCTCGGGTACTTCCGGCCCCCGAATTCCAGCGCGGCAGGCGGCTAGAGGGCGCATTTTTGGTCTAGTGGGGTACTACGGGTTGGGGGTGGGTACCCCGGCGCACTCACCATGTAGAGATAAGCGCGAGCCTCATACCACGGTGCTAGAATGCATCCCATGGGCCAATCAAGCATGCCGCAGAGGAGAGCGAGATAACCGACCCCGGCGCAAGCACTGGCATACCTCAACCGCAAGTTCAGGTTCAAGAACTTGGCCTCGACGACGGTGTCAGGGTAGCGATCGTGGGGGCCGGCGGTTACGGGCGCCTGGCGCTGGATGTTCTGGTAGCTTCGGGTTTCGGGTCGTTGGTCATGGGCTTCTACGACGACGCTCACGCTGCACTTCCGGCTCAGGTCAGGGGTTTTCCGATCCTTGGGGACGTGAGCATGTTGAAGAGCATGCTCTCCGTGGAGGAGGTTCACGTCATCGTGGCCGTTACGGACAACAGGGCTCGGCTCGGTATCGCGAACTCCGTCCGTGCGCTTGGGGCGAGCTTCTTCACGGCCGTGCATCCGATGGCTTACGTCTCGTCGGAGGCGATCCTCGGGGACGGGACGGTTGTGACGGCGGGTGCGGTGCTGCATCCGGACTCGGCGGTCGGTAGTCACTGTTATGTGGGGCCGGGGACCGTGATAGATCGCGACGCCGTCGTCGGTGCCGGGGCGTGGCTCGCTAGCGGGTCTGTCGTCGGGTCGGGGGCGCGGGTCGGGGTTCGAGCCGTGGTCGGGCAGAACGCGAGCGTAGGGCGCAGGGCGGTGGTGGAGGAGGATGTCGAGGTCGCGCCGCTGACCTCGGTGGAGGGCGAGGTTTGATCGTCCTTTTCGCCGTGCTCTTCGGGCTCGTGGTCGGGAGCTTCCTCAACGTCGTGATCCACCGGGTCCCCCTCCGCCAGTCCATAGCCTGGCCGGGGTCTCGGTGCCCGGAGTGCGGCACCCCTATAAGGAGCGTCGACAACGTGCCGCTACTCTCGTACCTGCTCTTGCGCGGCAAGTGTCGTGATTGCGGGGCGCGCATCTCGCCGCGATATCCGCTCGTCGAGGCGCTTACCGGGGCGCTGTTCGGGGTCGCGGCATACAGGTACGGGGTCTCCCTGGAGCTCGTCTCGGCGCTCGTGCTCATAGGGGTGCTCGTCGCGCTCGCGGGGACGGACCTCGAACACAGGCTGCTGCCGAACGCGATCGTGTTCCCGGCGACGGCCGCTGGGCTCGTTCTGTCCGTGATCTTGGAGCCGTCGCGGTGGTGGGTTTACGTCCTCTCGACCGTGGCGGTGGCGGGGGCTTTGTTTGCGCTCGCGATCGCGCGTCCCGGTGGGATGGGGATGGGGGACGTGAAGATGGGGGGGATGCTCGGGGCGTTTCTCGGGCTTTATGCGTTTCTGGCAGTCTTTCTCGGGGCGCTGTTGGGGGCGGTCGTCGCGGGGGTCCTCCTGGTGACGGGGAGGATGCAGCGGAGGACCGCGCTCCCGTTCGGGGTATTTCTCGCCGTGGCGGGGGTCCTGGTGTCCTTCGCCGGGCCGCGGATCTGGAGCTCCTACAGCGAGCTCTTTCTGGCCGTGATCGGGGAGGCTTAGGGGGATGGGGCGGTTCAGGCAGCAGGCCGTCGGGCTGGACTTAGATCGAGGGGCGATAAAGGCGGTCCAGGTCACGCAGTCCGGGGGCGGCTACACGCTCCAGCACGTCGGTTACCGGAAGCTCCCAGCCGGGGCGATCTCCGAGGGGGAGGTCGCCGACCACGACCTGCTCGCCGCCGAGTTGAAGGAGTTCTGGAGCTCGCACTCGTTCAAGGGGAAGAACGTCTACCTCGGGGTCGCGAACCAGAAGGTCGTCGTGCGCCTCCTGGACTTCCCGAGGATGAGCGTGGAAGACCTCAAGGGCGCCATAAACTTCGAGGCCCAGGACCACATACCGATGCCGATCGACGAGGCTAGCCTGGATTATGTCGTGCTCGGGCCCGCGGCCGAGGGGTCGGACCTCGACCGCATACTCATAGTAGCGGCGCAGAAGGACATGATCGGGCGCTACGCCTCGGTGATACGCGCCGCCGGGCTGCGTCCTCAGGGCGTGGACGTCAAGGCGCTCTCCCTCGTCCGCTCGACGCTGCCCAACGCCCTCTTCGACGACGAGGGTGCGATCCTCTTGCTCGACGTGGCGACGGAGATAACGAACCTCGTCATCGCCCAGAGCGGCTCCCCGACGCTGACGCGCTTCATCCCGGGCGGGTCGGGCTACCTGGCCCAGGTCGTCTCCGAGGTAGCGGATGTCCCCGAGGAAGAGGCCGAGCGCCTGCTGATGAACCCGAACGTGAGGCTCGGGCCGGAGGCGGTGGAAGACGACGAGGGGTCAGGCGGCGTCGACCTCGGCAAACGCGACGACGAGTTCGACCCGGCGCTCATGTACGACGTGAGGCGGGGCCTCGAAGACGCGGTGCAGGCCCTGGCCGAGGACGTGCAGCGATCGATCGAGTACCACTACTCGCAGCCGGGATCTCGCGAGGTAGCCCAGGTCTTCGTCTCGGGCGAGGGCGCTCTGGTGAACGGCATCGACGCCTATCTCGAGGAGCTGCTCGGCATTCCGACGCGGCGCGGCACGCCGTTCCAGAAGCTCGCGGGGAACAAGTCAAACGTGCCGGACGAG
>CADCVI010000246.1 GCA_902806105.1 uncultured Rubrobacteraceae bacterium
GTTGCCGGCGCGGGGAACATTTGCTCCCGATTCGAGTCACTGAGCAGGCATCGTCACCGCGAAGATAGCCTGCGGGACGGAAAAGGTAAGGAGGCGATGGCCTTCGGGTGCATCGTTGCGGTCTGCAAGAAGGGCAAGGCCCGGTAGATGCTTCGCCCGATCCTCAGAGACGGGAAAGGAAAGAAAGTATGAGCGAGACCACCGCGACCCACAACCGCACCCAAGAGCTCGCCTCGTTCCTGGCCGGCTTGCGCTACGAGGACCTGCCAGGGGAGGTTGTCGGGCGCACAAAGGACTTCTTCCTCGACTGGGCGGCGTCGGCGCTCGCGGGCCGGGGTGCGAGGCCGGTGCGCGCCCTCGAATCCTTCGCGGCGACGATGGGCCCGGATGGTGGTCCGAGCGAAATCATCCCCTCCAGGAGGCGCACCTCTCCGCTCTTCGCCGCGCTCGTCAACGCCGCCGCCTCCCACGTCGTCGAGCAGGACGACGTGCACAACGGAGCGGTCTTCCACCCCGCCACCGTGGTCTTCCCCGCCGCCCTCGCCACCGCCCAAGAGACCGGAGCCACGGGGCGTGATTTTATAGCCGCCTGCGCCGCCGGCTACGAGGCCGGGGTGAGGGTCGGGGCCTTTCTCGGTCGCAGCCACTACAGGACCTTTCACACCACCGGGACGGCCGGCACGATCGCCGCCGCGGTCGCCGTCGCTCACCTCCTGGAGTCGGACGAAGCGACGATGCTCCACGCCCTCGGCTCCGCGGGCACCCAGGCGGCCGGGTTGTGGGAGTTCCTCCGCGACGCCGCGGATTCCAAGCAGCTCCACACCGCGAAGGCCGCCGCAGACGGGCTCCTCGCCGCTTACCTCGCCCGGGACGGCTTCACCGGGGCAAGGCAGATCCTGGAAGGGGCGCAGGGCATGGCCGCGGGCATGTCCACCGACGCCGATCCGCGGAAGCTCACCGAGGGACTCGGGGAGCGGTGGGCCGTGGCGGAGACCTCTTTCAAGTTCCACGCCTCCTGCCGCCACACGCACCCCGCCGCCGACGCTCTGATCCACGCGATGCAAGAGCACGATCTGACCGTGGGCAGCATCCGCCGCGTCCGGGCCCGCGTACATGCGGCGGCCATCGACGTGCTCGGGCCGGTCGTGGACCCTCGGACGATCCACCAGTCCAAGTTCTCGATGGGCTTCGTCCTCGCCCTCGTCGCGCTGCACGGCCGCGCCGGGATCACGGAGTTCACCGAAGAAGCGCTGCGTGACCAGGAGATCAGGGACTTCCACGACAGGGTGGAGATGGTCCTCGATCCCGAGATCGACGCGGCGTACCCGGAGCGTTGGATCGGTCTCGTCGAGGTCGAGAAGATCGACGGTGAACTTATCGAGTCCCGCGTGGACGTGCCGAAGGGCGACCCCGGCAACACCCTGAGCCGCGAGGAGATCGAAGAAAAGGCCCGGCGCCTGGCGGAGTACGGGGGCGGTACGTCACCCGAGGAGGTACAACGCATCATCGAGCGCGCCTGGAACCTGGAGAAAGAAGATACCTTGCGCGATCTGCTGCCCGCACGGTAGGCAAGGACACACGACCCGCGTGCGACGCGGTAAGGAGGAACGGACGTGATAAAGGAAGACCAGGGATTGCAGGAGCTTCGGCGGGGCGTGCGGGAGGTCTGCGACAAGTTCCCGAACGAGTACTGGCGGGATCTGGACGCGAAGCGCGAGTACCCCGAGGGGTTCGTGCGTGCCATGACAGAGAGCGGTTACCTCGGAGCCCTCATCCCCGAGGAGTACGGCGGGATGGGGCTGGATCTCACGGCCGCCTGCGCCATCCTGGAGGAGGCCAACCGCTCGGGCGCGAACGCCAACCCCGCCCACGCCCAGATGTACACGATGGGTACACTCCTCAGGCACGGCTCCGAGGAGCAGAAGAGGGAGTACCTGCCGAAGATAGCGAGCGGGGAGATCCGGCTCCAGGCCTTCGGCGTCACGGAGCCCGACGCGGGCACCGACACCACCCAGATCACGACCTTCGCGGAGCGTAGGGGCGACAAGTACGTCGTCAACGGACGCAAGATCTACATCTCCCGGGTGCAATATTCGGATCTCATGATCCTGCTCGCCCGCACCACCCCGCTGGAGGAGGTCGAGAAGCGCTCCCACGGCCTCTCCGTCTTCATCGTGGACCTGCGGGAGAACGTCGACCGCCTCAAGGTAGCGAGGCGCCGGGTGATGATGAACAACTTCACGAACGAGCTCTCCTTCGACGGCGTCGAGGTCCCGGCGGAGAACCGTATCGGAGAGGAGGGCAACGGCCTCCGCTACATCCTCGACGGCATGAACGCCGAGCGCATCCTGATCGCCGCCGAGTGCATAGGCGACGGCCGCTTCTTCCTCGACAGGGCCGTAGCAAGGGCGAAGGAGCGCAAGGTTTTCGGGCGGCCAATCGGACAGAACCAGGGCGTACAGTTCCCCATATCCCGCGCCTACACCAACCTCGAGGCTGCGAACCTGATGGTCCAAAAGGCCGCGGGCCTCTTCGACCGGGGCGAGAAGTGCGGCGCGGAGGCGAACATGGCGAAGCTCCTCGCCGCCGACGCGAGCTGGGAGGCCGCCAACGTCGCCATGCAGACGCTCGGCGGTTACGGAGTGGATGCCGAGTACGACGTCGAGAGGAAGTTCCGGGAGACGCGCCTCTACCAGGTAGCCCCGATCTCCACGAACCTCATCCTCTCCTACGTCGGCGAGCACGTGCTCGGGATGCCGAGGTCCTTCTAGGTGCTGCCGCTCGAAGGCATGACGGTAGTCTCCCTGGAGCAGGCCGTCGCAGCCCCCTTCGCCACCCGCCAGCTCGCCGACCTCGGCGCCCGAGTCATAAAGGTCGAGCGCCCCGGCGTCGGAGACTTTGCCCGGGGCTACGACGAGACGGTCAACGGCCTGGCGAGCCACTTCGTGTGGCTCAACCGCTCGAAGGAGTCCCTCGCCCTCGACCTCAAGCAGGACGTCGCAAAGGAGGCTCTCCGCAAGCTTCTGGCCGGGGCCGACGTCTTCGTTCAGAACCTCGCCCCCGGCGCGGCCGAGCGGCTCGGCTTCGGGGCCGAAGCGCTCAGGGAGGAGCACCCGCGCCTGATCCACTGCTCGATCTCGGGCTACGGCGAGGGCGGCCCCTACACGAAGAAGAAGGCCTACGACCTCCTGGTGCAGTGCGAGGCCGGCCTCGTCTCGATCACTGGCACGGAGGAGACCCCCTCCAAGGTCGGCATCTCCGTCGCGGACATAGCGGCCGGGATGTACGCCTACTCGGGCATCCTCTCGGCGCTCTTGAGGAGGGAGAGGAACGGCGAAGGGGCGACGATCGAGGTCTCCATGCTGGAGGCGCTGGGCGAATGGATGGGCTTCCCGGCCTACTTCGCGGGCTATGGCGGGTCCGAACCAAAGAGGAGCGGGGCCTCCCACGCGGCGATAGCACCCTACGGGCCGTTCTCGTGCGGCGACGGGGAGGTCGTCTTCCTCGGCATCCAGAACGAGCGGGAGTGGAAGAAGTTCTGTGACGAGGCGTTGGGCAGAGACGGGATGGCCGAGGACGAGCGCTTCGATTCCAACTCCAAGCGCGTCCAGAACCGCGACGCGCTTCATGCCGAGATCGAGGGCGTCTTCTCCGATCGCTCCTCGGAGGACGTCATAGAGAGGCTGGAGGGGGCCGGAATCGCCAACGCCAGGATGCGCGACGTGAAGGGCTTTCTCGAGCACCCGCAGCTTGCGGCGCGTGAGCGCTGGCGCGAGTTCGGCTCTCCGGTCGGCCCCCTGCGGGCGCTCCTGCCGCCCGCGACGCTCGCGGGGACGGAGCCCGTCATGGCGCCCATCCCAAAGGTCGGGGAGCACAATGGGGCGATCCTCCGGGAGCTAGGCTACGGGGAAGAGGAGATCTCGGCGCTGGCGTAGCCCCGGGGCGAGAGGTCGTGAGAACCTCGGTGGTTGCCACCGGCTGGAGAGGGCCCCGCCCTCGAAATTTCGACCGGTCGGCTAGAAGGGTCCTGCCCGCGCCTCGCCGCTACGATCCCGGCTCGTCCCTCCGCGTGGTGC
>CADCVI010000247.1 GCA_902806105.1 uncultured Rubrobacteraceae bacterium
GCCCACCCGGCGGCGAGGCGCCCGGCCTGGAGCGCGAAGCCGATCCCCTCACCGCTCACGGGATGGCTCGTGCCGCCCGCGTCCCCGACGCGCAGGAGGCCCGCCTCCGTGCGCCTGACCCCGTAGCCGCTCGACGCGAAGATCCGGCTCGTCATGGTCTCCTCCGGGCTCGCCCCGCTCAGCATCCGTGCGACCTCGGGCTCCGCGAGGAAGCCCTCGTGCAGGCTTCGCAGTGCGGCTTCGAGGACGGCGGGCTCCCCGGGCAGGTTGCGCCCGTAGACGGCGATCCCGAAGGTCGCCGAACCGTCGCCCAGGTAGAAGATGCCTTTCCGCATCTTGTCTCCCCGACTGTTCTTACCGGATCCGTAGAAGCGCCGTACGTACCGTCGGCGTCTCCCCGGACGGGGATCCTACTCCTTCCCCGCGCCCATCGGTCCGGCCCAGCCGTCCAGGAGGGCGAGGAGGGCGGAGTGGTCGTCGTCCCCCCGTCCTCCGGCCACGAGCGCGCCGAACATCTGGTTCACCACCGCCGTCACCGGCAGCGGAACGCCGCTCTCCCGGGCCGCCGCGAGGGCTATCCCGAGGTCCTTGAGGTGGAACCGGGACTTCCCGCCCGGCGAGAAGTCCCGTGAGAGGAGCTTCTCGCGTTTCACTTCCATGACCTTGTTCCCCGCGAGCCCGCCGGAGAGGACGTCGAGGACCTTCGACGGCTCGACCCCGGCCCGCTCGCCGAGCACCAGGGCCTCCGAGACCGCCTCGATCACGAGCGCCACCACGATCTGGTTGCAGGCCTTCACGGTCTGGCCCGCCCCGGCCCCGCCGACGTGCGTGATGGTCCGGCCCATCGCCTCGAAGAGCGGACGGACCCGCTCGAAGTCCGCCTCTTCTCCACCGACCATGATCGAGAGCGTCCCCTCGATCGCGCCCACGTCCCCGCCCGAGACCGGCGCGTCGAGCACCCCTATCCCCTTCTCCCGCGCATCGGCGGCGAGCCCGCGCGCCAGAACCGGCGAGCTCGTGCTCATGTCGATGAGGAGCGTGCCCTCGTCCGCCGCCCCGAGCATCTCCCCGAAGACCGCCTCGACCTCCGGTGGACCGGGGAGCATGGTTACAACGACCTCCGCTCCCCTGGCAACCCCGGCCGGGCTCTCGGCGACGACCGCACAATTCCCGGCGAGCCCCTCCGCCTTCGCCCGGCTCCGGTTGTACACGACGAGCTCGTAGCCCGCGGCCAAAAGGTTGCGGGCCATCGGCGCGCCCATGATCCCGAGCCCGACGAAGCCCACCTTCCCGGATACCCGGCTCATCGAGCCCTAAAGTTCCGTGCGTAGCGGATCTGCGGCCCCGGAGCGCTCAGGACCATCCCGAAGCCGGACTACGTTCCCCCACCGCTAGGATGCCCCGGGGATGCCGTCGTGATCCCTGCCGACCCTCACGCCGTGCTCGTAGACAAGCTCGCCGCCGAGGTAGCCCGAGAGCCCGATGAGGGAGGCGCCGAGGCCCGAGAGGAGCAGGGCCGTGCCGTCGGCGCGGCCACCCTTGCGGCGGAGCAGGCTCGCGGAGTAGCTAGCCATGAGCGCCACGTTGGAGAGGCCGTGGTACATCGCGATGTTACGGACCGGTCTGTTTTTTATCTCGTAGTAGTCCAGGATGCCGGTAGCTGCGGCGCCGACGCCGCCGAGGAGGCCGAAGATCAGGCTGTAGCGTCCGGCCTCGCTTAGTCCCTCCTTGCCGCTCAGGAACGCCAGGGCGTCGAACGTGGTGGACGCTGGCAGCACCGCGGCCGGGATGGCCTGGAGGATGGGGTGTACGGGGTGGCCCATAACGCTCAATCTAGGCATGTCGTCTCCCTGTCGGTGGTCGATCTTGAGGATACCGTAGCGTGTTGGATGGGGGTGCTTGGTCCCTGGAGGTTACCGGAAGAGGGCGAGCGGCAGGTACGAGGAGAAGATCCAGTGCGGCCGGTCGACGCCCGCCCTGATCTTCCTGTCCTCCGGAGAGTAGTGCGTCCCGGCCATGCGCCCGACCTCCTCTGCTACGCGCATCCCCCGTCCAGACTCAACTCTCTCACCTCGTCAGCCCCGCGTCTACTTCCCGAAGGATGCCCCGGGCGAGCCCGAACGCGGGCAGCAGTTCCCGGGCGGCGCGGCGAGAACAGCGCTCCTTGAGAGGTCGGCATCTACTCGCCTCCTCCTGCGGGGCGCACGACCACCGCACCCTCCCGGAGGGCGACGACCTCCACCCTGGTCCCCGCATCTATGGGGGCGTACTCCGGTCTCTCCGGAAGGGCTCGCCAGCGCTCCCCGTGGACGAAGACCAGGCCGCCCGTGCCCTCGACCACCGTGCGCCGGACGGTGCCGACCTCCCCGATCATGCCCTCGGCACCGGTGGTAACCCGCCCGCGGACCATCCTCCAGTATCCGAGGGCCGCCAGCGCGACGGAGAGGATTGCGAGCCCCGCCAGGGTCCAGAGAAGGTAGGGCGAGATGCCCGTCCGCTCCTCGAAGTCCGGCGGCTTCTGGACGAGCGTGGCGCCGGCCGTCCGGAGCACGATGCCCTTCGGCTCCACCCGGGTGCCGTCGGCCCCGGAGAGTACGGCGGCGAGGTCCGGCTCGACGCTCTCCACCACCCCGAGCTCCAGCGCCTCGGAGGCGTCGACCGCCGCGCTCTCCCTCACGGCGCTCTCGGCCCACGCCTCGTCCCTGCCGTGGGCGTCGGCCAGGCCCGCCATGAGCGCCGCCGCGTCGTTCGTCACCTTCTCGCCCAGCGCCCCCCCTATATCCTCGCCCGTCGAGCGGACCGGGTGTGCGGCCCCGAGCCTCGTCTGGGGCGCCATCGCCGCCACGTCGCTCCCCATCACGACGAACGTTCCCGCGCTCGCGGCCCGGGCCCCGCGCGGGGTCACGTACGCCACCACCGCCAGCCCCTCGGCGTTGCTCGCGGCACGCACGATCCTCTCCGTCGCGTCGAGGCTGCCGCCGGGGGTGTCGAGCTCCAGGACAACGGCCGCGGCGCCCTGCTCTTCTGCCTCCGAGACGACGCGAGAGACGTAACCCGCCGTCCGCCCGTCTATTGGCCCATCCACCCGCGCGACGTAGACCACCGGAGCTTCGTCCTGAGCGTGCGAGGTAGCGATCATCGGCCCGCAGGAGAGGGAGGCCAGGAAGATTGCGAGGCAGATCAGGGGGCGCCTCATGCCCGTGCCCCCTACCTTCCGGGGTCTGGCGGGCAGGGGCGGTTCGCGTAGCCGCTGCGGAACGGGGAGACGGACCCGGTGCCGGGGTCGTACGAGTGGCGCCAGATGCAGCCGGTGTCGTTGGCGAGCAGGTGTATGGAGACGGAAGTCACCGCGGAGGTCGTGCGGACTGCGTGCACGTCGTCCCTCGGCGGCAGGAGCGGGTAGAAGTCCCCCTGTTTTATGGTGCGCCGGGCCGCCACGGCCAGCCCTTCGCCGCCTTCTCCCTCGCGCGGGTCGTAGACGGTCTCCTCCTGCTCGCCCCTGTACAGGCCGACGAGGCCCCAGGCCAGATGGTCGTGGACGGGGGTCGCGGAGCCCGGGGGGACGACGAGGGAGAAGAGGGAGAGGTCCCGCTCCGCCGAGCGGAACAGGAGCCACTGGCCGATACCGCCGCCCATCCCGGAATCGGGAACCGGCGAGCGGTACTCCTCCGGGAGCCACCCGTCGTCCGCCAGAAGCTCCGAGAAGCGGGGACGGAGCGCCTCGACCGCCTCCTCGGGGCCGTTGGCCTTCGAGATCGTCTCCCTCACCCCGGCTATAAAGGAGCGGACGGCCGGGGTGTCGAGGACGTACTCTTCCCTATCGGGGCGTTCGTCGGGCTCGGGTGCGCACACGAGGCGTAACCTCCTAGGCCCTCTCCAGGGCCTGTTCCAGGTCGGCGACGATGTCTCTGGGGTGCTCTATGCCTATGGAGAGGCGGATCATGCTCTCCTCGACCCCGAGGCGCTTGCGGCGCGACGGCGAGAGCTCGCGGTGGGACGCGCTCGCCGGGTGGATGGCGAGCGTGTACACGTCCCCGAGGCTCGGCGCCTTGACGCAGAGCTTCAGCGCGTTCAGAAACCTGAACGCCTCCGACCGTCCGCCGTCCGCCTCTTCTACCGCCAGCTCGAAGGAGAGCAGGCCCCCGGAGCCGTCCAGCAGGCGGCGAGCCACCTCGTAGTCGGGGTGCGCCTTGAGGGACGGGTGGTTGACCTTCGCCACCTTCGGGTGGCTCGCGAGGTATGCCGCGACCTCGCTGGCGTTCTCGCACTGGCGTTCCATCCTCAGGGGCAGGGTCTTCAGGCCGCGCAGGGCGAGCCATGCCTCGAACGGGCCGAGGGTGCCGCCGACAAGCTTGCGCAGGGAGTCGAGGGCGCCGTCGTAGGGCGGTCCCGCGACCACGAGGCCGGCGGTCAGGTCGCCGTGTCCGGCGAGGTACTTCGTCGCGCTGTGGACGACGATGTCCGCCCCGAGCTCCAGGGGGCGCTGGAGGTAGGGCGTGGTGAAGGTGGCGTCCACGATCAGGGTCGCGCCAGCCTCGCGCGTGATCTCCGCGAGCGCCGGGATGTCCGCGACGCGCAGCAGCGGGTTCGAGACCGTCTCCACGACCACGGCCCGGGGCGAGAGCTCGGAGACCTTCTTGCGGACGGCGTCGAGGTCCGAGACGTCCACGAAGCGGACCTCGACCCCGGCCGCCCCGAAGACCTGGACGAGCAGCGTCGCCGTAGAGCCGTAGAGCTGCTCGGCGGCAAGCACGGTCCCGCCGCCGATCTCCGCCGCCGCCAGGGCCGCGTGCATCGCAGCCATCCCGGAGGCGAAGGCGAAGGCGCGGGTCCCGTTCGGCTCCCCGCCGCACTCCAGGGCCGCCACCGCCTCCTCGAAGGCAGTGACCGTGGGGTTGCCGTAGCGCGCGTAGCTGTAGCCCGGCTCCTCGCCGCCCAGGACCTTGTCGGTCTGCTCGATCTCCTCGTGCGAGAAGGTGGTCGAGAGGTACACGGGGGTCGAGACCGGGTAGAAGCCCCCGCCGTTCGGGCTCTCGCCGTTCTTCCCGGCGCGGCGCTCGCCGGCGTGGACGGCCCGGGTCTCAAAACGCGTCAATTGCTTCCCCCTGCTCTCATATCTCCGGATAACCTCTGGACGAAAATCTACTTGCCCTATACTAGCGCACGATGGGCCGCGAAAGCCCGCAGGTCGCGAAGTTAAGAGAGGCGAGGGAGGCCACTTTTGGAGAACAGGATCGAGTACTTCGAGCGTATGCTCGCGGACAACCCGGACAACCCGACCGGCCTGCTGGCCCTCGCAAACGAGTACGGGAAGGCTGGCCGCGACGAGGACGAGGCGGCGGTCCTGAGACGCTACCTCGATTCGCACGAGGACGAGGGCAACGCCTACCTCAGGCTCGGCGAGGTGCTGGAGCGCCTGGGTCGCGGGGAAGAGGCGCAGGGCGTGTACCGGGAGGGCGTCGGCAAGGCCGAGAAGTTCGGTCACTCGGGGATGGCGGAGGACCTCCGCTCGGCGCTCGGCAACGCCGGAGGCTAGGGGCCTTCAGCGGCATAAAAGCGCGCATTCGAGGGTGGGTTGGCGCGCCTTTTGGGGTAAGAACCCCCTGTAGAGATGCGGTAGTATGGAGAAAGATGCGGCGCCGACGCCGCGATGGTGAGGTCTGGCCGCGTGAGGACGGCCCGGCCGAAACGTGCGAATACGATACGTGAGGGTGTGATCTCGTTGGAAAACCGTACCGAGAGCCAGTTTTACGGCCCTAACCTCGGCTACGTTCTGGAGTTGTACGAAAGGTTCAGGGAGGACCCGAACTCCGTCGACGGGCGGACGAGGAGCTTCTTCGAGGAGTGGGGGCCGCCCAAGGATGTTTCGGGCGCCAACGGTTCCCAAAACGGCGCCGCCGCGGGCGTGACGGTCGAGCTCGACGTGGAGAAGGCCGTCGGGGCCTCCAAGCACGTCAGGCATATAAGGGATTTCGGCCACATGGCCGCCCGGCTCGACCCGCTGGGGAGCGAGCCCACCGGCGACCCGACGCTGGACCCGACCTTCTACCGGATCACGGACGACGACCTGGAGCACCTGCCGACCCTTATCGTCGGCGGCCCGGTCGCCGAGCGCACGAGCAACGCGCGCGAGGCCGCCGAGGAACTCCGGAACATCTACTGCAACACCACCGGCTACGACTTCGGCCACGTGACCAACCCAGAGGAGCGCTTCTGGCTCCGGGAGGCCGTCGAGTCCGGGCGCTTCTACCGCCGCCACGAGGGCGAGTCGGCCAAGCGCCTCCTGATGCGCCTCACGCGCGTGGACTCCTTCGAGAAGTTCCTTCACCGGGCGTTTCTCGGGCAGAAGCGCTTCAGCGTCGAGGGCGTGGACATGGTCGTGCCGATGCTCAACGGCCTGGCCCGCTCGGCGGCCGACGCGGGCACCCCGGAGATGGTCCTCGGGATGGCGCACCGGGGCCGCCTCAACGTGCTCGCGCACGTCCTGGACAAGCCGTACAAGAGGATCTTCGGCGAGTTCCAGCAGCCGGACAAGGGCGAGAACCCGTCGGCCGCAAGCTCCCCGGGCGGCGCCTGGGTCGGCGACGTCAAGTACCACCTCGGCATCCGGGGCTACCATCTCGGCGACGAGATAGCCGACCAGAGCGTGCTCGTAAACCTCGCGCCCAACCCGAGCCACCTGGAGCACGTCGACCCGGTCGTCGAGGGGATGGCCCGGGCCGTCCAGGAGAAGCGCGACGAGGCCGGAGAGCCCGTGCGCGACGAGGAGGCCTCGCTGCCGGTCCTCATCCACGGGGATGCGGCGTTCCCGGGCGAGGGCGTCGTCGCCGAGACGCTGAACCTCTCCAGGCTCCCGGGCTACCGGACGGGCGGCACGATCCACATCATCACCAACAACCAGATCGGCTTCACCACCGAGAAGAAGGACGCCCGTTCGACCACCTACGCGAGCGATCTCGCGAAGGGCTACGAGATCCCGGTCGTCCACGTCAACGCCGACGACCCGGAGGCATGCCTCGCGGCCACCCGTATGGCCTACGCCTACCGGGAGAAGTTCGCCAAGGACTTCATGGTCGACCTCATCGGCTACCGGCGCTTCGGCCACAACGAGGGCGACGAGCCTGCCTACACCCAGCCGAAGATGTACGAGATCATCGACAACCACCCGACCGTGCGCGAGTTGTGGGCGAAGACGCTGGAGGAGCGGGGCATCATCGAGCCGGGCGAGGCCGACGCGATGGTCGAAGACGTCATGAGCCAGATGGAGGAGATCCGCAAGAAGCCGGAGAACGAGAACCTCGACGACGAGGACGCCGCGGTCGAGGACCAGCCTTACACCCCGCTCGTCGAGATCCCGGAGACGGCGGTCCCGGCCGACAAGCTCCATCGGATCAACGCGGCGCTCCTCGATACCCCGGAGGGCTTCAACCCGAACCCGAAGCTCGAACGGCTCCTCCGCAAGAACCGCGGGGAGATCGACGGCGAGGACAACAAGATAGACTGGGGCCACGCCGAGGCTCTCGCGTTCGGGACGCTGCTGGAGGACGGTGTCCCCATTCGCCTCACAGGCCAGGACTCGGCGCGGGGGACCTTCTCGCAGCGCCACGCTGCCCTCTACGACGTGGAGACCAACGAGCCCTACGTCCCGCTTCAGCACCTCCCGGAGGCGAAGGCCTCCTTCGCGGTGCACAACAGCCCGCTCTCGGAGATCGCCGTGGTCGGCTTCGAGTACGGCTACACGATGAACGCGGACGAGGCGCTCGTGTTGTGGGAGGCCCAGTACGGGGACTTCGCCAACGTCGCGCAGCCGATGATCGACCAGTTTGTAGTCTCGGGACAATCCAAGTGGGGCCGGACCTCTGGGCTCGTCCTGCTCCTGCCGCACGGCTACGAGGGCCAGGGCCCGGAGCACTCCTCGGCGCGCCTGGAGCGCTACCTGCAGCTCGCGGCGCACGAGAACATCCGCATCGTCAACTGCACGACCGCCGCGCAGTACTTCCACCTCCTGCGCGCCCAGGCCGCGCTCAGCAATAACAAGAGGCCCCTGATCGTGATGGCCCCGAAGAGCCTCCTCAGGCACCCGCTGGCGTCCTCCGCGCTCGAAGAGTTCACGGACGGCAAGTTCCAGGCGGTCATCGACGACGAGGAGAGGCGCGCCGACGCCGAGTCCGTCGAGAGGCTCATCCTGTGCTCCGGCAAGATCTACACGGAGCTTGCCGGGAGCGAGGCGCGGGAGGAGGACTCGGTCACGGCCGTGGCGCGCGTCGAGCTTCTCTACCCGTTCCCTGCCGAGCAGGTCAGGGAGGTCGTCGACGGGTATCCGAACCTCCAGGAGATCGTGTGGGTCCAGGAGGAGCCCCAGAACATGGGGGCGTGGACGTTCATGGAGCCGCGCCTCAGGGAGCTCGCCGGGGACGATCTGACCGTCCGCTACGTCGGCAAGCCCTCCCGTCCCAGCCCGGCGCAGGGCTCGGCGCGCTTCCACAAGCAGGAGCACGCGGAGGTGATCCGCGAGGCCTTCAAGGGCGCGGACGACGATGCGAACAAGGAAGATGCGCCCGAGAAGATCGAGGAGAAGACCCCCGTAGGCGACTAGCGGCGGGAGAGGGTCAAGAGCGTTGGTAGCTTGTAGAAAGGGAGAGTGAAGCGTGGCCGGTGAGATACACGTCCCGGAGCTCGGTGAATCCGTTACCGACGCTACTGTCGGTAAATGGCTCAAGAGCGAGGGGGAGGCCGTCGAGGCCGGTGAGGCCCTCGTCGAGCTGGAGACCGACAAGATCAACTTCGAGGTCGAGGCCGAGGAGGGCGGCGTCCTCGAATCCATCTCCAAGGGCGAGGGCGAGACCGTCAACGTCGGAGAAGTTATAGGCACGATAGGCGAGGGTGACGGGTCCGCGCCGCAGCCCGAGCCAGAAGCGGAGGAAGAGGCCGAGGAGGAGGCCGAGCCGGCCCAGGCCGAGGCCCAGCAGCCGGAGGCGGAGCCTGCGGACGAGGAGACGAATGGGCACCGCGAGGACGGCAGTGGCCGAGCTTCTCCGTCCGTGAGGAAGCTCGCGCAGGAGTACGACGTGGACCTCGCCGAGGTCTCGGGCTCCGGTTCGGGCGGCAGGATCACGCGCGACGACGTGGAGCGTCTTATTCGTGAGCAGGGCGGTGGCGGGACCCAGACCCAGGCCCCTGCTCCCGAGCAGAACGGGCAGCGCGAGGAGAAGCCCGCGCCCCAGGCCGCCCCGGCGGCACAGGACGGCAGGGCCGACCTGGAGGAGCGCGTCAAGCTCACGCGCCGGAGGCAGACCATCGCCAAGCGGCTCGTCGAGGCGCAGCAGACCGCTGCGATGCTCACCACCTTCAACGAGGTGGACATGTCCGCCGTCATGCAGCTCCGGAGCCGCCGCAAGGACGCGTTCCAGGAGCGCAACGGCGTCAAGCTCGGCTTCATGAGCTTCTTCACCAAGGCGTCCATAGGGGCCTTGAAGGCGTTCCCCAAGATCAACTCCGAGCTTCAGGGCGACGAGCTGATCATGAAGCGCTACTACGACATCGGCGTGGCCGTCAACACCGAGCAGGGCCTCGTGGTCCCGGTGGTGCGCGACGCGGACCGGAAGAGCTTCGCCGGCATCGAGGAGACCATCTCCGACCTCGGCAAGAAGGCTAGAGACGGCAAGCTCGGCCTCGAGGATCTCAGGGGCGGCACGTTCACCATCACCAACGGCGGCATCTTCGGGTCGCTGAACTCGACGCCCATCCTCAACACGCCGCAGGTCGCGATCCTCGGGATGCACAAGATCCAGGAGCGCCCCATCGCCGTGGACGGGAAGGTCGAGATACGCCCGATGATGTACCTTGCCCTCTCCTACGACCACCGCATCGTCGACGGCGCGGACGCCGTCCAGTTTCTGGTGCGGATCAAGGACCTCATCGAGGACCCGGAGTCGCTTTTGCTGGAGGGTTAGCACCGGCACTTTCGGGTCGTGGCGGGGGCGTCCTTTTCTATGGACGCCCCCCTTTTTCTTCAAGCCGGGTCCTAATCTTCCGGGTGAAGCCCCCGCCGGCAGGGGCCCGGCCCCGTTGCCTCTGGTGCCCGAGGTGTGGGAGTCGGGCGGACGGGGCTTTCCTCGGACGAACTGCTCTGTGCTCGTACTGTGGGGCTTAGAGCGTCGTCCCGCCGCCGGTCGGACTCTATCCTGCGGAGCCCTCGCTATGCTTTCTCTACCAGTTCCGCCTGGACGATCAGACGATCGGAGTAATCCGGCAGCGTACAGGTTTGTAGCGACAGGATGTTCTTGCCGGGCACGGGTTCCGTCACCTGCACGTCGGCGGGGCCCACGACGAACTCCTTGAAGACCCTGTAGGTGTAGTCCTCGCCGCCGGCGTCCGTGACCGTAATCTCGTCCCCGTTCTCCAGGGCGTCGAGGTCCCAGAACGCGAGGAAGGAATCCGTGTTGGGATAGCCGAGGCGATGACCCGCCACGTACACGTTCGCCTCCTCCTGCCACGGGAAACCCGTCCCCTCCAGGTGTATCGCCGCGTGCTCCTTCAGCGCCGCCTCGTCGTCGCCGGCGGTGCTGGGTATTGTCGCGTTCTCGACGCGGCTCATCTTCGGGATGGTGACGGTGAGTGTCTTGTCCTCCGGCCCCCCGGCGGCCTCTTCCTGCGCCCCCTCCCGCGGCGCTTCTACTTCGGGGACGTTGAAGCCCTCGGGGTCTCCCTGGTTTGTGGCGGTGCCCTCCTCCGGGCCCCGGCCAAGAAAGAAGAACGCCACGAGGGCGAGGCCCGCCACTACCATGGCCAGGCTGATGCCCCACGAAAGTATGTTTCTGATCCGCAACTCGAATCGACCTCCTCGGTCGTTTGGTGATCTCTGGAATGCCTTCCTGCTACCCGGCGGCGGTTTACCTTGGCTCGGCTTTATCCACTCTTCCCGTCGTTAGCGGCGCCCCTCCGCGAGAGAATCCTGTAAGCGAGGACCGACGCCAGGACCGCCCCGACGGCGACCAGCACCGCGACGACCGGGAAGCTCCCGGCAACGCCTGCGGCCCACTGCTCGACCGCGAAGACCGCTTCCGTCGCCCCCCTCGATTCGTAGAACCCTGCGAGGGCGGAGGTGCCCTCGTAGGCTATAAAGACCACCCCGAGGGCCACGAACATCAGCCCGGACACGAGGTTGTTCGTGTGGATCCTGAACCTTCCCAGGCCGACCTCCCGCCCCCTCAGCCAGCGCCGCCGTCCGAGGTCGAAGCGGTCCCAGAGGAGCGCCAGCCCGAAGAGCGGGGCGGCCATGCCTAAAGCATAGGTAGCGAGCAGGCCGGCCCCCTGCAGGGCACCCCCGGAGGCGGCTGCCACCGTGAGG
This sequence comes from uncultured Rubrobacteraceae bacterium, assembly GCA_902806105.1. The sequence goes on from CADCVI010000247.1 coordinate 11,351, forward strand.
ACCGCGCCGAGGATGGGACCGGAGCAGAAGCCCGCGAAGCCGTAGACCGCGCCGAGGGCGTAGGTCGACCCGGCGGACCCGCCCTTGATCCTCCCCTGCAGCCGCGCCAGGGGCCCGATACCGAACCCCCCTCCGGCAAGCTGGAAGATGCCAAGGGCGATGATCAGGAGTCCCGCCACCAGGATCAGGGTGCTCCGCTGGCCGTAGAACAGCATGCTGACCGCCGAGATGCCCAAGCCCAACGGGACGAGCGTGGTCGCAAGCCCCAGGTAGAAGATGCCCGTCTTCTTCACGAGCTCGCCCTTGGACTGGAACGCGTAGGCGAAGAAGGCCGGCAGGAGTAGGGCGCTACACGGGCTGAGGAGCGTGAGCACGCCCCCTAGAAACGTCGCGAGGTAGGATGCCTCAACCACCTTGTGCCTCCTGCAACGCCCCTTCGATTGCCTGCTCGAAGACCTCTACCGGCTGCGCGCCGACCAGGGTCTGACCGTTGATGACGAAGGTCGGGGTGCCGCTTATGCCGTTCCTCTGGCCCTCCGTAAATGCTTCCGTTACGGCCTGACGGTGTTCCCCGGACGCCAGACTCTCCTCGAACTTTCCGACGTCCAGCCCGGCCTCCCGGGCGAGCGCGGCCAGGTTCTCGTCCGAGAAAGCCCCCGGCGAGGATTGGTTCTGGTAGAGCAGGTCGTGGTACTCCCAGAACTTTCCTTGTTCCTGGGCCGCCCGGGCGGCGAGCGCCGCGTTCATCGATTCCTCGCCCAGGTAGGGAAAGTCTTGCCATTCTATCTTCAGCGTCCCGTCCTCGACGTACTTCTCCACAAGCTCCGGTTTCGCCTCACGGGCGAATTGTCCGCAGAACGGTCACTGGTAATCCGCGTACTCGACCATCGTGACGGGGGCGTCCTCGTCGCCGAGGACCGGGGGACCGAGCTCGCCGTCTGTTTCGGGCTCCGAGACCGCCGTCACGGGCTGGGCTTCTCCGGTGGTTTTCGTTGCCTGTTCCTGCGTGGCCGCGGGGTCCGATGGTGGGGCGGAGCCCTCGGCGCCGCAGGCTCCGAGGATCGCGATCACGACGGCCAGCAGCGAGATGCCTGCGACGGCGGCGAACGGCCGCCTCGCGGGCCGCGTGGGCACGCATGGCGCCACGGGCTTGTTCTCTGGCTCGTTCAAACGAGCCACCTCCTTTGCTCCTTCAAAAAGCGTGTTCGGGTGGAACCGGTAAGAGACCGGCTTCTAGGTGCGCAGCACCTGAAGGAGATGTAGGGTAGGTGCCCCGAATGGGGGAGGTAGTCCGTAGGCTCTCGGCACAACGGTATCGCGCGGCTCGAAGATCCTTGTCAGGACCCTCTTGATAAAGAAGCCCGGACCGCGCACCGCCCGCACCACGTAAGCGCACGCAGCGAGCGCCACGAAGGCGGCGCAGAAACCGGCGACCGTCTGGACCGTGGAACCCTCGGTCGGCTCCGCCTTCTCGACGAGGCGCAGCGCCCCGCCGAAGATGATGAAGGCCGCCCAGAGCACCACCAGCAGCGGCAGGGCCTTGAGCGCTACTTTGCGCATCGCCAGCATAAGACCGCATTGTATACGCAACCTCGCATATTCGTGAGATGTAGGAGCGAACGGTCGGGGACACGAAGCCCCGGCTGCCTTCCACGGCCCACCGCTCGTAACAGCGCGGGGTGCGACTGAGGCCAAGGTAGCAAACGGCTGCGAAGAGCAGCCTTATCCGTCCTTCGAACGCTCGCTCTGGGACTCTGTCCCTAGCCAGCGCACAGGTTCGTGCCACGCTATCCCTACCCGGAGACGGTCGAAGGAGGCCTGGTCTGTCGAGCCCGGCGCCCGTGCGCCGTCTCTCTCACCTCTTATCTACAAGGGTGACGGGGACGTGTGTGGCCGGCGGTGCTTGGTAAAGTACCTGCGGCGAACCGGAGGAGGAACAGGGTGAGAGACGACAACCTCGTCGAGCGGCTGCTCGGGGGCGACAGGCGCGCTCTAGCGCGCATCATCTCCAGGATAGAGGGGGAGGACCCGGCGGTGCCGGAGATGATCCGGGAGATCTACCCGCGCACGGGGCAGGCGGCCACTATCGGCTTCACCGGACCCCCCGGCGTCGGCAAGAGCAGCATCATCGCGAAGCTCATACGCCTCTACCGCGACGAGGGGAAGAAGGTCGGGGTAGTCTCGGTCGACCCTTCGAGCCCGTTCACGAAGGGCGCCATCCTCGGGGACCGCATCCGCCTCGCCGACCACTTCCTCGACAAGGACGTGTTTATCCGCTCGATGGGTAGCCGGGGACACCTCGGGGGGCTCGCCGGCTCCTCCAGGCTCGCCGCGATGGCGATGGAGGCCTACGGGATCGACGTGGTCCTCTACGAGACCGTCGGCGTCGGCCAGGGCGAGGTCGAGGTCGCCTCGGCGGCGGATACGGTGGTCCTGTGCCTCCAGCCCGGCGCCGGAGACTCGGTGCAGGCCCTCAAGGCCGGGGTCATGGAGGTCGCGGACGTCTTCTGCATCAACAAGGCCGACCACCCGCAGGCCAAAGGGGCCGCCGCCGAGGTCCGCTCCATCCTCGAGATAGGCCACGAGCTCGACCCGGAAGCCCCCGTCCCCCCGATAGTGCTGACCCGTGGCGACAACGGCGAGGGGGTCGAGGAGTTGAAGGCCGAGATCGAGAAGCACCGGACCTTCCTTCAGGAGAGCGGCCGGATGGAGACCCGCCGTCTCGCCGCAATGAGGGAGTTCGTCCTCGCGTGGGCGACGAACAAGCTCGAAAAGGGGATACGCGAGCGCCTCTCCCGGGAGGACGCCGGGCTCATGGAGAAGGTCCGGGAGCGCGAGGTCGACCCCATCAGCGCCGCAGAAACGCTATACAGGGAGGTCTAGAGCCCCCGCAGAGCGAGCACTCGCTCGTCGCGAGGGTGCCGCCCTCCTCGGATCCCAACCCGCGGGCTGCCCTCCGGCCGTCACGCGGTGCGATCGCCCGGGTCGAGCCGCAAACCGGCCCGAGCCTCCGGAGAACGTGCCCGCGCCCGTCCGGCGGATGTCCGATGGCGCTGGAGCGTCCACGCCCGCTGTCCCTCCTCGGTGGCGCGGCGCTGGCGCGAAGGGAGGCTCCGACCGTGGTCCGGGGGCGACGGGTCGGCGCCCGTCGATGATAGAGAGACGGCCGGATGCGCGCGGCTCGGCCGACCGTGGTCTTGAAGCCGCGATCGTTATTGATGCGTTTGGACGATGCGGGTTCGGAGTCCTTGTGCCAGGCTCGGGTTGGAGGCCGAGAAACCCCGAGAAGGAGGAAGGCCGTGAGAAGGATCGTCTTGCTGGCGGCGGTGCTGGCCGTGATGCTCGTGGGCGCCGCCCCCGGGCTAGCCCAGGAGGCGCCAGGCGGGAGCAAGCTCGTCAGCGGCGACGACTCCGAGGCGCCCCCGGTCGAGACCTCCGGAACCATCGTGGGCACCGTCACGGACATCTCGGGCTCCGCGATCCTAGTCGAGGAGGACCCTTCGGACTGGGGGGATCCAACCGGGCCGCCCGAGAGCTCTCCGGGCTTTGCCAAGGGCTTCTTTACCGTCACCGACGAGACGGAGATCCTGGACGGGCGGGCGGGAGAGCCCTTTCCTGCCGTCTTCGGGGACATCGTGGTCGGGCAGATCGTCGAGGCGTCGTACGCGGGCGCCGTCGCGGAGTCCTATCCCACGCAGGGCGACGCATCCAGCATCGTGATCCTCGAGGACGGGGGGTCGCCCCCCGGGCCACCGCCGGGCGAGGAGCTCGTCACGCTCTCGTTCGAGCTCGCCGTCGAGTGCGAGCCCCCCGCCGACGCGACCTTTCTGGGCTTCACGACGCTGGAGAGCGTGATGCTGGCGTCCCTCACCGACCCCGACGGCGACGGCCTCTACACCGGCAGCCTGTCCGCGAACAAGTACCCGCCGGGGCCCAGGCCCGTGCCCCCCGATGTCGAGCCGCTCTCGCTCTCGCCCGTCCGGATAGTCCAGGGTCCGCCGATAGGGGTCGGCCCCCTCGGCCCCGAGTTCCGCGTGATAGAGGACTTCGGAACCGTGAAGCTCGACGAGGACAAGACCCTCGAGGCCGGCGTCTCCTTCTGCGACGGCAACGGCGGCGGTACAAAGATACTGCCGGCCACGGGCGGCCTCCTTCCGGTCCCCATCGGTATCGGAGCCTCGCTCATCGCGGGCGGCCTGCTGGCCCGCCGGATCTTCCGGTAGCGCAGACGGTTCGTGGCGGACGGGGCCGCGGTTTGGGAACCGCGGCCCCGTCCGGGTCCTCCCGGAGGGGCGTCCGTCCGTCGGCCACCACGAGACGACAGGTTGTATAATCCGCAATGTAAGAAACGTTGCCAGCTCCGCTTTTGGGGAAGGAGGAGTGGGGACATGGACGTCAAGGACGCGCGTGCGCGTCACGAGGTTCTGGGGCTGACGAACGAAGATCTGCTGGAGATGCACTACCACATGCTTCTGGCCCGGAGGGTGGACGAGCGGTCCTGGATCCTGAACCGCCAGGGGAAGGCCCCGTTCGTGATCTCCTGCCAGGGCCAGGAGGCCGCGCAGGTGGGGGCCGTCTACAACATGCGTCCTGGCCACGATTACCTGTATCCGTACTACCGGGATCTGGGGATGACCCTATTCCTCGGGCAAACGCCCCGCGACCAGTTTCTGAGCGTCATGGGCAAGCGGGAGGATCCGAACAGCGGCGGGCGGCAGATGCCCAACCACTTCAGCGCTCGCGAGCTGAACATCGTGACCGCCTCGGCCCCCGTCGGGGTGCAGTACCCGCAGGCGACGGGGACGGCGCTGGCGTTCAAGGTGCGCGGCGAGGACGGGGTGGTGCTGGTCTGCGGCGGGGAGGCCTCCACGAGCGGCGGGGACTGGCACGAGGCTATGAACTTCGCCGGCATCCACGACCTGCCCGTGGTCTTCCTGGTCCAGAACAACGCCTACGCGATCTCCGTCCCCGAGAAGGCGCAGGTCGCCGGTTCGATAGCGGGCCGGGCCGCAGGCTACGGCTTCCCCGGGGTGGAGGTGGACGGCATGGACGTCCTCGCGGTCTACGAGGCGGCGAGGGAGGCGTTGGAGCGGGCGAGGAGGGGGGAGGGGCCCACGCTCATCGAGGCTAAGACCTACCGCATCACTGCTCACTCCTCAAACGACGACGACCGGCGCTACCGCGAGCGGGAGGAGATCGAGGCCTGGCGCCGCAAGGATCCTATCGTCCGCTTCGAGCGCCACTTAGAGGAGATCGGGGTCCTCGACGCCGAGGGCAGGGAAGAGGTGGATGCCCGCATCAGGTCCGAGGTCGCCGAGGCATCCAGGAGCGCGGAGGAGGCGCCGCCGGCCGAGCCCGAAGACGCGCTCGGCCCCGTCTACGCCGGGAGGTAAGTCATGGCGACGAAGAGCTTGCTCCAGGCCATCGGCGATGGGCTCGCGGAGGAGATGCGCGTCGACGAGACCGTGATGGTCCTCGGCGAGGACGTAGGGAGGGCCGGCGGTGTCTTCCGGGTCACCGAAGGCTTGCAGGACGAGTTCGGGGGCGGGCGGGTGATGGACACGCCGCTGGCCGAGAGCCTGATCGTGGGCGCCGCCATCGGCCTCTCGGTGAACGGGATGCGGCCCGTGGCGGAGATACAGTTTGGGGACTTCATAACGCCCGCGTTCGACCAGATCGTCAACGAGGCGGCGCGCTTCTACTATCGCTCGAACGGGGCCTGGAACTGCCCCATCACCATCCGGATCCCCTACGGCGCCGTCCACGGCGGCGGCCTCTACCACTCCCAGAGCATCGAGGCCTGGTTCTGCAACACTCCCGGCCTCAAGGTGGTAGCCCCGACGTTTCCCGCCGACGCGAAGGGCATGCTAAAGAGCGCCATCCGCGACCCGAACCCCGTCCTCTTTCTGGAGCACAAGCGGACCTATCGACTCCTCAAGGAGGAGGTTTCCGAAGAGGACTACGAGGTCCCCATCGGCGAGGCGAGGGTCCACCGCGAGGGGGACGACCTCACCGTCGTCTCCTACGGCTTCATGCTCCACAAGGTCCTGGAGGTCGCGGAGAAGCTCTCTGGGGAGCATGGGGTGGAGGCCGAGGTCGTCGAGCCCCGGACGCTGTATCCGCTGGATCGGGAGAGGATCCTGCGTTCGGCGAAGAAGACCGGCAAGTTCCTCGTCGTCGTGGAGGCGAACCTGACCGGGTCGGTGGCGGGGGAGATAGCGGCGATCGTCGCGCGGGAGGCCTTCGAGTGGCTCGACGCCCCGGTGATGCGCCTCGGGGCGCCGGACGTCCCGGCGGCACCTTTCGCCAGATCTATGATGGACTCCTTCGTCCCGGACGCCGCGAAGATAGAGAAGGCGATGCTCGAGCTCGCCCGCTACTAGAGACTCTCGGGAGGAGGTAGCCGTGGCCCAACCGGTGACGATGCCCAGGCTTGGGGAGAGCGTTACGGAGGGTACGATAGCGCGCTGGCTCAAGGCCGAAGGGGACGAGGTCTCGCTGGACGAGCCCCTCGCCGAGGTAGACACGGACAAGGTGAACGCCGAGCTGCCGTCGCCGGTCGCCGGCAGGATCGAGAAGCTGCTCGTCTCCGAGGGGACGACGGTCGGCGTGGGGACCGAGATCGCCCTCGTCGCCCTCGCGAAGGAAGGGGAACGCGCTGGAACAACCCCGCCCAGGGAGGCCCCCTCCGCCGATGCCCCCACGGAGGAGTTCCCCGCCGCCGGCACGGAGGCTCAGCCGGTAGCGAGCGGAGCCGCGGTCAGAAACGGGCACGCGAAGGGCCGGACGAACGGCCACGGCATCGAGAGCGCAGAGACGCTGCGCCTCACCCGATCCTCCCCGGTGGTCAGGCGGCTCGCCGGGGAGCACGGGGTAGACATCTCCGAAGTCGAGGGGACCGGGGCCGGTGGCCGGGTGACGAAGAAGGACATCGAGGGGTACATCGCGAGGATCGCAGCTGCCCCAACGGTCGCTACGGAGACTGGAGCGGAACCCGAACGGGGTCCAGCTCACGAAAGGGCGCCGGTCTACGAGGGCGATCGGGTCGTGGGGCTGACGAGCATCCGGCGGGCGATCGCGAGCCGCATGTCCGAGAGCAAGCGCGAGGCGCCCCACGCGTGGACGATGGTCGAGGCGGACGTCACCGGTCTCGTGGCCCTGCGCGAGGGCCTGAAGGGCGAGTTCGCCGAGCGCGAGGGCGTGAAGCTCACCTACCTGCCCTTCGTGGTCGGAGCGGTGGTCGAGGGCTTGAAGGAATACCCTATCCTGAACTCGGTGTGGGACGGGGACAGGATCGTCCTCAGGAAGCGCATCAACGTCGGGATAGCGGTGGACCGCGAGGACGGTCTCGTGGTGCCGGTGGTCCACGACGCCGACGAGCTGAACACTCTTGGCCTCGCGCGGAGAATAAACGACGTCGTGTGTCGCGCCCGGGAGGGCCGGCTCTCGCCCGACGACGTCTCCGGGGGCACCTTCACGGTCAACAACCCCGGCGCCCTGGGGAGCGTAGTCTCCGTCCCGATCGTCAACCACCCGCAGGTAGCGATCCTCTCCGCCGAGGCCATCGTCAAACGGCCCGTGGTCGTGGACGACGCCATAGCCATCCGCAGCATGATGAACCTGGAGGTCTCCTTCGACCACCGCGTCACGGACGGCGGCGACGCGCTCCGTTTTCTGAACGCCGTGAAGGGGCAGCTGGAAGGACTGAAGCCAGACAGAGGCATCGACTAGGAGGTCGCCAAGCGCGATGAACCGGAGGCAGCTCGTGCGCGTGCTGGATCGTCCCTACCGGTAGCGCGATGCCCTACGCCGAGGTCTCCCGGTGGGGTTACGGCAAGCCCAACCTCGACCAGCCGGTACGTCCGCTGCTGCTCGGGTCCGAAAATCTCGGCTATCTGCGGCGGCCAGCCCTGGCCGTCGGAGTGAACGGGGAGCTCAAGGACGTGCCGGACGGTTCCGACGGGGCAGAGGTATCGGCTGCGTGAACAGGACGTGCTTTTCGCGACTGGCGGCAGGGGCGACCTGAGCTCGATCTCACCTATGATGCTGGGGCGCGGGTAGGTAAAAGTCCTGTTGAGGCAACGGGAGCAGGTTGCTAACCTGCCTCCGGTTCTTGGCACGCAGAGAGGGCGAGGTTCGAGTGGAGAACGCGGCGCGCAGCGAGACGGGACGGAGGGCGCTCAAGAAGGCGACGCTGCGCCTCATTCCCCTTCTCTTCGTGCTGTACATCGTGTCGTTTCTAGATCGGGTGAACGTCGGGTTCGCGGCGCTGCAGATGAACGAGGACCTTGGCTTCAGCGACGCGGTCTATGGGCTCGGGGCGGGGATCTTCTTTATCGGGTACTTCCTC
>CADCVI010000248.1 GCA_902806105.1 uncultured Rubrobacteraceae bacterium
CTGACGTTCGCGGCGAACTTGTGGTCGCTCGCTTCGGTACGGAAGTCGTAGATCGAAGCCGTATAGGTTGCCCCCATCCCTTATTCGCGCATCTTCCGAGAACGTATGCTCTCGGAAGGAGCGTGAATAGGGCACGAGTACCAAGGGATCCCGGTTCCCCCATCGCAGCCGAAAATCCACCTGTGCGCGATATCCTATCGGGGCTGGGAAAGCGGAAGGGAGGAGAGGGTCATGGACGAAAGAAGCAACCGCGAGCGGGCCGAGAAAGCTTTCCGCGACTGGCAAGACGGCACCGCCTACATCACCGACCTGCTCGCCGACGACCTCCGCTGGACGATCGTCGGCCGCTCGCGGGCGTCGAGGACCTACTCGAGCAAGGAAGAGTTCGTCGGGGAGGTGCTCGCCCCCTTCGGCGCGAGGTTCTCCGAGCGTTTCCGACCGGTGGCCGTGCGCGGGGTATACGCCGACGGGGACACCGTGATCGTATTGTGGGACGGGGAGGGCACGAGGCTCGACGGGAAGCCCTACGAGAACACGTACGTCTGGTTCATGAGGTTTCGCGATGGGCTGGTCGTCGAGGCGACAGCCTTCTTCGACTCCATAGCCTTCAACGAGCTCTGGGACGAGGTCGCCCCGAAGGGCTAATCGGTTCGGCCCCCGACAGCACCACGGCGCACGAGCCCTTGTAGCGGCTCGTAACCGGGGCCATGCGGCTTCCGGGAACGAACGCTCTCGGAAGATGCGCGAATAAGGGATGGGGGCAACCTATACGGCTTCGATCTACGACTTCCGTACCGAAGCGAGCGACCACAAGTTCGCCGCGAACGTCAGGGCATCTATCCCGGTCCTCGCCAGGTGCCACCGCGTGAAGCCCTCCAGCGCCTCCCGCAACGAGGTCTCATCGTCGGTCTCCCTCACCCTCACCATGTGGGGCACGGCCCCGGCCGTGGTCAGCAGGTGCCCGACCGCCAGGATGGCCACCGCTCGGGAGGGCAAGGCCGCCGAGCGCGCCGCCCCGCCGTCGCGATGGACGGAGACGGCGGCCGCGATGTTGGCCAGCACCCCGCCGATCCCCAACACCGGGTACCAGACGAGGCTGGTGGGAAGCTCCTCGCGGGTGTAGGCCGCCCAGGGCTCCGCCCCGAGACGTCGCCAGGCCGGCAGCTTGACGACCCCCGTGTCGATGGTCGTGCCCGCTACGACGCCGCTGAGCGCGGTTGCGGCCGTGACGAGACCGCGCGTGAGTGGCGTGGTCAACGGCTGCGCTCCTTGTTCTCTTCTGCCGACACGCGATCCTCCTCCTTCTTCTTCCCTCCCGCTTGGCGACGGGCTTCTCCTACGCCTCGACTCTATCGCCGATCCGGGGAAGGCGGAAGGTCGATCGAGAGGACCGAGCAGAAGGGGTGGGCTTCCGGGAACGTAAGCTCTCGGAAGATGCGTGAATAGGGGGGCGTCCAACGTTCCTCCGGTGTGGCTTTGGGGTTTGCCGGGGACTACGATGAACGGCGTGGAAGGCTACATGAGCACCCGGCGCTCCAACAGCCAGGAGGCCGCGAGATCGAACAGTACGCCGGGGCGCTCGGCGACCCACGCCTGGCCGTATGGGTGGCGGGTGAGGCGGAAGTGCTCGGGCTGGGCGCCGAAGGGCCGGTAGCCGCGCTCCTCCCGGATCTCGGCGGCGTGCTCGCGGTGGGTGGGCTCCCGCTCGAGGTACCGGGGAAGCACGGACAGCGGCTCCTCGATGCCGAGCTGCGCTCCCACTTAACGAACCGGCCCCTCGGGCACCTCCGTTGGATCGGCGGGGGAGGTGCCCAAGAATCTGGCCGTGCAGAGCTGGAGGGCGAATCCCAACCTGTTGTGGTCGCCCCTACGCTTTGCGGTCAGCGCCCTGTCCCCGTTGTCGAGGTGGAAGAAGCGGGCGAGCTGCTCGGGGGAGGGCTCCGCCGCAAAGCGGCCGTAGCGGCGCCGCTGCTCGTCGGTTAGGAAGCCTACCGGCACCGCTCGCCCACGGCTCGGACCGCCCCGCGTGGAGCGCCCGCCGCGCTAGCCGGCCGCACCCGCCGCGGCTTTCCCGGCTTCCCGGTGCTCTTTCGCGTCCCCGCGCCTCGCGAACCAGCGGTCGAGGTACGCCTCCAGGCCGACGACGTCCGCCGCCGGTCCCCGGTAGGCGACGTGGCCGTCGGGCCGGACGAGGAACAGGGTCGGCGTCCGGGCGCCGTAGCGCTCGTGCAGCCCCTCGTTCTCCGCAGGTACGCGGTGCATGGGGACGGTCGCCTCGTATCTACTCAGCAGCCCAACGACGTCCCTCTCCAAACCGTCGAGCCTGGGCCCCGGCTCAGGTCCCTCGAACAGGAGCAGGTGGTGGTCCGTCCCTTCCAGCAGGTCGAAGAGGCTCGTCGCCGCGTTCGGGCCGGCCTCGAAGAAGCCGTAAGGGGCGCGGTCGCCGGCCTTCGGCCCCTTCCTCGCCGACCCGGACCCGGCGACGGCCGGGCTGTCGCCATAGCTCGTCCAGAGCTGGGATATGAGCCAGAAGGCCCGCCTCCTGACGGGCGGTATCAGCGACACGAGGCGGAAGAGCAGGGGGACGGCGAAGAGCTTGGGTCCCTGGGCGAGCGGGTTGGTCGTGACCTGCAGGGAGAAACCCCGGTCCGAGCCGTTGAGTATCGCGCGGGCGAACGGCATGCGCTCGGCCTCGTAGGAGTCGAGGAGCGTCTCGCGGGCGTGGCGCTTCGCGACGAGAGCCAGCTTCCAGCCGAGGTTGTAGGCGTCGCCGATGCCGGTGTTCATCCCTTGGCCGCCGGCGGGGGAATGGATGTGGGCGGCGTCCCCGACGAGAAAGATACGCCCGACGCGGAAGCGCTCGGTCATGCGGCGGTGGACACGGTAGACGCTGGTCCAGCGCGCGGCCGTGATCCTGGTCTCCAAGCCGCTGTGCCTGTCCAGGACCCCCTGGACGTCCCCGGCCGTGATCTCCTCCCTCCCCCGCAGCTCCTCGGGCACGCTCCCGACGAGGCGGAAGCGCCTCTCGCCCGGCATCGGAAAGAACCCGTAGAAGCCCTCACGCGTCAGGTCCATGTGGGCCTGCCGGGAGTCCAACCCCGATTCCATATCCACGTCCGCCAGAAACAGGGTCTCCTCGTAGGTGCCGCCCTCGAAGCTCAGGCCGAGCGAGTGGCGGACCGGGCTGCTCGCCCCGTCCGCGCCGACGACCCACCCCGCCTCGATGGTCTCCTCGGAGCCGTCGGGATGCCTGATGGCCGCACGGACGCCGTCCGGCGACTGTGCCAGCGAGAGGAGCTCCGTGCCCCACTCGACCCCGCCACCGGCCTCTTCGAGGCCCCGGATCAGGAGCCGCTCGGCCCTGTCCTGCTCGTAGACCAGGACGAACGGGTAGGGCGTGCGCTCGGCCTGACCGTCGTCGAAGAAGGAGAGCTTCCCGGCGCGCTTGCCCTCCTTGAGAAGCTCGGCGGCTCCGAGCCTTCGCCCCTCCTCGACCGCCCGATCGGCCAGGCCGAGCCTGTCCAGGAGCTCCAGGGTCTTGGCGTGCATCACCAGCGCCCGGGTCTCCTCGACGGGACCGGACTTCTTGTCGATGATCCTGAAAGACGCCCCGCCCCGGGCCAGCAGGTTCGCCGCCGTCAGGCCCGTGGGTCCCGCACCAACGATCAGTACGTCCGTCTTCGCCCCGAGCATGTCGCCCCCTTTATACGTTCGTTTGATTCGTTCGTTTGCATGATACAGACGTATGCTAAGATGTCAAGGGAAGCGGAGAAGGAGTTTCGGGAATGACTACCGACGCGAGACGGACGGCCGCCGACACGAAGACGAGGATCCTCGACGCCGCCGAGCGGCTGTTCGCCGAGCGCGGGTTCGAGGGGACTTCGATCAGGGCGGTGACCGCCGAGGCCGGGGCGAACCTGGCTGCGGTGGGCTACCACTT
>CADCVI010000249.1 GCA_902806105.1 uncultured Rubrobacteraceae bacterium
GCCCACGTTGCCCTCCTGGATCAAATCCTCGAAAGGTAGACCCATCCCGCGGTACCGTTTGGCCACGCTCACGACGAGCCTCAAGTTCTTCTCCACGAGCCTCTTGCGGGCCCGGTCATCCCCGGCCTCGGCGGCCTTGGAGAGGCTGATCTCCTCCCTGTGCGTGAGGAGGTTCCCCTTGTCGATGCGCGCGAAGTAGCCCGGTATGAGATCCGGCGTCTCCGACGTCCGCTCCGTCCTGCGCCCTCTGGTCTCTGTTACTGCCATTGCGTCCCTCCTCTGCCTCGTGCTATAACGCCAACCCGTCAGCCCGTCTCTCGCCCCCGTACCCACGGCAGCGCGAACGGAGCCGCAGAGGCCGTGATTTCCAGCGCTCGGAAGTTTGGTTATCCGGGGTTACAGGCTGTTTTTAGGAACTTGCCAAACTCGTATTTTACATGCTCAGAACGCGTTGTCAAGTGCCCCGGCGGTGCGGGCCAGAGACACGCGGCGGGGGTATAGTTACGCGGCGTTTGCTGGCGTGACGAGGTTTCCGGGAGGGGTCGGTTGCGTTCGGGTTGTGTGGGGTTGATCTTACGGGTAGGGGTGGTGTCGATGGCCGCGGTGATGGCCGCCGTCAGCCTCGCCCTGATCGCCTCGTTCGCCGTCTCGGCCGTCGGGCAGCCCTCGGGGCTCACCAACGTCATCGGGGTGGTCATAGCCTGCATCGCCGGACTCTGCTTCTTTCTCGTAGGCCGCACGATCTGGCGCGAGATGCGAGAGAAGAGCCCCAAGGACGGACGCGACTAGAGGCAGCGGGCGGGAGGTCTTGGGATTCTAGATCCCAAGGTCCCGTAGACTGAAGATGCCACCCCTATCGGGCAGGCCTCGCCGACGCCGGGCTCCAGGCCACGCACCACACCCCTGTCACCTGACAGCCTCCGAAGGAGGCGACCTGAAACCTGACGCCTAAACCGTCAGGAGACGACGACGAGCGGTCCCTCCCCGATGCCAACGAACCGGCCGCGGTCGGCGAGGGTGTCCCCGTAGGAGCTACGCCAGAGTTCCGAGGCGTTGGGGTCCAGGGGGGCGACGCTCGCGGCGCCGAGGCGTTCGGAGATCCTGGCGCCGTCAGGCCCGTAGACGTGGCCCGGGGTGGCGAAGCGGGCCTCGGGGTAGTCGCCTATCTGGTTGGCGCTTGCCAGGTGTATGCCGGAGTCGAGGGCGCGGGCGGCGCAGGAGAGGGCGTACTGCGCCCCCCACGGCTCGCGCCAGGCGGCGGGCGCCAGGACGAGTTCCGCGCCCCCGGCCGCCGCCTCCCGGGCGACCTCGGGGAAGCCGAGGTCCCAGCAGACGGCCAGCGCGACCCTGAGCCCGCCGGCCTCCACGACGGGCAGGTCCGCGCCGGCCGCGAAGACGCGGTACTCCAGCGTCGTTTCGACCAGGTTGCGCTTGCGGTAGGTCGCGACGACCCCGCCGGGACCGACGAGGTTGGCGCTGTCGAAGACGCCGCCGGCCGGGCCGCTCTCCGGGAACCCGTAGGCGACGAAGATGCCGAGCTCCCGGGCCAGCCCGGCGAAGAAACGGGCGCTCAAACCGGACACGGCGTCCTCGGCGTAGCGGTGGACGGAGCCGAGGTCGGAGTACCCGCACGTGAAGAGCTCGGGCAGCACCACCCACCGGAGCGAGGGGCCCCGCGCGCACCGTTCCCTGATGGCCCGGCCGGCGAGGCGGAGGTTCTCGCCCACCGCGCCAGGTTCCGGGCCCAGGTTAAGCGTCGCGATGGACCCGGGGAGCCGCGGGGTACCGCCGTGCTCCCCGACGCCAGGGAAATCGCCCCTTATCACCTTCGCCAATGGTGCCCCCCTAGATCCGCGACCCGCCCGACTCACACGTTACCGGTGCTTCCACGCCATCCTAATCGCGGCACCCTGTGCGCGGCATCGGCCCGAAGGAGGAGAATACGGGGGCCCGAAGCGCCACCCGTTATCCCGCCGTCGCATGACAACCCCTGTGGGCCCGGGTAACATTCGCACCGACCGGAGACCCGAGGCTCGGAGTGAGACGTGTGCGGGATCGTTGGCGGATACGGTGAGATAGAAGCAGGGGACGCGAAGCGCATGATGGGGCGGATAGCCCATCGCGGCCCCGACGACGACGGCCTGGTCCAGGTCGGTGGCAACACCTTGGGCCACCGGCGCCTCTCCATAGTGGACGTCGAGGGCGGAAAGCAGCCGCTCTCGACCCCGGACGGGTCGCTCCACCTCGTAGGCAACGGGGAGGTGTACAACCACGAGGAGATCCTGGAGACGCTCGACGACCGGGCCATGACCACCCGCTCGGACAACGAGGTGGCCCTGCGCCTCGTCGCCGAGCGCGGCCCCGACGCCCTCTCCGAGCTGCTCGGCATGTACGCCTTCCTGATAGCCGGCGAGGACGGGACCTTTATCGCCGCCCGCGACCCCGTCGGCATAAAGCCCCTCTACTGGGCGCGTCCCGAGGCCGACGGACCCGTCTTCTTCGCCTCGGAGATGCGCGCCTTCGACGAGGACCTGCAGCCGTCCGTCGAGTCCTTTCCCCCGGGTCACTACTGGACCCCCGAGAAGGGGCTCGTCCGCTTCGGCCGCGCCGTGCCCCCGGACGACGGCCTAGAGCCCTTCGACGGGCCCTCGGAGCCGGGCGCCTCGATCCCGGAGGCCATACTGGAGGAGGTCCGCGACAGGCTCATCAGGACCGTGGAGCGGCAGATGATGGGAGACGTGCCGGTCGGGGTCTTTCTCTCCGGCGGCCTCGACTCGAGCCTCGTCGCCGCCGTCGCCGCCCGCTGGTACGAAGAGCGCGGCGAGAAGCTCAAGACCTTCGCCGTCGGCCTCGAGGACTCGCCAGACCTGCTCGCCGCCCGCGCCGTCGCCGAGCACCTCGGCACCGAGCACCAAGAGAGCGTCTACACGCAGGAAGACGCGCTGAGGGTCCTGCCCGAGGTCGTCCGGACCATCGAGAGCTTCGACCCGTCGCTCGTCCGGAGCGCGGTTCCGAACTTTATCCTGGCGGAGTTCACGGCCAGGCACGTAAAGGTGGTCCTGACGGGCGAGGGGGCTGATGAGATCTTCGCGGGCTACGAGTACCTGGAGGACTTCCGTACCGAGGACGACCTCCACACGGAGCTCGTGCGGACCATCGAGGGGCTCCACGACCTGAATTTGCAGAGGGCCGACCGCGTCACCATGGCCCACGGGCTCGAGGCGCGGGTGCCTTTCCTGGAGCTCGACATGATCTCGCTCGGCCTCTCCCTCCCCGCCGGGTGGAAGCTCGCGGGCGAGGGCCAGCCGGAGAAGCGCCTCCTCCGCCAGGCCTTCGAGGGCTGGCTGCCGGACGACTTCCTCTGGCGCAAGAAGGCCCAGTTCGGCGACGGCTCCGGTGCCGCCTCCGTCCTGCAAGAGCGCATGGAGGCCTCCGTTACCGAGGAGGAGTTCGAGCGCGAGCGCTACGAGGTCGAGCCGCCGCTGCGCACCCGCGAGGAGGTGGCCTACTACCGCATCTTCGCCGAGGAGCTCGGGGAGATACGGCCCAGGCGCACGATCAGCCGCTTCGCCACTGCCTGAGCCGGCGGCCGGTCCCGGGCATCGGAAGAGCGTCCATGCGTCTTGCGCCCCGTTTGGGTCCCGGGCCGCGTCGCTTACGGGCTCGCTTGCGCCGACGAGGGAAAGCACCTAGCATGTTCTTATCCATGCGGTAGGACGCGGTTCCAGCGTAGCGCGTCAGGGAAGGGGATCACGGGTGGCCAACACGCGAAGCGAGAGGGAGCAAGCTCGGGGGGATGGGTCCCGACCGGAGGGCGGGCAGGCGCAGCAGTTCGGGGCGGTGTTCTACATCACGGTCGCCATCTCGGCGCTGTTCGTGCTGGCCGGCGTGTTCTTCACGGAGCCCTTCGGCAACGCGCTCGCGACGGTCGTGGGT
>CADCVI010000250.1 GCA_902806105.1 uncultured Rubrobacteraceae bacterium
CGCTCTCGCCATCGTAGCGCCGGAGGGCCGAGTTGTACGTGTCGCAGACGACGGGGCCCTGGGGGGTAACGACGACGCCCAGGGGATGCTGGAGGAGCGCGTCCTCCGCCGGTCCGTCCTTGTAGCCGAAGTCGAAGAGACCGGTCCCGACCGCCGTGGTAACCCGCCCGGAGCGACCGACGTAGCGCAGGGACGAGGTCTCCGAGTCCACGAACCACAGCTTCTCGCCGTCGGGTGCGAGGCCGCTGGGCTGGGCGAGGGCGGCGGTCTGCACGGGGCCGTCACCGAGCGACTCGAAGCCGCTCCCGGCCAGGATGCCAACGTCGTCGTTCTCTAGGTCGAGCGTCCAGAGCTGATGCGGTCCGGCCATCGCCACGACGATCGTGTCGCTCCACAGCGCGAGGTCCCAGGGTGAGTTCAGCGCGGTTTTGCTCGCCCGGCCACCGCTCGATCCATACCGCGCCTGCGTCCCGTTGCCCGCGATCGTCTCCACCGTCTCATCCCGCAGGTTGAGGCGACGTATCGCGTGGTTCCCCGTGTCCGCGACGAGCAGCGTCTCCGCATCAAGAAACAGGAGCCCCTGCGGATCCGTGAACCTCGCCTCCCCGAAACCACCGTCCGCCAGGCCCCGCGCCCCCGTCCCGGCGACGGCAAGAACCTCCGCGCCGTCGCCGGTCCCGTCCGCGCGGGAGACGACGACGCGGTTGTAGCCAGAATCCGAGACGGCGATGAGGCCATCGGGACCGGCGGAGACCTTGCCCGGGAAGCGCAGGGCACCCGCCCCGACGGACGGCGGGAGCATGGAGACCGGCGTCTCGTTCAGGGTGCCGGCCTCGCGGCTCTCCTCGATCATGCGGGCTATCTCGCGCTCCAGGGCCCGGGCGTTCCCCTCGCCGGAGACGGCGGCGGTGGCGTAGCCCGCCGGGTCGACGAGCACGAGGGTCGGCCAGGCGCGGATGCCGTACTGGTCCCAGGTCGCGCGTTCCGGGTCGTCGAGGACGGGGTGGCGGACGTCGTAGCGAGAAACCGCGTTTACCAGCGACGAATGGTCGCGCTCGTGCTCGAACTTCGGGGAGTGGACCCCGACGACCACCAGCGCATCCCCGAAGCGCTCCTCCAGCGGCCTCAGCTCCTCGATGATGTGAAGGCAGTTGATGCAGCAGAACGACCAGAAGTCGAGGAGGACCACCTTGCCCTTGAGGTCCGCCAGGGAGAGATTTTGGGCCGTGTTGATCCAGCCGCCCCGGCCCACGAGCTCGGGGGCGCGGACCCGGCCGCGTCTCGGCGCGGCCGAGGAGTTGCGGCCCACTACTTGACGAACTCCGCCCCGTCGCCCCGCAGGACCTCCACGGCGTTCGGATCCGTGTGGAAGACGCGCACCCGGACCGAGGAGGCGGCGATCAACACCCCCAGGAAACCGCCCCGCATGTCCTGCGGCCGCGCCGGCTCGACCCAGCCGACCTCGGCGTTCGAGAGGTCCGCATCCGTCGTGACGAAGCGCTGTAGCAGCAGGCTCAGGGGGACGCGCAGCAGGAGCGAGAGCGCGATGCCGCCCAGGATCATCAGGTACAGCGGCCACTCCATGAAGATCCCGAGCCCCACTGCCCCCACAAAGAACACGGCGGCGAGCAGGTTCGCGGCGACGATGGTCGTTCCGCAGTTGCGGTGGACCGCGAGCCCCTTCTCCCCCGCCCTCAGCCGCCGCAGCGCCTCGCGGGCGGCGCTGTCCACCTCATCCGTCGAGCGAACGCCCTGCACGAAGAAGCCGTCGTCGTCGGAGAAGCCGTTGAACTTCCGCGCCCGGTCCCGCTCCATCATCACCACGATGGTCGCATGCTCCAGCGCGTGGTTGCGCCTCAGCATCCTGTTCCCGAACATGTTCTTGAGCTGCCGCGGATACACGAACAAGCTCCCGAGCGCCTGCAACGAGTACAGGATCGGCAACAGAAACAACAGAAGGACGAACACGACGACTATGAAAGCCAGGAATAGAAATGCCACTTCGACTCACCCTCTACGCAGGATTTCCGTGCCAACCTATTATAACTCCGGCGAGGCAGCGGACCCCCGGAATCGGAAGCCGGTTTCACAATTCCATTGTGCCGAGCTCCTCGAACTACGCGGGAGCGCCTTCCGCCACGCCCCCCTGCCAGAGCAACCCTGTGCCAGGAACCGGGGCTAGCCGCGCCACGCGAACGGCAGCTCGACCTCGCCCGGCTCGTCGAGCCCGTGCAGGAGCCCCAGGGCCCCGAGCGCGACCTCCCTGTGTCGTCCCGCGTCCCCCGGCTCGCCCATGGGGTAGTTGTACGGGAACGGGACGAAGGCGACCCTCGGCGCCTCCACGCCCCTCTCCATCGCGAGCGTCACCGTGGCTATCCCGGCCCCCTCTATCACCCTGCTCACCAGCCCCACGGACCGGTGGCAGAGCGGTCAGGAGGGCGTGAGGAGCACCGCGTCCACCCCGTCGTCCACGAGCTTTCGCGCGACCCCGGGCGCCGTCTCGTGCGTGAGGGGGGTAGGGTCGTGGATGGCGCCCATGAACGAGAAGTGCCGGTCGTTGAGGGCTCCTATTAGGCCCTCCGCGACGAGCCCGTGCATGGTGCGCAGGGGGAAGACGGCGTCGAGGTCGGCGCCCTCGTCGGGGCGGTAGTAGGCGTGGGTCCAGGTGAGGGTGGGGGCTCCGGTCGGGATCTCGCGGTACGTGCAGTCGCCCGCGGGGTCGTCTATGTCGAAGCGGGGCGCGTCCGGGGGGTGGACGCCCCCGGTCGTGACGAGAGCGAGGCGGCACCCGGCGAGGGGCTTCCCGGGCCGGACGAACGAGAGAGGGGGCACCGGGTCAGACGTTGAAGCGAACGATGATGGTGTCGCCGTCCCCGACGACGTAATCGCGGCCCTCCAGCCTCGCCTTCGCGGCCTCGCGCGCCTTCGCCCAGGAGCCGGCGTTCACGAGGTCCTCCCAGTTGGCGACCTCGGCGGCTATAAAGCCCCGTTCCATATCCGAGTGGATGCGCCCGGCGGAGGTTCGCGCCGTGGAGCCCTCGCGCACCGTCCACGCCCGGCTCTCCTTCTCGCCGGCCGTGAAGAACGTGATCAGGCCGAGAAGCTTGTACGCCGCCCGGATAAAACCCTCGAAGCCCGTGGACTCCAGGCCGAGCATCTCCAGGTACTCCCGCGACTCGGCCTCGGGCAGCTCCGCGATCTCCGCCTCGAGCCTGGCCGAGATCCTGACCGCCTCCGCCCCCTCGCGGGCCGCGAGCTTCTCCACCTCCGAGCTGTAACGGTTCCCGTCGGCCACCGACTCCTCGTCGACGTTCGCCACGTACAGCGTCGGCTTCGCGGTAATGAGCGTCCCGAGCGCTTCCTCCAGCGCCTCGGAGCGGGGGTACGTCCGGGCGGGGTTGCCGTCCGAGAGGTGCTCGACGAGCCCGCCGAGCGCACCGGCCTCGGCCTTGAGCTTCGCGTCGCCGCTCTTGGCGGCGCGGCCGACCCGCTCCAGGCGGCGCTCGGTAGTCGAGAGGTCGGCGAGGAGAAGCTCGGTGTTGATCGTCTCTATGTCCCCCACCGGGTCCACCTTGCCGTCGACGTGGATCACGTTCTCGTCCTCGAAGCAGCGGACGACGTGCGCGATCGCCTCGCACTCGCGGATGTTCCCGAGAAACTGGTTGCCCAGGCCCTCGCCCCGGCTGGCCCCACGCACGAGCCCCGCGATGTCCACGAAATCTACAGTCGCCGAGACGACCTTGCGGCTCACCATCACCCTTCCCAGGGCATCCAGCCGCCCGTCAGGCACCGGCGCGACCCCGAGGTTCGGGTCGATGGTCGTGAACGGGTAATTCTGCGCCTCGGCGGCGCCAGCCTTCGTCAGGCTGTTGAACACCGTCGATTAGATCGGAAGGCTCGTGTAA
>CADCVI010000251.1 GCA_902806105.1 uncultured Rubrobacteraceae bacterium
GCGCTGGAACACTACGAGGTCGGGCGGGCGATCTCGCTGCACGAGGAGAGCTTCGAGCTTTACGAGGAGCTCAAGGACAGGGCCGGGCGCGCGTACGCCCTCGTCAACCTGGGGGACGCGGCGCGAGCGAAGGGCGAGGATGGGAGCGCGATCTCGCTGTACACGGAGGCCCTGGCGCTGCACCGGGAGCTCGGCAACGAGCGCGGGACCGCCCGAACCCTGGAACGCCTCACCGCCTGCACGGCGCCTCGTAGCGACGGGGAGTAGACCGGCTGCGGCACGGGTCTCCGCGGTACCGGCGCCGCAGCAGGGAGGGGCGGAGGGCCTTACCTACCACCCCCGATAGAAACCTCGATTCAGGGGCCGGGGCCGCGGGACCGCGGCCCCGGTTACGCTAGGAGTTTATCTTCGACAGGTTCTCGAACTCGTCGTCCGTCAGCTCGATGGCGGCGGCGGCAACATTCTCTTCCAGGTGCGAGACGGAGGAGGTGCCGGGGATGGGGAGCATGACCGGGGAGCGGCGCAGGAGCCAGGAGAGCGCGATCTGCCCCGGCGCGACGCCGCGGCTCGTGGCGATCTCGTCGAGGGCGCTGCCGGGCCGCGCGAGGTCACCCGTCGCCAGGGGGAACCAGGGGACGAACCCGATACCCTCGCGCTAGCAGAAGTCGAGGACGTCCTCGTGGCCGCGGTCGGTGAGGTTGTAGCGGTTCTGGACCGTGGCGATGGGCACGATCTCCCTCGCCTTCTCTATCTCCTCGACCCCGACCTCCGAGAGGCCGACGTGGCGGACCTTGCCCTCTTCCCTAAGCTCCGCCATCGTCCCTACCTGGTCCTCCATCGGGACCTGCGAGTCTATGCGGTGGAGCTGGTACAGGTCGATGCTGTCGAGCTTGAGCCTCCGCAGGCTCCCCTCGATCGCCTCGCGGATATGCTCGGGGCGGCCGTCGGTGTTCCACTGCCCCGGCCCCGGACGCACGAGCCCGGCCTTCGTGGCGACGACCACGCCCTCGGCGTAGGGGGCGAGCGTCTCGCCTATGAGGCGCTCGGAGACATCCGGGCCGTAGGAGTCGGCAGTGTCTATCAGGTTCACGCCGAGCTCCACGGCGCGCCGGAGGACGGCCCGGGCCTCGTCGGGGTCCGCGGGCTCGCCCCAGATCCCCTTGCCCGTGATCCTCATCGCCCCGAAACCGAGGCGGTTCACCGTGAGGTCGCCGCCGATGGCGAAGGTGCCGCTGGCCGCCGCGCTCTGTCCCGTGCTTCGTTCGGTCAAAACCTGCTCCTTCTGTGAGTTTCGCGCTTCTGCGCGCCGCCCCTTTTATACACCCGGCATGGAGACCCACCCGTAAGAGACGCTACCCGGGGACGGAGCCTACGAGAGCGCAGGCCGTGTCCTCCCGTCTCCTCCGAACGCCCGTGTATCGGGACGTGGACGGTTCTTGCAACCCGGCCCGATGGACGTTGACGCAAAAGGTATAGGGCTCGTATACTCCCGCGACCCGGAGCGGCGAGGCCGTGCCGGGGAACGCAGGGGAGAAGGAGAAGGCGCGTCGCGCACGATCTCCGGGCCGGAACCCGTTTTCCGGTAGGGGGCGTGTGGGGGCGATCACCTGGCCGGATCTCCGGACATAGTGGGGTTGGCTATGGAAGGGGGCGTATAGGTGGAATTTCTCCAGCCTCTGAGTCTGCTCGAGGCTCTGGAGGCGAAGGCGGCACATCCCGAAGCCGTGCCCATCTCGGGCGGCACCGACCTGATGGTCGAGATAAATTTCGACCGCGGCAGGCCGGAGATGGTGCTCGACCTCTCGCGCGTCCCGGAGCTCGGCGAGTGGAGCTTGGAGGAAGGGCATACGCTCGCCGTGGGCGCGGGCGTCACCTACGAGCGGATCATCTCGGAGATCGGCGAGAGCCTGCCGGGGCTCGCGATGGCCTCCCGGACGGTCGGCTCCCCCCAGATCCGCAACCGCGGCACCGTCGGGGGGAACCTCGGCACCTCCTCCCCGGCCGGCGACGGCCTCCCGCCCCTCTACGCCTCCGACGCCGAGGTGGAGCTTTCTTCTACGGCCGGCACCCGCCTCGTCCCCGTCTCGGAGTTCGTGACGGGTCCGAAGAGGAACGTCTTGCGGCCGGACGAGCTCGTCTCCGCCTTCCGGATGCCCCGCGCCACGGGCCCCCAGCAGTACGCCAAGGTCGGGACCCGCAACGCTATGGTGATCGCCGTCTGCTCCTTCGGCCTCGCCCTCCACCCCGAGAAGGGGAAGGTCGGGGCGTGCATCGGCTCGGCCGGCCCGACCCCGATCCGGGCCTCGGACGCCGAGCGGTTCATCGAGGGCGTCGTGGAAGAGAGAAACTTATGGGAGACCCGTGGTCCCCTCGGCGATGCGGCCATGAAGCGGTTCGGGGAGATCGTCGCGACGGCGGCGCGTCCCATCGACGACGTGCGCGGCACCGCCGCCTACCGGACCCATGCGCTCGGCGTGCTCGCGCGCCGCTCGCTCGGTTGGGCTTGGGACGAGTACCGGAGGGGAGGAGGGTAATGCGGCTCTCTTGCATCGTCAACGGGGAGGAGCGCGAGGCCGAGAACGTGTGGGAGGGCGAGAGCCTCCTGTACGTGCTGCGCGAGCGGCTCGGGCTGCCGGGTTCCAAGAACGCCTGCTTGCAGGGCGAGTGCGGCTCATGCTCCGTGTACATGGACGGCGCGATCGTCTGCTCGTGCCTCGTGCTCGCCGGACAGGCGGAGGGACGGGAAATCGTCACGGTCGAGGGCCTCGCCGGTGAGGAGGGGCTCCACCCGGTGCAGGAGGCTTTCTTGGAGACCGGTGGCGTGCAGTGCGGCTTCTGCACCCCGGGGTTCGTCGTCGCCACCCACGACCTCCTTCAAAGAAACCCCGGCCCTTCCGACGCGGAGATTCGCGAAGCCCTGGCCGGGAACCTCTGCCGCTGCACGGGCTACGAGAAGATCCTGGACGCGGTCCGTCTCGCGGCCCGGAGGATGGGGGAGGGATGAGAGCTTCGCGCGTCGTCGTAGAGGGCTGCGCCGTCGCCACGGTGGACGCGGCGGGGACGGAGTACGAGAGCGGGCACCTGGTGATCGAGGGTAACCGCATCGTCGCCGTGGGCGGCGGTCCGGCGCCGGAGGAGCCGGGGCGGGAGACGGTGCGCTACGACGGCCGGGGATGCCTCGCGACACCCGGGCTGGTGAACTGCCACCACCACCTGTACCAGTGGGCGACGCGGGGGATGGCGCAGGAGGCGACGCTCTTCGAGTGGCTCGTCGAGCTGTACCCCGTCTGGGCGCTCGTGGACGAGGCGATCGAGCGGGCAGCCGCCCGCGCCGGGCTCGCGGCCCTTGCCACCTCGGGCTGCTCGACCTCGATGGACCACCACTACGTCTTCCCGAAAGGGGCCGGGGACCTCCTCGCCGCCGAGGTGGAGGCGGCGAGGGAGATAGGTCTCAGGTTCCACCCCGCCCGGGGCTCGATGGACCTCGGGAAATCCCGGGGCGGCCTGCCGCCGGACGGGGTGGTCGAGGGGCGCGACGAGATCCTGGCCGCGACGGAGGCCGCGATCGACCGCTACCACGATGACTCGCCGGGCTCGATGCTCCGGATAGCCGTCGCCCCGTGCTCCCCGTTCTCCGTGACGCGCGAGCTGATGGCGGAGTCGGCGGAGCTCGCCAGGAGGCGCGGGGTACGGCTTCACACCCACCTCGCCGAGACGGAGGACGAGGAGGCGTTCTGCCTGGAAAAGTTCGGCGTCCGGCCCGTCGAGTACCTGGAAGACCTCGGCTGGCTCGGCGGGGACGTCTGGCTCGCCCACTGCGTCCACCTCGACGAGCGTGAGATCCGGCGCTTCGGCGAGACGGGGACCGGGGTGGCCCACTGCCCGAGCTCC
>CADCVI010000252.1 GCA_902806105.1 uncultured Rubrobacteraceae bacterium
CGAATGCCAGGTTCATGCGCGCGTTCCTCCCGGTGCTGCGGGCAGATTACACGCTGGTCGACACCTACGCCTACGCGCCCGAGAACCCCTTGAGTTGCCCCATCCACCTGTACACCGGGACGGATGACGCGCTGGTGAGCGAACGCGGACAGGCGGAATGGCGCCGGGAAACGTCCGGCGGCTTCGCGATCCACCGTTTCCCCGGGGGCCACTACTTTGTGCGGGAGGAAGAAGGCCGGTTTCTGGCTTCGGTCTCCTGCCTGCTACGCGAGCTCGCCGGGATCGGGAATCCGCCGGAGTAGAAGTAGCCGACTACCGTCACGAACCGTGCCATGTGGCGATCAGGGACCAGGGACGTCTGGCACAGTATCAGACCCGGAGGTCTGCCTCCAGGGGCTGAGGTCTGGCCCCGATCAGGCCGGAGAAGGTTTCCAGAGATTCGACTATCTCCTCGGCGCGGATGCCCCTCGTTATAAAGACGATGCGCGATCGGTGATCCTCGTCGGGCCACTCTTCGAGGTGATCCGGGGGGTGGATGACGTGCTGCACGCCGTTGAGCAGCACGGGACCCGACCCTCCGACGTCCAGGAGCCCCTTGACCCGCAGCACGTCCTCGCCCCGGGCGTGCAGCAGCATGCTGAACCAGGTCCCGAAGGCCGTCCAGTCTACGGGCCCGTCGAAGGTCAGCGAGGTGGAGTGGGTCTCGGAGACGTGCCCGCCGTCGCCCGACCCGACGGAGTACGAGGCGTGTAGCCCGGATGCGGACGCTTCGACTCCACCCTCGCCGAAGAGTTCGTCCGGGTCCACGTCGCCAAAGGGCGCCGACAGGACCCGGGCCGAGGGGTTGATACCGCGTACCCTGTCGCGCAGGATCTCGACGGATCCGGCCTCGGACACGTCGGTCTTCGTGAGTACGACCACGTCGGCGGACGCTATCTGCTTGGTGGACTCCGGGTTGCGGTCCAGGTGCAGGGGTCCGTTCACGGCGTCGACCGTGCAGATCACGCGGTCCACCCGGTAGTGGTGCTGCAGGACGGTGTGGGAGAAGACGGTGTAGAGGATGGGAGCGGGGTCCGCGAGCCCCGTGGTCTCCACGACGACGCCCTTGAGCGGCGGGATCTCCCCCCGCCCCTCCTCGTCGAGCAGGTCCAGCAGGGCCTCGACGAGGTCGTCGCGCGTCGTGCAGCAGACGCAGCCGTGCCCGAGGAGCACGGTCTTCTCGTCGGCGCGCCTGAGGAGGTGATGATCCAGGCCGACCTTGCCGAACTCGTTGACGAGCACGGCGGTGTCGCTCATCGACGGGTCGAGCAGGACCCGCGAGAGCAGGGTGGTCTTCCCGCTCCCCAGGAAACCCGTGACGACGGTTACGGGGCGCTTCTTCGGGCTACCGGGCGATGGCACCGTCGAGCATCCGTTCCCTCAAGGCGGGATCCAGCGGGTCGAGAGGGCGGCCGAGTATCTTCTCCGCCGCGGGCCACAACGCCCCGAGGTCCTGCACGATCTCGGAGTTCCCCTTGCCGTCGCTCAACAGGTACTTGCTACCGGCCCAATCCTTTACCCGCATGCCGTAGTAGCCGAGCACCTGGTTCGTCACCGCCGCCCTGTGAGCCCGGTCCCGGCGCCGGTCGCGCTGGTACTCGGTCGGGTCCGCGTCGGGGCCTGCCGCGCGCGCCCGGTCCTCGACGTAACGGTCCGTCCAGTGGGCCTGCGCCACGAAGTCCTGCCCGCAAAGCACGCACATCCTGCTCTTACCTCCCGAAAAGGTCTACCAACGAACATCATCCCCAGGTTACGCCCGCGTCGCGACAACAACAACCCGGAGACCGGCTAGCCGCCCGATCCATACCGGGGGCGGGGCATGAGTAATGCCCCGCCCCCGGTGCCGCCATGCCTGCCAGCCGCTACGAGGAAGCAGCCGGGGTGTCGACCCCGTACATGTTCAGGCCGGGGTCGTGGTTCGGCTTGGACCTCGGGTAGCGCTGGAGGAAGTCGTCGGCGATGTTCTCCATCGTCGCCCACTTCACGCCGTCGTGGCCGTTGATGTAGTCGATGAGACGTTCGAGCATAAGGAGGACCTGCGGGCGTCCCGCGACGTCCGGGTGGATCGTCAGGCAGTACGTCGCGTAGTCCATCTCGCGGTAGACCCAGTCGAACTGGTCCTTCCACATCTGCTCGATGTCGCGCGGGTTGACGAAGCCGTGGGAGTTCGGAGAGCCCTTGATGAACATCATCGGCGGCAGGTCGTCCAGGTACCAGTTGCCGCCGATCTTGACGAGGTCTATCTCCTCGCCCCGGACGAGCGGCTTCATCCACTCCTCGGCCTTCTTGGAGTAGTCGATCTTGGTCCACGAATCCCCGACGCGCGCGTAGTAGGGCGTGAAGTCGCGATGCTGGAGGGAGTGGTCGTACTTGTAGCCGTACTTCATCAGAAGCTCGTTGGAGGCATTCGAGACCTCCCACCAGGGGGCCACGTTCCCGACCGGCTTCTTGCCGGCGATGTTCTCGATCAGGTCGAGGCACTTCTTGAGGACGTCTTCCTCTTGCTGCGGGGTCATGGCGACCGGGTTCTCGTGGGAGTAGCCGTGCGAGCCGATCTCGTGCCCCGCGTCCACGACCATCTTGACCTGCTCGGGGAAGGTCTCGATGGAGTGTCCGGGGATGAACCACGTGGTCTGAAGGTTGTACTTCTCGAAGAGCTTCAAGAGCCTCGGCGTGCCGATCTCGCCGGAGAACAACCCCCGCGAGATGTCGTCGGGCGAATCCTCGCCCCCGTAAGAGCCGAGCCACCCCGCTACGGCGTCGATGTCGATGCCGATGGAGCAGAAGATCTCTTTCTGAGCCATCTTTCTCCTTTCTGTCCCCTTTGTCCGACGCGCAGCATCTTACAAGATGTGCGTACAATTGCGCAAAAACCTGCACCCGCTCCGCACAACGACGGGTGTTTGAACGCGTTTGAGGCGATGGGCTAACATGAAAATCCGGGCAAAGATGAAGCAAGGAGGACGCGAAGTGACCCTTCCCCAGGTAGCGGTACTCTCGTTGGGCGGCACGATCTCTTCGACGAGATCGGGGGGAGGCCCCGGGGTGACCCCGACGTTGACCGGTGATGCGCTGGTCGAGTCCGTTCCGGAGATTGCGGAGGTCGCCGAGGTCTCCGCGGCGGCTTTCCGCCAGCTTGCCTCGCCGGAGATCACCATCGACGATCTGGTGGAGCTTGCGGCGGAGATCTCGCGCCGCGTCGACGCGGGCGCCGCGGGCGCCGTGGTAACCCAGGGCACCGACACTATCGAAGAGGTCTCCTTCGTCCTGGATCTCCTGCTGGACCTAGATGCCCCCGTGGTGGTGACGGGCGCCATGCGCAACCCGACCCTCCCGGGCGCCGACGGCCCGGCGAACCTGCTGGCCGCCGTGCAGGTAGCGGCGAGCGAGGCCGCCCGGGGCCTCGGCACCGTCGTGGTCTTCAACGACGAGATCCACGCCGCCCGCTACGTGAGGAAGACCCACACCCAGAGCACCGCTACCTTCAAGTCGCTGTCCGTGGGTCCTCTTGGTTGGATCTCCGAGGGGAAGCCGCGCGTGGCTTTTCGCCCGGTGAACCGCCACCACGTCGACCTTCAGGCGGGCTCCGAGGACCGCCCGGTGGCCCTTATTTCCGCGGCCCTGGGCGACGACGGGCGCCTGTTTTCGGTGGTCAAGGACCTCGGCTACGCCGGGCTCGTGGTAGACGCAGCCGGCGGAGGCCATATGCCCTCGGCCACGGTGGAGCCACTTGCCGAGCTCGCCCGGGAGATACCCGTAATCCTCGCCTCGCGCACCGGCAGCGGCGAGGTTTTGCGGCAAACCTACGGCTTCCCCGGCTCCGAGATAGACCTCCTCTCGCGCGGCCTGATCTCCGCGGGCGCCCTCGACGGCCGCAAGGCCCGCCTCCTCCTCTCGCTCCTCCTCAGGTCCGGGGCGAAGAAGGACGAGATCTCCGGGACGTTCGACCGCTGGCTCGGATAGCAAGAAGACCGGCGGAGCCCGCCCGGCCCATCCAAGCAAGGTACCACCGAAGCAGGACGAACCACTCGGAAGACAAGGAGATGCGCATGGCGAAGAAACAGGGGTGGCGGGGCAGGTTCTTCGAGGACTTCGAGGTCGGCGACGTCTACGAACACCCACTAGGCCGCACCGTCACCACCACCGACAACGCCTGGTTCACGCTTCTCACGCAGAACACCGCCCCCATCCACTTCGACCAGCACCTCTCCTCCCAGACCGAGTTCGGCAAGCCCCTCGTCGACTCGACCTTCACCGTCGCCCTCGTCACCGGACAGTCCGTCACCGACGTCTCCCAGAACGTCTTCGCCAACCTCGGGTGGGACGAGATCCGCCTCCCCGCACCCGTCTTCGAGGGCGACACGATCTACTCCCAGAGCGAGGTCCTCGAAAAGCGCGAATCGAAGAGCCGGGACAACCTCGGCATCGTCACGGTAAAGACGACCGGCTACAAGCAGGACGGCACCGTGGTCATCACCTTCAAACGCACCATCATGGTCTACAGGAAAGGACACGCCCCCGAGGGCAACAGGCCCACCCCGAAAGACAAGGCTTGATCCCGTCAGGAGGACATCCCTAAAGCTCCCGGTCTGTTGACAAATGTACTTACAATATCGTTAAATCTTTTCGGAAGGACATCCTGGGGATAGGAGGCGCTGGTGCGGAGAACGGTCGATCTCTCGTTGGTGATCACGGACAACATGCCTGCCCACAAGTTGTTTCAGAGCCCGGTGGTCTTGCCGGCTCTCTCGCACGAAAAGACGAAGGACTTCGGGCTCGGTATCCCGGAGGACCGGATGACCTTCGCGACAAACTACCTGGGGATGCTCGACCACGTCGGGACACACGTGGACGCCCTGTACCACACCAACCCCGAAGGGGCCTCGGTGGACGAGATGCCGCTGGAGGATTTCATGGGCAAGGCCGTCTGCTTCGACCTCACGCACATCCCGGACCTCGGGGAGATCGGGGTTGAGGATCTCGAAGCCGCGGAGGAGAAGTCGGGCGTCCGGGTTGACGGCCACATAGTCTTGCTCCACACCGGCCTCCACAAGCGCCACTACCCGAACCCAGAAGTCGTCAGGACCAACCCCGGCCTGACCGCCGAGGCCACGCACTGGCTAGCCGACCGGGGCTCGAAGGCTCACGGGGTAGAGGGACCATCGACGGACGTACCGAGCAACGATCTCTTCCCGAGCCACAGGGTCTGCCGGGACCGCGGGATCTTCCACTGGGAGTGGCTCGTGAACCTCGAAGAGCTCGTCGGCAAGGGCGAGTTCACTTTCTACGGCGCCCCGCTGCTCATCAAGGGCGGGAGCGGCTCGCCGGTGCGCGCCTTCGCGGTCATTGAGGAGTAGGAAAGTCCGGGGGGAGGGCGCGTCGTGATGGACGGCGGCGCTTACGGGACCGCCCTGGAGCTCCGCTCGGCCATCGCAGAAGGGGAGCTCTCCGCGGTCGAGGCCGTCGGCGCGAGCATAGAGCGGATGGAGGCCGTAGAACCAGCCCTGAACGCCTTCGTCACGCCGACCCCTGAACTCGCGCTCGCGGCGGCGAGGGAGGCAGACGGGAAACAGGCCCGCGGGGAGGCGCTGGGGGCGCTGCACGGGCTTCCGATCTCGGTGAAGGACCTGATCAACGTCGGCGGCGTCAGGACGACCTTCGGCTCGCGGCTCATGGCGGAGAACATCGTCGAGGCTGACGCCCCGTCCGTGGAGCGCGTCCGGGCGGCGGGCGCATGCATCATCGGAAAGACGACGACCACGGAGTTCGGCTGCAAGGGCGCGAGCGGCAGCCCGCTCTCCGGCGTGACCCGCAACGCCTGGGACGCTTCGAAGTCTTCTGGCGGGTCGAGCGCGGGGGCAGCCACCTCGGTCGCCGCCGGGGTGACACCCTTCGCCCTCGGAACCGACGGCGGGGGCTCCATCCGCATCCCGTCGTCGTTCTGCGGCGTCTTCGGGATCAAGGCGCACTTCGGGCGGGTCCCCGTGTTCCCGACGAGCGCGACCCCGACCCTCGCCCACGTCGCCCCCCTGGCCCGCACGGTCCGCGACGCGGCGCTGCTCCTGAGCGTCGTCGCCGGCTTCGACCCGCGGGATCCCGCGAGCGTCGCAGCGCCCGTCCCGGATTTTCTCGCCGCCTGCGACGCCCCGGTCGAGGGGATGCGGATCGCCTGGAGCCCCACCCTGGGGTACGCGAGGCCCACCCGCGAGGTCCTGGATCTCACGGAGAGCGCGGCGCGGACCTTCGAATCCCTGGGCTGTTCGGTCCATCTCGTCGAGGACGTCATGGAAGATCCGGTGGAGCTGTGGAAGGCCGAGTTTTTCGCGAGCGCGGGCACGCGGCTCAAGGAAGCCCTGCGCGACTCGCGGGAGCTTCTGGATCCGGCGGTGGCGGAGGTTCTGGAGGGAGCCCTGGATCTGAGATTGGAGGACTACTACTCGCGGGTCTTCGAGAGGTACGCGCTCAGGGAGAGGATGCGCCGGTTCTTCGAGACCTACGACCTGCTGCTCACCCCGACCCTGCCGGTCCCCCCGTTCGACGCCGACCGGGACCTTCCGCCCGAGCTGCCGGATCGAAGCATAGTGGATTGGGTGTACTACACCTATCCCTTCAACCTGACGGGCAACCCTGCGGCCTCCGTACCCTGCGGCTTCACCGGTGGCGGGCTGCCGGTCGGGCTCCAGATCGTGGCCGGCGGCCATCGCGAGACCGACGTGCTGCGCGCCGCGGCGGCCTTCGAGGCCGCGCGTCCATGGGCGCACCTGAAGCCGAGCCTCCGCGATTGAGCCTGGCGACGGGACAGAGACCTCCGGTTAGGGACTAATACTAGGGAGAGGAGACCAGATGGCGACAACAAAACCGGTGGTAGATCGGGAGAAGAGCACGGAGAGGATCCGGCGAGACGTCGAGACGCTGGCGGGTCCGGACTACACGAGCTCCGACGAGGCGATCCGCCGCTACGCCTACACCCCGGAGTACCGCAACACCCTGGACTACTTTATCCGCGAGCTGGAAGCTCTAGGCTTCGAGCACCACGAGGATCCGGTCGGCACCCTCGTCGCCCGCAACCGTCCACCCGGAGAGCCCGTCTTCGGCGTCGGCTCCCACTGCGACTCGAACCGCAACGGCGGCAAGTACGACGGCACTTTAGGCGTGGTGACGGCGCTCGAAGTCTGCCGGCTGAACGAGGAACTCGGGCTCGGGCTGCCGCTTCAACTCGTCTCGTTTCTGGAGGAGGAAGGCTCGGGCTTCGGACAGATGCTCCTGGGCAGCAGGATCATGGCCCAGAGGGTGACGGAGGAGGAGCTCAAGGAGAGCTTCCGGGCGGTGGACGACGGGCGTCCGTTCTGGGAGCACGCCGAGGAGGCCGGCTACGACCCCGCGCGCTGGCGCGATTCCGTCCACGTCCTCGACGACCTGTACGGCTGGATCGAGCTGCACATCGAGCAGGCCCGCGTCCTGCAAGACACGCAGAAGCGGGTAGGCATCGTCGACGCCATAGCAGGCTACGTCCACGCCGACCTGACGATCCGCGGCCGCTCCGACCACGCGGGCGCCACCCCCATGGGCCTCCGGCTCGACGCGGGCCTCGTCGCCGCCGAGTGCATGCTGAGGTTGGAGAAGCTCGCGACCGGGGCCGGGCGCGGCACTGTGGGCACCGTGGGCGAACTCGCGCTCTCGCCCGGCCTCATAAACGCGATCCCCGGCACGGCACGATTCTCCCTCGACGTGCGCGGCCCCGACGAGGAGTCGTTCCGTGGCGTCGCCCGCGGCCTCGTGGCGTTCGCTGAGGATGCGGCGGGGCGGCGAGGCATGACCGTCGAGTACCGGGAGCGCCAGACCCTCTCTCCGGTCGCCCTGGACGCTGGCGTCGTGGGGGCGCTCCAGTCGGCGGCGGAGGAGAGCGGGGAGCCGTTCACGAGGATGCACTCGGGGGCGGCGCACGACACCATGAGCATCGCGGACCGGGTCCCGAGCGCGATGGTCTTCGTGCCGTGCAAGGACGGCATCAGCCATTCGCCTGAAGAGGACGCGGATCCGGCGGACGCGGCCCTTGGGGCGGAGATCATGCTGAACGCCATCAACACGCTCTCCCCCACCGCGCCGTAGAGGCCCAGACCGTAATGCACGCGATACCACAGATTGCCTCCGAGAGGCGGCAGAGAGGAGTAGGATGTCCGTTCTCATAAAAGGCGGTCGCATCGTGACGGCCGGCGACGACTACGTGGGGGATGTCTTTATCGAGGGTGAGAGCGTCTCACTCATCGGAAGGTCGCTCGAGGTGCGGGCCGACAAGGTAATCGACGCTAGCGGCAAGTACGTCATACCGGGGGCCGTAGACCCCCACACCCACATGGAGATGCCGTTTGGCGGTACCGTCTCCTGCGACGACTTTACCTCGGGCACGATCTCTGCCGCGTTTGGGGGGACCACGAGCCTCGTAGACTTCTGCCTCCAGACGCCGGGCCAGAGCCTCCCCGACGCGCTCGCGACGTGGCACGAGAAGATCGAGCGCACGAAGCCCGTGATCGACGTGGGCTTCCACCTCGCGGTCACCGACCTCACGGAAGGGGGCAACCTGGAGGACCTTGCGAGGATGCCCGACGAGGGCGTCACGAGCTACAAGCTTTTCATGGCCTACAAGGGCGCCATCATGGTCGACGACGAGACGCTGTTCAAGACGATGCAGGTCGCGGCGGAGACGGGCGCCCTGGTGATGGTTCACGCGGAGAACGGCGACGCCATCGACGTCCTGGTCAAGGAGGCGCTCGCCGAGGGGAAGACCGAGCCGAAGTGGCACGCCGCTACGAGGCCCCCGCTGACGGAGGGCGAGGCGACGAACCGGGCCATACAGCTCGCCCACGTGGCCGGGGCGCCGCTCTATGTAGTCCACGTCTCGTGCAAGGAGTCGATCGAACCCATAGCCCGGGCCCGCACGGACGACTGGCAGGCCTGGGGCGAGACGTGTCCTCAGTACCTGTTCCTCGACGAAACGGTCCTGGATCAGCCGAACTTCGAGGGGGCGAAGTACGTCTTCACCCCGCCACCCAGAGCGAAAGAGAACCAGGAGCACCTGTGGCACGCGCTCTCGACGGGCGTCCTCTCCGTGGTTTCGACCGACCACTGCCCGTTCAACTGGGACGGCCAGAAGACGCTCGGCAAGGACGACTTCTCGAAGATCCCGAACGGCGGCCCGGGGATCGAGAACCGCCTCCACATGCTCCACCACTTCGGCGTGCGTGAGGGGCGCATCTCCATGAACCGCCTGGTGGAGCTCGTCTCTGCCAACCCGGCAAAGTTCTTCGGGATGTACCCGAAGAAGGGCACCATCGCCGTCGGGAGCGACGCCGACATCGTGGTCTTCGACCCGGAGAAAGAACACACCATCTCCGCCCGCACGCACCACTCCAACATCGACTACAACCTGTTTGAGGGCACCGAGGTCGTGGGCGCCCCCGACACCGTCCTCGTCCGCGGCAAGGTCATCGTCGAGAACGACGAGCTCGTGGGCTCCCCGGGCGACGGCCGCTTCGTCCGCAGGGCCCGGTTCGGCGAGCAGTTGACCGATGCCGGGGCAAGCGCCGGAGGTCGTTGATATGAGCGACGAAAATACCCGCGAGATCTACGAGCGCGCCCGTCTCGGGGGAAGCGTGGCCCTGGGTAAGCACCCCGCCGTGCTCGTGGTGGACCTGAGCCGCGGCTTCACGGACCCGGCGGCCTCCCTGGGATCTGACCTAACGGCGGTGGTGGAGGCGACGAACCGCCTCCTCGCGGTCGCCCGGGAGGGCGGCCTGCCGGTGATCTTCACCACCATCGGCTTCGAGCCGAACCTCAAGGACGGCTCGCTCTGGCTCCAGAAGGTACCGTCGCTGGGCGAGCTCCAGGTGGGCGGCGAGTGGGTCGAGATCGACCCGCGCCTCGGGCGCCGGGAGGAGGAGACGGTGATCCTCAAGAAGGGCGCCTCGGCCTTCTTCGGGACGAACCTGCCCTCGGTGCTCGTCTCGCAGGGCGTGGACAGCGTAGTCCTGTGCGGCGCCACGACGAGCGGATGCATCCGCGCCACCGCCGTCGACCTCCTGCAATACGGCTACCCGACCCTCGTCCCCCAGGAGTGCGTGGGCGACAGGGCCCGGGGCCCGCACGAGGCGAACCTCGTGGACATCCAGGCCAAGTACGCCGATGTCGTCCCCCTCGAAGACGCCCTCTCGTACATGGAAGGGATCTCGAAAGAGAAGATCCGGTAAGTCGACGTAGAAGACGCTCGCGGGGTCGAGGACAGAGTTCCGGAGCCACCGAAGAGCACGCGCGGGTTTTCCGTGCGGCAAACGAACATCGCGGAGAAGGAGGAGAGCGTGGAGAGCTGGAGGAATCGGAAGACCCTTATCCTGAGTCGCGCCGAGATGGTCGGGTTGCTCACGCCGGAGGAGTACAACGATCGCGTCGAGCACGCCTACCGCGTGCACGGCGAGGGACGCTACTACATGGAGCCCAAGGGCCACATCGTGCTCGACAAGTACCCAGGGGAGTGGGAGGTGATGCCCTCCTACATAGAGGAGCCCGAGGCCGCAGCGTGCAAATGGGTCTCGATACGCGAGGAGAACCGCGAGAAGTTCGATCTTCCGACCGTATTCTCCATCCTCATCTACACCCATCCCGAGACAGGCTTCCCGCTCGCAATCTGCGACGGCAGCCACCACACGGTGATGCGCACCGGGGCTGCGGCGGCGGTCTCGGCGAAGCACCTCGCGCGCAGGGACAGCAAGGTGCTCGCCATCGTCGGCGCGGGCAACATGGCGGAGGGCGCTCTGGCGTGCTGCAACGAGGTCTTCGAGTGGGAGGACGTGCGCATCTGGAGCCGTTCCCAGGCGACGCTCGACGGTTTCGTCAAGGACCAGCAGCCACACTACGACCGCTTCGAGATCAAGGCTTCCACGAAGCTGGAAGAGGTGGTACGGGGCGCGGACGTGGTGGTCACGCTGACCCCCGCCAGAGGCCCGATCGTGGAGGACGCCTGGATCTCCGAGGGCGCCCACATCGCTGCGGTCGGGGCTGACAAGGAGGGGGATCAGGAACTAGACTCCGGCATCCTCAAACGGTCCCGCGTCTTCGTCGACGACATTCGCCAGTGCCGTACCGACGGCGAGATAAACGTCCCGCTCCGCGAGGGCGTGATCTCCGAGGACGATATCGCGGGCGAGATCGGCCAGGTTGTCATCGGAAAGCTCCAGGGCCGTACCTCCGAGTCCGACATAACCGTCTTCGACTCCACGGGCTTCGCGCTCCAGGATTCCGCGACCGTTCCACTGGAGTACGAACGGGCGCTGGCAGCCGGGGTCGGCATCGAGAAGAAGATGATCTCGACCTGACCGGATACCAGCCAGAGCCTTCGCGCGCATGATCGGGGACCTACGATCCTCTAGAAGCAACGAGGCTCCCGCGGGATAGCGCCATCCCTTCGGGCGTCCAACGCCGAGCGAGAAGTACCGCCTGCACAGGGTAGCGAACAGCGCTCGAGGAGGCCCCGAGATGGCCGTGAGCGGCGCGTCGGAGTTTACCGAACCCCGGCGCGCCGCTGTCGCTTGAGAAGCCCATCGCCACGCCCACGGCTGGCGACTACCAGAGGGTGGGTCTACACCGCCGTCCCGAGAAGCACCGTCGGGACCACCCCGATGCAGGGTAGCGGGTAGGCTTCGAGACCCGGTTGCACGATGTTTAGTATCGCCCGACGAGCAGGCCGCCGTCCACCACGATGGTCTGGCCCGTCATGTAGCGGGCCGCGTCCGAGGCGAGGAACAGGATGGCGTCGGCGATGTCCTCGGGCTCCCCGACCCTGCCCATCGGGATAAACTCCGCCGCCTGCTCCAGCCCCACGGGGCCGAGCGAGTGCTGCTCCGAGAGGGCCTGGGCCGTCCTTATGTAACCCGGGGCGATGCCGTTGACGCGCACCCCGTCCCGGGCAAGCTCCACCGCCAGGCCGCGCACGAGGCCCACGATGCCCGCCTTCGCCGCCGAGTACTGGACGTGCTCGTCCCACCCGTAGGCCACCCCCATGATGGACGAGACGGCGACCATGCTCCCCCTCCCGGCCTCGCGCATCGCAGGAGCCGCGGCGCGGCAGACGCGCATCACGCCCTTCAAGTCGATCTCGTGGGTCTGGTCCCACTTCTCGTCCGTAAGATCGGCCAGGGGTACCTTGTGCGCGATCCCGGCGTTGGCGATAACGGCGTCCAGGGGACCGTACCGCTCCTCCGCGTCCCTCACCACGGCGTCCGCCTGCTCCGTGCTCGTCACGTCGAGGCTGTGGTACTCGGCCTCCCCGCCGTCCGATTCGATCCCGGACGCGACCGCGCTACCTTCGTCGTCGAGGACGTCGGTCACGATGACCCTGTAGCCCGCGCCCGCGAACGCCCGCGCCGTGGACGCCCCTATACCTATTCCGGCCCCCGTTATCAGTACGGTAGGCTTCCTCTCGCTCTGCATGCTGTCCTCCCTCCGCCGGTCGCGGACGACCGGCCTTGTGGCCTTTCTCTAGAGCATCACGTCGCCCGAGTTCGGCCCTAGGGTCTGGCCGACGTACAGGGACGCCGCGTCCGAGACGAGGAACGCGACGGTCTCCGCGACCTCCTCGGGCTCGCCGAACCGGCCGAGCGGCAGCTCGGCGGCCTTCGTGTTGCGCCAGTCCTCCGAGAGACCGAGTACAAGCTCGGTGTTTATAGGACCGGGCGCGACCGCGTTCACCCGGACGCCACCCTTGGAGACCTCGCGAGCGATGGATTTCGTGAGGCCGATGATCCCGGCCTTGGCGGCCGAGTAGTGCGAGAGCTCTACGCCCCCGATCTGGCCGAGCTGCGAGGCGACGTTGACCACGACCCCGCGGCCTCGCTCCAGCATCCCCGGCAAGACGGCGCTCGTGCACAGGAAGGTACCCCCGAGGTGCACCGCGATCATCTTCTGGAAGTCTTCGAAGGTCAGCTCGACGAAGGTCTTCTGCTGCAAGAATCCGGCGTTGTTCACCAGGACCTCGACCGGCCCGAACGCCTCCTCCGCCGCCCGCACGATCCCGGAGACGGACTCGGGGTCCGAGACGTCGCCGGGGGTAGCGACGGCCCGTCCGCCCGCGCCTTCTATCCCGGAAACGACCTCCTCGGCGTCTTCGCCCTTGAGGTCGTTGACAGCTACCCTGTAGCCCTCCTTCGCGAGCTTCTCGGCGATGGCCCGTCCTATGCCGTTCCCGGCCCCGGTAACCAGGACCACCCTTCCGTCCTCGGCCACGTCCATACCTCCTCCTGTGAAAAGGGGGCGGGCCGGCTCTTACCGGCCCGCCCCCTCAAACTTTCGCCCCTTCGTTTACCGGACGCGGGCGGCGGTAGAATCCTCCGCCACGGTCTCTGCCTCGTCCAGGCTCTTCACGTCGCGGGTACCGAACATGAGCAAGCCGGACAGTATCGTGGCGAGGCCACCGCTCAGAAACGCGGCGGTTACGATGTCCGTACCCAGGCCGAGGAAGAGCGAGAGCAGAGCACTACCTGCGATCGCCCCCAGCGGGCCCATGGCGTTTACGAACGAGGTACCCGTCCCCCGCACCCTGGTCGGGAAAGACTCACCCATAAAGAACAGCAGAGCCGCGTAGGGACCGATAATAAAGAACAGCCCGATCGTGTACATGGTCAGCACGAAGGCCGGGGAATCGGGTCCGAAAAGCATCAGCGTGTAGGCAGTGCCGGAGATCAGCCAGCCGCCAGCGATGGTCAGGCGACGACCGATGATGTCCCCGACGAACCCGTGACAGATGTAGCCGATGTAGGCTGCGGCGTTCGAGACGACGAGGATGAGGAGCGCGTTCGTGAACTCCACGCCCTTACCCTCCGTAAGAACCGTGGTGCCGAGCACGGCGAAGACCTGGATGCCGATCCAGTTCATCAGCATCGCGAGGCTGATGAAGATGGTGTGCTTCCTGATGCCCGGCTCGAAGAGCTGCTTGAAGGTCGACTCGTCGGCGTGGCTGACGTCTATGCCGTACTGCCTACCGAAATCGGCGGCCTCGTCGCGCCGGCCCTGCTTCTCCAGGGAACGAACGTGCTTCATCGCCTGGAACCTCGGAGATTCCCTGAGCTTGAAACCGAGGATAACGATAATCACCGCCGGGAACGTCGCAATGAGGAACGTCCCCCTCCAGCCGACGGCCGGCACCAAGACCGCCGCCAGGGCGGCCCCCATCAGCACACCTATCGGCCACCCGCCCTGCACCAGGCTGTAGATGAACCCGCGGTTCTTGCGGTTGCCGTACATCTCGTTGAGGTAGGTGGCGTTCACCGCCTGCTCCGAGTAGCCCAGGCCCGAGAAGGTGCGGATTACGGTCATGTACAGACCCGCGATCGCCCCGGGAGCAAGGGCCGTGAGCCCCGAGCTTATTGCCGCCCCAGCGGTCGCGATGATCATGGAAGGTTTCCGGCCCAGATAGTCGAGCATCGGCCCGACCGCGAGCGCCACGAGGAACGTACCGACGCCGACGAATGTGACTATGAGCGTGGCGAAGGCGGTGGACCAGCCGAACTCCTCCGAGATGACCGGGAGCAGCGTCCCGAACAGCGTGTAATCGTAGACCGAGAAGGTCCACGCCAGAAAACAAACGATCGACGAATAAACCAACGTCTTGTTGGTGATGGGACGTGTGTCTACCCCTCCCGTGTCACCACCGCGACCCTGATGCTGCGAATTAGCCAAGGACAACCGCCTTTCTTTATCCCCATTTTCCTTCCCCTGCCGGGGGAGGCTTATCGTCCGGCAATCATAGATTGGTATGTACATTTGTGTCAACCACAGCGTTTGGCCGAACATGGTCGCTGCTCTGGGTCCGGCGTCTGTGTTTTACTCATGGGAGGCTACGAAAGGTTTCCGGCAAGATATGTCGTACGTTACGTGGTCGTTGGTGATGTTCGCGGTGATCTCGCTCTGGGGCGTGGCGATGTCTCAGATCGGTGGACAGCTGCGCCAGGGTTTGTTTCCCGCTGCGCGTCTGGCGGCGATGGCGGTAACCATCTCCGTCGTCGCGGTCGCCACGCTCGTGGTCGCGGGCGCGGCCTTCTTCGGTGCTCCCTCCGCGGCAGGCGACCCGGAGCGGGGCATCCGGGAGCAACCGGCTTGCCCCGCAGAGGTAAGGGGGGCGTTCGTATTCAGCTTCGGCCTCGAGCAGGCTTCGCGGGCCGCTTCGGATTGTTCGGTGAGGAGCGCCGGGGGCTGAGCCCTGGCGCGTATCGGGGATCATCCGCCCGATACGCGCGGGTCTGCCTAGCTTTCTTTACTCAACAGCCCTTCGAGGTAGCCGGTGTCGTACCTCCCTGAGAGGAACGCCTCCTCGTCCAGCAGCCGGAGGTGCAGGGGGATGGTGGTTTTGATGCCCTCCAGGCGGTACTCGTTCAGGGCCCGGCGGCCACGGGCGAGGGCCTCGTTCCGGTCGGCGCCCCACACGACGAGCTTCCCGACCATGGAATCGTAGAACGGCGGGATCTGGTAGCCCCCGAAGACCGCCGTGTCCACCCGGACGCCGGGGCCACCGGGCACCTCGACGGCCGTGACCTCCCCCGGCGACGGGAAGAAATTGTTCTCGGGGTCCTCGGCGTTGATGCGGAACTCTATGGCGTGTCCGGAGAGCGGGATCTCGTCTTGCTTCAGCGAGAGCCCCTCGCCCGCCGCGACCTTCAGCTGCTCCTTGACGAGGTCTACGCCCGTGATCTCCTCCGTGATCGGGTGTTCTACCTGTATGCGGGTGTTCATCTCTATAAAGTAGAAGTTCTCGTCTTCGTCCACCAGAAACTCGACGGTCCCCGCGTTCGCGTAGCCCGCCTGCTCCGCGAGCCGCACGGCGGCGCCGGTGATGGCCTCGCGCGTCGCCGGGCTCAGCCCCGGAGAAGGCGCCTCCTCCAGAAGCTTCTGCCGCCGCCGCTGCATCGAGCACTCGCGCTCGTAGAAGTGGACGACGTTCCCCTCCCCGTCGCCCATCACCTGTACCTCCACGTGCCGGGGGTCCGTCAGGAACTTCTCCAGGTACACCGAGCCCTCCCCGAAGGACGCCGCGGCCTCGCGCGACGCCGCCCTCACGGCCTCTTCGAGCTCGCCCGCGCTCTCGACGACGCGGATACCCCGCCCGCCGCCCCCGGCCGCCGCCTTGACCATAACGGGAAACCCGATCTCCTCGGCCTTCTCCAGCGCCTCCGAGGGGCTTGCGTTGCCGACGGTGCCGGGAACTATCGGCACGTCCGCCTCCCTGGCGATCCGCCGCGCGGCCGACTTGTCCCCCATCTTCTCTATGGTCTCTGCCGACGGCCCGACGAAGACCAGACCGGCCTCGCGGCAGGCCCGGGCGAAACCTGCGTTCTCCGCGAGAAACCCATACCCCGGGTGTACCGCGTCGGCCCCCGTCTCCTTCGCCGCCCCGATAAGCTTCTCGACGTCGAGGTAGCTCTTCCGGGCGGCGGCCGGGCCGATGTGTACCGCCTCGTCTGCGAGGCGGACGTGCAGGGCTTCCGCGTCCGCGTCCGAGTAGACGGCGACGGACGGGATTTCGAGCTCCCGGCAGGCGCGGATTATGCGCACGGCGATCTCACCACGATTAGCTACCAGAACCTTCTTCAGCATCGTGTCATAGCCTCCATCCCGGTTTACTGAGCGAGCGGCCTCCCATGGTACCCCCGTAGGGCGGGCTACGCCCCGCCTCTCCCTTCCGGTGCCGTGGATCAGGTGCTTCTTCAGAAACCCTTGCCTCTCGAGGCGATTGACCGGGGTTTCCGGCGCTAGTACTATCCCGGCACCGTCGAGGGAAGGAGGGTGCGACAAGCCATGGGACGCAACATCGAAACCGGGCTGCCGGGGGCACGCTACACATATGGTGGGGACGAGTTCGTCTTCGTGGAGCTGGCGGAGGCGATGAGCCTCGGCGTCAACTTCCGGGCGATGGCGATCACGAACAAGCTCAGGGAAGAAGACATCGCCGGCATCATCGACATCTGCCCCTCCAACGCCTCGTACATGGTCCGGATAGATCCCGACAAGCTGCACCCGGACGAGTTGATCTCGCGCCTCGAGGAGATAGACGCGGAGGTCGGCGACATCCAGGGCTTCGAGCTCGAAACCCGCGTCGTCGATGTCCCCGTGATGATGAACGACCCCTGGACCCACGAGGCCCTGATGCGCTTTCGCGACCGCCACCAGGACCCGGAGGCAACCGATCTAGAGTACTCGGCGCGCATCAACGGCTACGCCTCGACGGAGGACTTCATCGCCGCCCTCCTGGGCTCGCCGTGGCTCGTGACCATGATCGGGTTCGTGCCCGGGCTGCCGTGGTGCTACCAGCTCGTCCCGCCCGAGGAGCAGGTCGAGGTGCCAAAGTACGTGAGGCCCCGCACCTTCACCCCCGAGCGGGCCTTCGGCTTCGGCGGCGGGTTCGCGGTGATCTACTCGGTGCAGGGCGCGGGCGGCTACCAGCTCTACGGCCTCGCCCCCGCCCCCGTCCTCGACGTCGAACAGAAGCTCCCCGACTTCGAGGACTCGATAGTCTTCCCGAAGCCCGGCGACATCTTCAACTACCGCGGGATAGAACGGGAGGAGTTCGACGAGATCCGGGGACGGGTGGAGGACGGCACCTTCCGCTACCGCACCCGTCCGTTCACCTTCCAGCCGGACCGCTCGCTCGCCGACCCGCACGGGTACAACAAGGAGATCCTGGGGGTGCTGTATGGCGATTAAGGTCAGGAAGCCGGGCCTCCTCACGACCGTCCAGGATGCCGGCCGCTTCGGCGAGTACGCCATCGGGATGCCGCCGTCGGGGGCGATGGACGCCTTCTCCTACGCCGTCGGGAACTACCTCGTGGGCAACGAGGACGGGGCGGCGGGGCTCGAGATCACCTACTTCGGCCCGGAGCTGGAGTTCACCGAAGCCGCGGTCGTCGCAGTAACCGGCGCGGACCTTCCGCCGAAGGTAAACGGCGAGGAGGTCCCGACCTGGGAGGCGTTCTCCGTGGAGGAGGGCGACGTCCTTTCTTTCGGCTACCTCAGGAGCGGGGCCCGGTCGTACCTCGCCGTAGCCGGCGGCATAGACGTGCCGGTTTTTATCCACAGCCGCTCGACGTACACCCTTATAGGACTGGGGGGGCACGAGGGCCGCGCCCTGAAGGAGGGCGACAATCTGAAGATCGGCGAGGCCGGGGACCGTTCCGGCCGGGTCGGGATGGCGGTTGCGCGCGAGCAGATCCCGACCTACTCCAAGGAGACGGAGCTTAGGGTCATCATAGGGCTGGCGAGCTACCGGCTGACGGAAGAGAGCATGCGGACGTTCCTCGACACCACGTGGACGGTGACGCCTGACGCGGACCGCGTCGGCTACCGCTACAAGGGCGGCGAGCTCGGGTTCGTCGAGCGGGAGCAGCCCGCGGGCGCGGGGGCGGACCCCGCCAACGTCGTGGACTTCGGCTACCCGGTTGGTTCCATCCAGGTTCCGGGCGGGGTCGAGCCGATCGTGCTGCTGAACGACGCGGTGACCGGGGGCGGCTACGCGACCATCGGCACCGTCATAAGCGTCGACCGCGACGCGCTCGCCCAGACGGGGACCAACGACAAGACCCGCTTTCGCCGCGTGGAGCTCGCGGAGGCCCTGGAGGCCCGCGAGGCGAGGCGCCGGCAGTTGGCGGAGATCCGGCAGGCCTTGCTGTAGACGCTCCCGATGAGTCCGACGCTCGTCGGACTCATCGGGGGACGGTCTCCCCGTCGCTCGCGGGGTTGACAGTTCGTGTTGGGGAGCGAGCAGTTTGTAGCCGCTCCAGAAGGAGGCGTTATGCACATAGACTTCAATTGCGACATGGGCGAGAGCTTCGGACCCTACACTTTCGGGGCCGACGAGGAGCTGATGCGCTACATAAGCTCGGCGAACGTGGCCGGCGGCTTCCACGCGGGCGACCCGACCACGATGCGGAAGACCGTCGCGCTGGCGAAGCAGCACGGCGTCGCCGTGGGGGTCCACAACGGATACCGGGACCTCGTCGGGTTCGGGCGGCGGGAGATGAACGTTCCTCCGGAGGAGGTCCAGGACGAGCTGCTCTACCAGCTCGGGGCGTTGAGGGAATTCGCGCGGCTGCACGGTATGGATGTCCAGCACGTAAAGCCGCACGCCTCTCTCTACATGGTCGCCGCCCGCGACGAAGGGATCGCGCGCGCGATCGTA
>CADCVI010000253.1 GCA_902806105.1 uncultured Rubrobacteraceae bacterium
ACGCCTTCGAGGAGCGCTGTTGCGGCAAGGGCTCCGGTCGGCTCCACCACGATCTTCATGCGCTCCCATATGAAGCGCGTGGCGCGGAGGATGCCTTCCTCGGAGACGGTCGCCATGTCGTCGACGTGGCGCAGAACGAGCGGGAAGGTAACCTTCCCGAGTGAGGGCGTACGGACACCGTCGGCGATGGTGTCCGGGTTCTCCATCCTGTGAAGCTTGCCCGTCCGGAAGGACCTCGTTGCGTCGTCGGCGTTCTCAGGCTCGACGCCGACGACGCGGCAGCCGGGCGAGAGGGCGCGGGCGGAGAGCGCCGAGCCTGAGAGCAATCCCCCGCCACCGCAGCAGACGAGGAGGAGGTCCAGCCCCCCGACCTCCTCGAAGAGTT
This sequence comes from uncultured Rubrobacteraceae bacterium, assembly GCA_902806105.1. The sequence goes on from CADCVI010000253.1 coordinate 386, forward strand.
CCTTCGCCGCCGTCCCCTGACCGGCCACGATGTCCGGATGGTCGTAGGGCGGCACCAGCGCGAGGCCGCGCTCGCGGGCGATGGCACCGCCGACCTCCTCGCGATCCTCCCTGGAGCGGTCGTAGGTTACGACCTCGGCCCCGTACCCGCGCGTAGCGGCGAGCTTGACGCCCGGCGCGTCCCCGGGCATCACGATGGTCGCGTTTATCCCGAGCAGGCGTCCGGCGAGGGCCACGGCCCCGGCGTGGTTGCCGGAGGAGTACGTGACGACGCCGCGTTCCCTCTGGTCGCCGGAGAGGAGCGAGAGGGCGTTGTACGCGCCACGGAACTTGAAGGAGCCGGTGCGCTGGAAGTTCTCGCACTTGAAGAAGACGCCCGCGCCCGCGCGCTCGTCCACGGTGCGGGAAGTAAGGACGGGCGTCCTGCGAGCCTGGCCCGCCAGACGCTTCGCCGCCGCCTCGACGTCGGCGTAGGCCACCGACGGCTCCGGAAGGTTGGCCCCGTCCGGGGCCCGCGTTTCATTTCTCTTCACGAACCACCCCTCGCGCAAGTCATGGGAGAACTATCCTCAGCTGAATATACGACAGGGAGTCGTGGAAAAGGACCCTGGATCAGGGCGGACGGTCTGGCCTTCCCTCGTTGAGGAGCGCGTGAGGCCAGCCGCCAACCCTTGTTCGCCATCTACCCAATCCCCCGGCCCGTCGAGCGCGCGAGTTCTCTTGCCGGATTCCATACAATGGAGGCGTGAGCAGAGAAACGAAATCCCTCCTGGCCCTGACCCTGGGCTGCACGATCGCGGCGGCTCTGTTCGGGTTCGTGGCGAATGTCTTCTCGTTGCAGAGCGCCTTCGAGGGGTCGGGGCGCGGCTTGCTCCTCCAGACGGCCGCTACGGTCGTCTACCTCGGGTTGGCGCTGATCCTCGTGTTCAAGGGCGAGTGGAGGGGCGTGATCGCCGCGATCGCCATGGTCGTGTGCGCGACCGCCGTCTCCTGGGCACTGCTCCCGCTCTCCCTCGGGCTCGCGGGGGTCGGAGATCCGGCAGGGTACGCCGAGAGGTTCGAGGGCTTCCGAAAGCCCACGTACGCGGGGTGGGCGACCTTCGACGTGGTGTTCGTGGGCGGGAGCGCCGCCCTGGCGGAGGGCCTGAGGATGATGGCCCGCGTGGACCCTAAGGGCCGTCGGGACGAATAACCTCGATGGGCTCCTCCTCGTCGAAGTCCAGAAGGAAGACCTCGCCCTTCGCGTTGAAGTCGTAGGCGGAACCCGGCAGGAGGCCGCTCCTAGAATCCTCGATCTCCACGCCCGTGATGAGGCGGCCCCTCCCCTCGCACCGCTTGCAGGGGAAGGGCCGCCAAGAGGCCCCGTCGTCCCCCCGTCCCTCACAGTTGGGGCAGGACCGGGAGGACGTGTAGCGGATGGTCAGGGTCCTCACGATCTAGGACACACGCGACGCCCCCTGGCATCCAGAGCTGGCCGGAGCGAGCGCCGGGGAAGGGGATCGAGCCCCCCGTCAAGACGCCCGTCGAGGCGGCACGAGACGCGCTCGCGGCGGCGAACCGTTACGGGGGTCGCGAGCTCCATCAACTCCTCGTGCTCCCTGCCGATCCCGCCTTCGGAGCAGGCCCCGTCGTCGGGCCGCCGATCTCGCGGAGGAGAGCATCAGCCTCCATCGTCCGCTGGATGCAGGCTGCCCTATGCATCCTCAGATCCTCCATCCGGGGCGGTTTACTCCGAGCGCCAGCTCTGCTGGTAGCGGATCTGCTCTTCCGTCAGCTTTTCCGGCTCGACGCCCATGGTGGCGAGCTTGATACGCGCGACCCCCTGATCGAACTCCTCGGGGAGGGGCTGTATGCCCGGCGCTATCTCCTTGGCGTGGCTCGCGAGGTGGTGTATCCCGAGGGCGTGAAGGGCGAAGGTGAGGTCCATGATCTCGACCGGGTGCCCGTCGCCGGCCCCCGAGTTGAGGAGCCTGCCCCGCGCGATGACGTGTATGCGCCGGCCGTCGGACATCTCGTACTCGGTGATGTTCTCCCGGACCTCGCGCTCGGCGACGGCCATCTCCCTGAGCGCGGCCATGTCGAACTCGTGGTCGTAGTGACCGGCGTTCGCGAGGATGGCCCCGTCCTTCATCCTTTCGATATGCTCGGCGCGCAGCACGCGGACGTTCCCGGTGCCGGTTAGGAAGAAGTCCCCGACCTCGGCGGCCTCTATGGAGTTCATCACCTCGTAGCCCTCGGCGAAAGCCTCAAGGAGCTTCACCGGGTCCGGCTCGCAGACGACGACGCGGGCCCCGAAGCCGGCGGCGTACTTGGCGAGGCCCCGGCTCACCCAGCCGAAGCCCATCACGACGACCCTCGCGCCTGAGAGGAAGAGGTTGGTGTTGGCGAGCAGGCTGACGATAGAGGAATGCCCCGTACCGTAGCGGTTGTCGAAGAGGTGCTTCATGCGCGCCTCGTTGATCCCGAGGACCGGGAACGGCAGGACGCCCTCGCCGGTCATGGCCTTGACCTTCATGATGCCGGTCGTGGTGGTCTCTGTGGCGCCCTCGACCTTGTCGAGAAGGTCCGGGTGGCTCTCTATGAGGCGCCCGACGAGCTCGGCGCCGTCGTCGAGCAGGAGGTCCGGCTCCGTCTCGAGCGCCATGTGGATGTAGCGCTCGAACTCCTCCTCCGTCGGGTCGTGCGTCGCGAAGACGCGGATACCACGCTCGACGAGCGCCGCGCAGATCGCGTCCTGCGTGCTGAGAGGGTTGCTCCCGGTCACGGTCACGTCGGCCCCGGCCTCGTGCAGCAGCACGGCCAGGTACGCCGTCTTGGCCTCCAGGTGTACGGTCACCGCGACCTTTCGACCCCGCAAGGAACCGTCGGCGAGCTGATCCTTCGCGATGGTGTTCAAGACCGGACAGTGCTGGGCGGCCCATTCGATCTTGCGCTGGCCCTCGGGCGCCAGGCTGGCGTCCTTGATCACGGATTCTTTGATCACGCTATTCTCCCTGCTCGCTCTCTGTGCCTCCCAGTTTACACATGCATACCGGCATCTGGCGTAAGGGCATACCCCACATGGCCCCGCCGCACGGCAAGGGACGGCCTCGCCTCACGCCAGGATCCCGCAGACACCCGCCACCGTGCGACGACGGGGAAACAGTTGGGCCACGCGAGCCCGAAGAAGCCCCTGCGCGGCACCATTCCGAGAGCAATCCCGAAACTCGCACCACGGTAGCCAGCCGCAAACGGTTCGTGAGGAGGTTTTTCGGTGGAACCAGACGCAGTTCTCACAGCTCTTCCCCAGCTGGCAAAGGTGCAGGGCCCGCGATAGACCCCGCTCGGAAGAATTTCATACACAGGCCCATCGATACCTTGGCGCCAAGGTCAGCACAAACATCCTGATCGGCACGATCAAATATTTGACCAACCGGTCGGTTCTACATGTCACCGCAGGCTCTGGAACAGCCGGAGCGTGCTCCGGGTGTGCTGCGACAAGCCTCGCT
>CADCVI010000254.1 GCA_902806105.1 uncultured Rubrobacteraceae bacterium
TACAGCTACCCGGCCTGCCGACAGCTCCTACGCCGTCGTGGTATACCGCACACCATCCCCGAGCGGTGCGACCAGCGCGAACGGAGGGCGAAGCGTCCCGGGCAGCCCTTACGCTTCGATGCTGCAACGTACCGCCGTCGCAACGTGGTCGAGCGCTGCGTCAACAAGCTCAAACAGTGGCGTGGGATCGCCACGAGATATGAGAAGCGGGCCGTCAACTACCGGGCGATGGTGATCATCGCCGCGTTGGTAATCTGGTTAACGGCTTGAATCATTGGAGAGACTCTTCGGCAGTGGCTACGTTTGCCGCCTTGCGGTAGATCAAATCTGCTGTCGCCACGTCTTCCACTGCCAGCCCAAGCGATTTAAAGAGGGTGATCTCTTCCGCCGATTGACGGCCTGGTTTCGCCCCGCTCACGACTTCTCCTACCTCCGCGAAGATCCGACCTGCGGCGATGATGTCCCCAGATTCCTTGAGGGCAGCCTCCCGCGAATCGACGTAGATGCGCGCACGGCGCAGCGTCTTGTCGTCGAGCTCCCGCCAATCGGGTCGAGGGGCGCCCACCGCGTTGATGTGGGTCCCCGGCGACAGCCACTCCTCAGAGAGCACAGGCGTCTTGGACGTAGTCGCCGTCACCACCACGTCGGCGCCTCTCACCGCCTCCTCGGCCGAGGCCGTAGCGCGGACGCTGAACCGCCGGGCAAAGTCCTCGGCGTGGCGCGGGCTCCAGACGCGCACCTCTTCGAACCGCCGGATAAGCCTTAGCGCCTCAAGGTGGCTGCGCGCCTGCACCCCCGAGCCGATGATCGCTAGCACTGACGCGTCCGGCCGGGCAAGGTAATTCGTGGCCACGGCCGATACCGCGGCGGTGCGTACTTCGGTGATAAGCTGCCCATCCATACTGATGAGTGGCTCGCCGGTCTCAGGTTTGAAGAGCAGGATCGTCGCGTGGTGGGTGGGGATGCCCCGATTCTGCGGATAGAAGGCGACGAGCTTGACACCAAGGGCTGCGCCGTCGTAGTAGGCGGGCATGAGGCCGAGGAAGCCCTCATGCTCGGCGACGGGGACCATCACACGCGTTGGCTGCACCACCCCGCCGCTTGAGAAGTCGGCCAGAGCACGCTCCATGGCGGGGATCACCTCTTCCATACGCAGCAGGTGGCTTACGGCCGCTTCATCCAGGTTCATCGCTGCACCTCCTGATCCCCTACGGCTTACAGCGGGCACGGATCGGTCACCCTAGTATACGCCTGTCGGCATACGGTAGGAAACACGTGGCCTCGCAGAACACTATAGGCGCAGCACGGCAAAGTAGTGGTTATGGTTGTCTACCGACTACGAGTATTTATCAGACACGCTCTAGCCGCCCGGGACAACGCGCTGGATGCCGCCGAGTACCTGCAGCACCACGTAGGCGATTATGAGCACGATGATGACCAGGGACAAGTACTTGATAAAGATCGCGGCCGTGAACGAGTTGTCTCCGCGGCCCCGGGAGGAGCCGAACTCCTTCTCCTGCATCTCCCTGCGGGCGTCCTCGTAACCCTCGTCGTATTCCCGTCGGGGCATAACTCTGCCTTTCCTTTGCTTGCGGGGATAGCATGATTATAGACGGATGGACAGATCTCAAAACGTGTCGTGGCTTACGGGATGGGCGGGTTACCGAGCAGGGTGAGGACGTACCGGATCACGAGAGCGACGATCAGGACGAAGAGCGCGACCATGATCCAGGGGACCGCAGAGCGAAGGTCCAGGCCTGCGCCGCGACGGGTGCGTGGCCCGGTCCTCGTGCCGCGCTCCCGCGTCTTCGTGGGCACCGGGGCGGCCACCGTGTCCTTCGTGGGCGCCGGTCGCCGCGTTCCGGGGTCACCGTCCCCGAGAGGCCTGAGCTCGTCCAGGAGGTCGGACGCGCTGCTGGGGCGGTCCACGGGATCTCGGGAGAGCAGGCGGGATACGAGGTCGTCCAGTGCGTCCGCTATGCCGGGGACGACGGAGCCCGGGCGCGGCGGTCCTCCTTCAGATGCGGCGCCGCTCTCGTGGGGTAGCTTCCCGGTCAGCATCTCGAAGAGCACGACCCCCAGGGAGTACAGGTCCGTCCGGGGACCGACCCTGGCCCCGGCGGCCTGTTCGGGGGACATGTAGGACGCCGTGCCCAGGACCGTGCTGCCCGTCATCGCTGATGCCGAGGCGGCCCGCGCGATCCCGAAATCCGCCACCTTGATGTCGCCGGAGCGGGTCACTAGCACGTTCTGGGGCTTGATATCCCGGTGGATCACGCCGCGCTCGTGGGCGGCCTCCAGGGCCTCGGCGATCTGGACCGCTACCCCGACGGCCACCGAGGAAGCCATGCGCCCCTCCTCGCGTATCTTCTCCTTCAGAGTCCCCCGCGCGACGTACTCCATGGAGATATACGCGGTACCGCTCCCGGTCTCGCCCCTGTCGTAGACGGAGACGATGTTCGGGTGGGAGAGGCCGGCGGCGCTCCGGGCCTCACGCCTGAAACGCTCCACGAACTTCTCGTCGTCGGCGTACTGTTCCGCCAGCACCTTCAGCGCCACGTCGCGCCCGAGGACCTCGTCGTGGGCCAGGTAAACCTTCGCCATCCCGCCGCTGCCCAGGACCTCCTTGATGGCGTAGCGGTTGTCCACCAGATCTTGCATAGGGCCAAGTGTATACGCTGCCGCGCCCGCGATTCCAACGCAGAAAGACGCGCACGCCGCCGGTCGCCCGTTCCACGAACCGCCCGGCAGACGGAGACTGTAGCCTTTGCCCTCGGATGGCTCGCCGCTCATCCGGCCTGCGATGCGCTTCAAGGGCCACTCCCGGGGACGAGAGGTCAGGGAGGAGCAGGATCTAATCTCTCCGGGACACCAGTGCCTCCGGAAGCGCCGCTACGATGTCCCTCGCCGTAACGAAGTCCGCTCCGGCTCGGGTCGCCGCGAGATGTCCGGCTTCGGACCTCGCGAGCACCGCGGCGGCTGCGGCGGAGAACGGGTCCATGCCGCGCGCGAGCAGCGTCCCGAGCAGCCCCGCCAGCACACTTGCGTGGCCGTTCGCGGTCAGGGCGCCGCTCTCCCCCGGTCCGAGGGCCACCGGGCCGCCGGGTGCGGCGACGATGCAGCCTTCACCTTCGAGCACGACCACGGTCCCTGTTCGATCGGCGAGCTTTCGCGTCGAGGCGAGCCTGTGCTCCGCGCCTTCCTCGGGCGAGAGCCCGAGCAGGCGTCCGAGCCCGACCTCGTCCAGGATCAGGACGGTGGGGCCGTGGCGTTCTGCGAGGGCCTCCGCGGAAGGGTACGCGTCAAACCCGCCGACTTCGAGGACCGTTGGGACCTCCACGGAGGAGATGATCGAGCGCGAGAACGCGCCCCCGGCGCCCGGTCCGAGCACCACGGCTCCGGCCTCCGCCGCTAGTTCGGCCACTGCCCGTGCGTCAGCCTCGCCGAAGCGGCCGTCTTCTCGTAGCTCGTGGACCAGGGCTCCGGGCAGGTTCAGGCCCATGAGGGGGGCGGCAGGGGCGGGGACGGTCAGGCGTACGTAGAGGGTGCCGGCGCGCATCGCGGCCTCCGCTGCCAGCACGGCGGCGCCGGTCGGACCACGTGTCCCGCTCGCGACCAGGACGGTGTCTCGCGAGGTGGCGTGGCGGGGGCGGGGTGGGATCAGGCGCAAGACGCGGCGAGAGATCAGGCCGGCGAGACCGGCCCCCGGAGCGCCGCCGGGGATGCCGATATCGACCACCCGTACCTCTCCCGCGTGCCTCGCGCCGGGGACCACGTACAGCCCGATCTTCGGGGCGTGGTTCGTGGTCGTGACGGTAGCCTGGACCGCCAGGCCCTCCACCTCCCCGGTCGCCGCGTTGACCCCCGACGGCACGTCCCCGGCGACCACCGGCGCCCCCGAGGCATTGATCGCCGCAATGACCCCGGCGAGCGGTTCGCGGACGGCGCCCTCGAAGCCCGTCCCGAGCAGCGCGTCGACGACGGCCCCCGAGCCCGCGAGGGCCGCGGGGTCGAACGGGCGCGGTGGCGCCCCGGGAAGGCGGTCGAGGTTCGTGCGCGGGACGTCGACGAGGCCATCCAGCGGGAGCGGGGCCAGCACGTCGACCTCGTACCCAGCCTCGCGGAGGAGACGCGCCGAGATCAGGCCGTCTCCCCCGTTGTTACCCGGCCCTACCACGATCCGAATGGGTCCACCAGCGGCGACCTCGGCCGCGGCGGCCGCCAGCCCGGCCCCCGCCTTCTCGGCGAGCTCCAGCTCAAGGATGCCGCGCCGTTCCATCGCGAAGAGGTCCGCCGCGCGCATCTCGTCCGGGTCGTAGAGCCCGTCGAGCCATTCCGGTAAGGTGGTCCTTGTCCGCTCTTCTTGCATGTTTCTCCCGTCCCGGAGTGTAATCGCGCGTGGCGGCGATTCGTAACGCTTTCTGCAAATCAAGTGTAGGCCGGGTTGCGTGGCACGGGTGTGGCAGGCGTTACCGCGCAGGATCTTCCGTGATCTTGGGATCGCCGTCGTTGGGGATAGAATGTCTTGACGGGCTGCCGGAGGCATCGGTCCGAAGACCAGACCACGGAACCGGAGGAGGCCCGAGAAGACCGTGAACCGTTCGCTCAAGCTCGTGCTCGACGTCCTTCTGGGTGCGGTCGTGCCGATCCTGGTGCTCGCTTATCTCTCCGAGCCTCTGGGGGCGGTGCCCGCTTACCTGATCTCGGCCCTCGTCCCCGTGGGCTGGGTGGCGGCCGACCTGCTGTTCATCACCAGGCGCCTCAACTTCATCACGACTTTTCTGGGCCTCAGCGCCCTCGTGCGAGGGCTCCTGGCCTTCTGGTTCGTTGACGGGTTCCTTTTCGCGCTCAAGGATTCGGCTGGCAGCGCCGTGACCGTCGCGGTTTTTGGCGGCTCGCTGCTGCTGGGCCGCCCGGCCCTGCGCGCCTTCGCCCAGCAGAGCCTCGACCCGCGCACCCCCCGTCAGGGGGCCGCGCTCGCCAAGCTCTTCGCCGAGCGTCCGGTCGCCCGCGTGCTGTTCCTGGGCACCGCTTCCCTCGCCGCGGTGCATGCAGTGGCGGGCATCGCCAACTTCCTGCTCAACTTCTCCATCGTCGTGGCCCCCTTCGGCACCGCCGAGTTCAACACCCAGGTGGCGACCGTCAACGCCGTGACGCGCGTGGCCCTGGGCGTACCGGAGGTCGTGGCGACCGGACTGGCGATCTGGCTGGTCTTCAAGGCGATCTACTCCAGGCTGCCCGACGTCCCCGGCGAAACCGACGTCTGGAAGCTCATCCAGTTGCGCGAGGAGCGAGGAGCCCCTGACGATTCGCAAGCGTCCGACACGCCCCCCAGCGTCACCCACCAACCGGGGAAAGGCTAGGCATAGGCCCACACCCGTCCTGCTGACGTCCTAAACGCGGATCGACTCTGCGGCCAGCGCGAGCCACGGCCCGCCCCTACGCGTTGCATGAGCCGCGTTGCCGCAGCGGCCGAAGCCGTTCCGGTAAGCGCTGCGGGTCGTCCGACAGGAGCGCCGGTTCCATCTCCTCGAAGATCTTCCGCCGGTCGACGGGGTAGTAGAATGCTCGGAGTGGTTTCTGTAGTAATTCTTGTCGGGTGTCGGTGAGCGGTCACCGACGCCCGGTGCTTTGTGAGAGGTGATCGGGTGGCTGACGTAACGGTAATAGGGGGCGGGCTCGCGGGGAGCGAGGCGGCGTGGCAGGCGGCGGAGGCCGGGTGCTCGGTCGAGCTCTGGGAGATGCGGCCGGTCAAGGAGACCCCGGCTCACCGCACCGAGCACTTCGCCGAGCTTGTCTGCTCCAACTCGCTCGGGAACACGTCGCTCGATACCGCGTCAGGGCTCCTGAAGGAGGAGCTCAGGCGGCTCGGGTCCATCATCCTGCGCTGCGCCGAAGCCCACCGCGTGCCGGCCGGTGGCGCCCTCGGCGTCGCCCGCGAGGACTTCCCGCGAGCCGTCACCGAGGCGGTCCACGCCCACCCGAACATAAAGGTGGTCCGGAGGGAGGCGACGGAGCTCCCCGGAGGACCCACCGTCGTCGCGACCGGTCCCCTGACCTCGGACTCGCTGGCGCGGGAGATCATGGCGCTCTCCGGCGAGGCGCTGTTCTTCTACGACGCGGCCTCCCCGATCCTGTTTCGCGAGACGCTCGACGCCGACAGGATCTACCTGGCCTCCCGCTACGGCAAGGGGGAGGCGGCCTACCTGAACTGCCCGATGACGGAGGACGAGTACTACGCCTTTATCGAGGCGCTGACGACCGCCGAGCTCTCGCCCATAAAGGACTTCGAGGAGAACATGTACTTCGAGGGCTGCCTCCCCGTCGAGGTCATCGCCAGCCGCGGCCCCGAGACCCTGCGCTTCGGCCCGATGAAGCCGGTCGGCCTCCCCGATCCACGGACCGGGAAGGAGGCCTACGCCGTGGTCCAGCTCCGCCAGGACGACGCCGAGGGCCGCCTCTTCAACATGGTCGGTTTCCAGACGCGTCTGAAGTGGGGCGAGCAGAAGCGGGTCTTCAGGATGATCCCGGGCCTCGAGAACGCCGACTTCGCCCGCATGGGCGTCATGCACCGGAACACCTACCTGCCGTCAAACAAGATGCTCGAACCGACGATGCGCCTCAGGGGCAACGACCGGCTGTTCTTCGCCGGCCAGCTCACGGGCGTGGAGGGCTACACCGAGAGCACCGCGATGGGCCACATCGCCGGCACGAACGCCGCCAGGGTAGCCCGTGGCCTGGACCCCATAGAGCTTCCCCAGGGCACCATGATGGGCGCGCTCGCCCACTACATCACGGTCAAGGACGGCACGCTCCAGCCCATAAACTCGAACTGGGGCCTCGTCCCGTCCGTCCCCAAAAAGGAAGACGGCAAGCGCCTGACGAAGCCCGAGCGGCGCCAGCGCCAGGCCCGGATGGCGCTGGCCGAGCTCGACGAGTTCCTCGCCTCTCCGGTTCCTTCCGCCGTCTAGCCGCAGCACCCGGCACGGAGCACGCCCCTGCTCCGCCCTGGCGAAGGGGCATGGAAGGCGAGGGAGCCCGGCCACCGCCAGACCGTCGCGTCCCCATGGGAGCGGTCCGCTGCGCGGCCCGACCCGCCGAGCGATCTGATACCAACTCGTCGCCTGGTGCGCACTTCCTCCCGGACAGGTTCCAGTAAGACCCTTTTCCCCGGCCCGGCACGAGGGTATAATTGGAACATATATAGCTAGAAGCGCGAACCGGGCAAGATTGCTGGTACTGCGCCGGGGCTGCGTGGGGCGTGTGTAGGGCGACCGAGTCGGGAGGTTGGCCATGTCGGTGTACATGACGCAGTTTGCGTACACGACCGAGGCGTGGAAGGCGCTCGTGAAGAGGCCGGAGGACAGGGCCGCCATTTTCGCCGAGCATGCCGAGGGCCTGGGTGGGCGCGTGCTCTCCTTCTACTACTGCATGGGCGATTACGACGGGGTGGTCATCTTCGAGGCGCCGGACGAGGGAACTGCCGCATCGATCCTGTTCACGGCGATCTCGCCGGGACACCTCAAGGCCACGAAGACCACCGCCCTGATGGGGGTCGAGGAGACGATGGACGCCATGCGGCGGGCCAACTCGGAGGCCTACCCCGGGCCGAAGCTCTGGTCGCCGATCGTCACCTAGGCGCGGACGCGGGAAGAGGTTAGAGCTTCGCCGGGGCCTCGGTCTGCAGCGCGGCCTCCAGGATGGTCTCCACCAGGGCGTCGAACCGCATCCCCGCCGCCTCGGCGGCGAGGGGGAGGGTCGAGGTCTCGGTGAAGCCGGGGATGGTCTTGACGTCCAGTACCCAGGGGGTGCCGCCCTCCAGGATCGTGTCCACGCGCGCGACGCTCGAGCAGCCCATCGCGGCGTAGGTCTCGAGGGCCGTCGCTTCCAGGGTCCGGGCTTCTTCCGGCTCTACCTCGGCCGGGATCGCGAAGTCCGTGGCGCCCGGGGTGTACTTCGCCTCGAAGTTGTAGGCGCCGCCGCGCGGCCGTATCTCGACCAGGTTCAGGACCCTCGGTCCCTCCCCGGGGGCCTCGACGATGGGGATGGTGACCTCGGTGCCGCTCACCCAGCGCTCCAGGATGATCTTCGCGTCGTAGCCGAAGGCCTCGTAGACGGCATCGAGGAGCCCCTCCCGGCCCTCCACGCGCGTGAGCCCGAGCCCCGAGCCCTCGCGCGCGGGCTTGACGGCGAGCGGGTAGCCGAGGTACTCCGCCGCGACGTCGAGGGCGGCGGCGGCCCCCATCTCGTGCATCGCCCTTCTCAGAAAGGTCCTGAACGGCGGGGTCGGGATGCCGCGGGCGAGCAGGACGCGCTTGGCGTAGTCCTTGTCCATGCAGCGGACGGAGGAGAGCGGGCCGCTCCCCGTGTAGGGGATACCGAGGGTTTCCAGGAGCGCCTGCACCGTGCCGTCCTCGCCGCCCTTGCCGTGGAGGCAGATGAAGGCCGCGTCCGGGCGGAGCTCCATGAGCCGCTCCGTCGTCGACTCCTCGACGTCCAGCGCGTGGACCTCGTGGCCGAGCCGTTCGAGGGCGTGGGCGACGCGCCTCCCGGTGACGAGCGAGACTTCCCGCTCCATGGAGTGCCCGCCCCGTAAGACCGCTATCTTCGCCACTGCGCGTCCCTAGCCCTATCGCCGGTCGGGGACGGCGGCGGAGGGCTGCCGTTCGCCGAGGCGGTCGCCCGTGCGAGAGCCGCGTTCGAGGTCGCCGCGCAGCTCCATCCGCTCGCGCACGACCTCGGCCAGGATCTCGATCCCGCGGCGGATCTTCTCGGGCTCGACGAACGAGAAGTTGAGCCGCATGCAGTTTTTGCCGGTCCCGTTGGCGTAGAAGCCCTCGCCGGGGACGTAGGCGACGTTCTTGGCGACCGCCCGGGGCAGCATCGCCGTCGCGTCGATGTAGGAGGGGAGCGTCGCCCAGACGAAGAGCCCGCCCTCCGGGTGCGTCCAGTGGACCTCGTTCGGCATGAACTCCGCCAGGGCCCCGAGCATCGCGTCGCGCCGCTCCTTGTAAAGGGCAGTCAGGCGCCTGACGTAGGCTCGCCAGTCCGCGTGCTTGAAGTACGACTGGATCATCATCTGCGAGAGGTTCGACGAGCAGAGGTCGGCCCCCTGCTTGCCGATGTTGATCTTGTGCAGGATGCCCGGCTGCGCGTGGACCCACCCGAGACGGACGCCCGGCGCGAAGATCTTGGAGAACGTGCCGAGGTAGATCACGCGGTCCGTCTCCCCGTCCCGGTGCTCCAGCGACGCTATGGTCGGGGCGGGCTCGCCCTCGAAGCGGAGCATCCCGTACGGGTTGTCTTCCAGGATCACGAGGTCGTACTCGCGCGCTATCTCCAGAAGCTCCAGCCGCCGCTCCGCCGCGAGCGTGACGCCCGCCGGGTTCTGGAAGTTCGGCACGGTGTACACGAACTTGACGTGGATGCCCTGCTTGCGAGCCTTCTTCAGGGCTTCTCTGGCCGCTGACGGGATCATGCCCGCCCGGTCCATCGGGACGTGCACGATGCGCGGCCGGTAAGCCGCGAACGCGTTGAGCGCCCCGACGTAGCTCGGCCCCTCGCACAGTACCGCGTCACCCTCGTCGAGGAATACTTTCCCGACGAGGTCGAGGCCCTGCTGCGCCCCCGTGGTCAGGAAGACGTCCTCGGCGTAGGCCCGGGTCCCCTCGGCCGCCATCACGTCCACGATGACGTCCTTTATGCCTTCGAGCCCCGAGGTAGGACCGTACTGGAGCGCCTGCGCGGAGTCGGCCGCGATGTTCGAGCTGATCCCGCGGAACGCCTCCTCGCCGAAGACCCTCGTATCCGGGAACCCGCCGGCGAGCGAGATGATGCCCGGCCTCGATAGCGTCGCCATGAGGTCGCGCGTCGCCGAGCTCTTCATGCCCTTGACCCGGTTGGCGTACAGAAAGTCGAAGCGGTCGAGATCTACGAGCGGCACGTGATATTCCTTTTCTTCGTTGTCGAAGTCATTGCTTGAAGCCCACGGGTGCTGCGAGCTCCACGTTTCTCCAGCCCATCTCCTCGGAGAGGACCCGCCACAGCTCCGGCGCGAGCTCGAAGCGGCTGGACGAGCAGGCGCGTCCCCGCACCGAGAGCACCTTGACGTCCCCGGCCTCCTCCACGAACGCCCCCTCCTCGGCGACGGCTCCCACGAGGTAGATCCCCTCCACGAAGCGTTCCCCCGAGAGGCAAGCCTCCAGACGGGCGACCTGCTCCCGCCCGACCACCGGCACGAAGACGTAGCCCGTCGTGAGGGCGAAGGGCCCCGATGGGCGAAGCACGAGGTCGAAGCTCTCCCCGTCGCCGCCACAGGGTACGTCCTCTACGACCGTGGCGAACCCGTTGGTCCGCGCGTGTTCCGCGAGCCCGTGTTTCAGGCTTAGGAGCTCTGCGAGCTCTTCGGGGCTAGGCTCCAGCGGGAGGGTGAGCCCGCCGATAGACTTCCATACCTCCCCCGGGAAGACGAGCTCGAGCTCGCCGGAGTTGGCGACGAGGCGCACCCCGTCATCCGTCATCTCCAGACCATCCACGCTCTCGACCCGCACCTCGCGCATGGGCGCGACTCTAACACAGAGGGCGTATGTATTGTAGATTTCGAGCGATGAAAGCAATCTTTGTCACCTCCAACGAGAACAAGCTGCGGGAGGCCCGTGAGATACTCGGGATCGAGCTGGAGAGCGCCCCGCTGGACCTCCCGGAGCCTCAGGCCATGAGCGTAGCGGAGGTCGCCGTCCAGAAGGCGCGCTCCGCCCGGGCCGCCCTCGACGATCCACCCCACCCGGTCTTCGTCGAGGACTCCGGCCTCGTCTTCGGGGCGTGGAACGGGCTCCCCGGCGCCCTCACGAAGTGGTTTCTCCTCTCCGTCGGCAACGAGGGCCTCCTCAAGATGCTCGCCCCGTACGACGACCGCTCCGCCCGGGCAATCTGCGCCCTCGCCGTGGCCCTCCCGGACGGTTCCGTGCAGGTCTTCGTGGGGGAAGTGGAGGGTGAGATCTCCCGCTCCCCGAGGGGCGAGACGGGCTTCGGGTGGGACCCAATCTTCGTCCCCGAGACGCCCGGCGAGAAGACCTACGCCGAGCTCGGGCCCCGCAAGAACGAAGACTCCCACCGCGCCCGTGCCTTCCGGGCCGCCCGCGCCTCGCTGCTGAAGGGTTGAGCCGGCCCCGGTAAGGCCCCTTGAGAGCACGCGATCGGCGCGTTTCGGAGGAACGAATACGGACGGATCGATGCGCTCAAGCCGGTCTTCGAGGAAGGTTTGCCGGACGTTGGCGTTTGGTATTCTACAGCGAGTATTTAGCTTCACTAGCAGGGAAGGGGACCGAAGTGACAGCAGAGAGCGAAAACACGGGGGACGGAGCGGTAGAGACTCAGGAGCAGGGCCAGGGTGGGGGGAGCCCGGTCGCGACCGGCGGGGAACATCTCGTCGATTTGTACAAGAAGATGGTGCTCGTGCGCACCTTCGAGGAGGCCACGCAGCGGGCGTTCCGGCAGGGCAAGATCGGCGGTTACCTACACGTCTACATAGGCCAGGAGGCCGTCGCGACCGGATTCCTCGACGCCTTCAAGGACGGCGACCGGGTTATTACCGCCTACCGCGACCACCCTCACGTGCTCCTTCTCGGGAGCGACCCGAAGGCGGTCATGGCCGAGCTTTTCGGCAAGGGGACCGGCCTCGTCAAGGGCAAGGGCGGCTCGATGCACCTCTTCGACGTCGAGAGGGGCTTCATGGGCGGCTACGGCATCGTCGGCGGGCACATCCCGCTCGGCGTCGGCTTCGCCTACGCGCAGGCCTACGACGAGACCGACAACATCACCCAGCTCTACCTCGGTGACGGCTCCATAAGCAACGGGGCGTTTCACGAGGCGGCCAACCTTTCGGGTCTCTGGGGCAAGGACGGGATGAACCCGTGCCTGTTCATCGTCGAGAACAACCAGTACGGGATGGGCACCAGCCTGGAGCGGACCACCGCCATGACCGACCTCGCCGCCAAGTTCGACGCCTACGGCATCGAGAACGAGAAGGTCGACGGGATGGACATAGAGGCCGTGCTCGAGTGCGCCCACCGCGTCGCGGATCGGGTCCGGGAGACCGGGAAGCCCTACGCCATCGAGGCTCTGACCTACCGGACGGTGCCCCACGGGGCGGGGGACTTCTTCGAGAAGTACCGGACAAAGGACGAGGTCAGGCAGTGGCGCGAGCGCGACCCCATCGGCCAGCTAGAGCAGAAGCTCATCGAGCGCGAGGTTGTCGATGAGGACGGCATCGAGGAGATCAAGAACGAGATGCAGGAGACCATAAAGGAGGTCGTCAAGTTCGCCGATGAGTCGGACGAGCCGCCCCTCGAGGAGCTCTACACAGACGTCTACACCGGTGGCGGCGTCTACACCGGAGAGGAGGGCTAGCCGATGCCCCAGATGACTTACCGCGAAGCCCTCAAGGCCGCGATGGCCGAGGAGATGGAGCGCGACGAGAAGGTAGTCCTCATGGGCGAGGACATCGGCGTCTACGGCGGCACCCACCTCATCACCGACGGCCTGCTCGACCGCTTCGGCAAGAAGCGCGTCATGGACACGCCCATAGCGGAGGGCGGCTTCACGGGCGCGGCCATCGGGATGGCGATGCTCGGCCTCAAGCCCATCGTCGAGATGATGACCTGGAACTTCTCGTTCCTGGCGGCGGACCAGATCATCCAGAACGCAGCTAAAGTTCGCTATTTCTCAGGCGGCCAGGTCGAGGTGCCGCTCGTGATCCGGGGCCCCAACGGCGGCGGCGTCCAGCTCTCCGCCCAGCACACCCACTCCCTGGAGAACATGTACGGCCACTTCCCCGGCCTCAAGGTCGTCAGCCCCGTGACGCCGAACGACGCCAAGGGGATGATGCTCACCGCCATCCGCGACCCCAACCCCGTGATCTTTCTGGAGGCAGGCGCCCTGTACGGCACGAAGGACGAGGTCGCCGAGGGTGACAACGCCGTGGAGTTCGGCAAGGCGCGCATCGCGCGCGAGGGGACGGACGTCACGCTCATCTCCTACGGCCGTCAGGTGAACCTGTGCCTGCGCGTGGCCGACAAGCTTAAGGAAGAGGACGACGTCTCGGCCGAGGTCATCGACCTCCGTTCGCTGCGTCCTTTCGACTCCGAGACGATCGTCGAGTCCGTCAAGAAGACTCACCGGGCGGTCGCGGTGCAGGAGCAGTGGCGATGGTTCGGGGTTGCGAGCGAGGTGGCTTCGATCATCCAGGAGCAGGCCTTCGACTACCTCGACGCGCCGGTGATAAGGGTGAGCGGGGCGGAGGTCCCCGCGCCGTACGCCAGAAACCTGGAGCTTGCGGCCTTTCCTAGCGAAGATATGGTCGCCAAGGCGGCCAGGCAGGTTCTGTACCAGGAGGTGAGCGCCTAATGCCCCAGGTCATAATGCCCAAGATGGGCGACGCGATGGAGGAAGGCACCCTCCTCAAGTGGCTCAAGAGCGAGGGCGACGAGGTCTCCGAGGGCGACCCGATAGCCGAGATAGAGACCGACAAGGTCACGCTCGAGATAGAGGCCGAGGCAGCCGGCACGCTCGCCCAGCTTATGGTCAGCGAGGGCGATGACGTCCCCGTCGGCGAAGCTATAGCTTTTATCGCCGGTGAGGGCGAGGAAGCACCCGAGAGCGGCGGCGGGGGCCAGGCCGCCGAGGCGGAGGAGGGCGGCGGAGATTCCGGCGGCGCCCAGGCGACCGCCACGGAGGAGCAGCCGGCGGCCGGGGGCGGCGAGTCCCGGGCCGGGGGCGGGGCCAGCGAGGCCGGTGCCGCCGACGGCGCCCAGGCCGGGGGCAACGGACACTTCCGCGCCTCGCCCATCGTGCGCCGCCTCGCCCGCGAGAACAACCTCGACCTCTCCCGCGTCGAGGGCTCCGGTCCCGCCGGGCGCATAGTCGAGCGCGACGTCAGGGCGGCGATGGAGAGCGGAACCGCGCAGGCTTCTGCCGACGGCCAGGCCGCCGACGGCGGGGTCCAGTCCTCCGTCGAGGCGCCGGAGCAGCCGACATCGCAGCAGGCCGAGATGCAGGGCTTCCAGCCCGCGCGCATCCCCGAGCCGACCGAGGTCCCGGGCACGACGCTCGTCGAGCCGACGCGGATGATGCGGGTTATCGGCGAGAGGATGACGGAGGCCAAGCAGCACGTCCCGCACTTCTACGCCACCGTCGAGGTCCGCATGGACGCCGCGATGGCCCTGCGGAAGCAGCTCAACGCGCAGCTCGAGGGCGAGGGCGTCAAGCTCTCCGTCAACGACTTCGTGATGAAGGCGGTCGCGGTGGCGCTGAGGAAGCACCCGAACCTCAACGCCCTGTACACCACCCGCGGCATCGAGCTGCACGAGAAGGTCGACATGGCGATGGCGGTCGCCCTCGACCAGGGCCTCATCACCCCGGTCATCCGCGACCTCGCCTCCAAGGGCCTCGCGACCATCAGCCGCGAATCCAAGGACCTCGCGACCCGGGCGCGCGACGGCAAGCTCAAGCCCGAGGAGTACCAGGGCGGCACGTTCACCGTCTCGAACATGGGCATGTTCGGCATAGAAAGCTTCACCGCGATCATCAACCCGCCGCAGGCGGCGATCGTGGCGGTATCGAGCATCGAGAGGCGCCCGGTCTACGACGAGGCCGGTGAGATCGTCCCGGGGAGCATGATGAAGCTCACCCTCTCGGCCGACCATCGCGTCGCCAACGGCCGCGACGGCGCCCTCTACATGTCCGAGGTCAAGCGCACCCTGGAGAACCCGATCATGCTGATGGTCTAGCCGGAGAACCACTTCCAGCTACCGACGAGGCGCTCCTGGTTGCTCCAGGGGCGCCTCGCTCGTGCGGTCTCGCGCGCCACCCTTGAGGGTTGCCGCTCCACAGGAGCTTATAATGCCCGCGACGGAGGATGCGTGGATCGGAGCTTCGCGGGTGGACGGGAACGGGCTTTCAGCGGAGGAGCTTTCGGCGCTTCTGGAGAAGCTTAGCCGGGGCTTGAAAGATCTCTACGGAGAGCGTTACCAGGGGTTGGTGCTCTACGGTTCGTACGCGCGCGGGGAGGCCGACGAGGGCAGCGACGTGGACGTGCTGCTCCTGCTAGAAGGGTCAGTGGCAATGGGCAGTGAGATCGTGCGTATGGAAACCGTGGTCTGGCCCATCTCTTTAGAGGCCGGTTACGCGATCTCCGTCTTGCCGGTCGAAGTAGGAACTTACACGACACCGAGGGAGCCATTCCTTATAAACGCCCTTAGGGAAGGCGTGCTCGTAGCGTGAGCGAGGTCTACGCCCTCCTCGATAAGGCCGCAAGATCTTTCGATGCGTCGGAGATGCTCCTGAACAGCGGTGACGTGGACTTCGCGGCTTCGAGGAGCTATTACGGATACTTTTATGTAGCCGGCGCTCTTCTGCTCCACGAGGGTCACAGCTTCTCGCGTCACGGGCAGGTCATCGCGCAGTATGGTCGGATATTCGCGAAGACCGACCGCATGGAGCGGCGCTTCCACCGCGCCTTTATGCAGGCCTTCTCCATCCGCACGGCCGCCGACTACTCCACCAGCCCGGGGCTAGAAGCCGAAACGGTCGGGGACTGGACTCGTGAGGGTCGGGCTTTCCAGGAGGCGGCACTGAGGTATCTGGCCCAAACTGAAGTCGAAGACACCGCTCCATAACCTTCGACCGCCAAACCCTCCAAGAAGCGGGAGGCGCATCCGGCCCGGGCCGGATGCGCCTCCTTTGGTTACTGCTGCGGGAAGGAGACGTCCTTCACCGTTATGTTCACCTCGGTAACTCGCAGGCCGGTCATGTTCTCGACGCGCTGGATTATTGTGTCGCGTATGGACCTGGTGAGGTCCGGGATGGACCTGCCGTAGGGCACGGTAACCGTCACGTCGACGGCAGTCTCCTCCCTGCCCACCTCCGCGGAGATGCCGCGCGTGCCCCTGCCGCTGCCGGTCATCTTGCCGAAGAACTCCCCCACGGTGGGGGAACTGTCACCCGGCAGGGTCGTGCTCCGGCCGGCGATCTCCGGCTCTGCCCCCGAGATCTCCTTTACCGCCTTGGACACGATGCTGGTTACCACGGCGTTCTTCACGGTCGTCGTGCCGCGATCGGTTACCAGCGGGCTGCTGCCTTCTCCGGCGCTTCTGGCCTGTTCCGTCGTTCCCGTCAACTTCACTCCTTATCCACCTTACGTCTCGCGGATCAGGATAGCCGACCCTACAAGTCCGCGCCGGAGGGAGACGTAGAATCGCGAGTTGAGCGTCGTTCCGTTGCGCCCCCGGAGCTTTCAGGCGGCGGCTCGTTCGGGTGCCGGCTCGTCCTTGGCGTTTCGGATGCCGGCGAACAGCAAGACCAGGGCCGCCCCGGCGCAGAGCGCCCCGACCCAGCCGAGGGCCGCGAGGGAGCCGTAGCCCAGGGCGAGGGAGCCGAGCGCGGAGCCCACGCCCTGTCCCAGGTAGATCGCGGAGGCGTTCAGCGAGAGGACCGTGTTGCGCGACTCCGGCACGCTCTTGATCAGGCGGTACTGCTGGAGCGGTATGATCGCGAACCCCGCGATGCTCCAGGCGATGAGCGCCGTGACCGCGCCGAGCACGGCCGTTCCCGAGCCCGCGTCCGCCGCGGTGAGCAGCGAGAACGAGAGCAGCGAGAGCGCGAGGACGACGAGGATCACGCCCACGCCGCCCCGGTAGCCTCGCCGATCCGCCCAGTAGCCTCCGAGGGAGTTGCCCGCGATGCTCGCGAGCCCGAAGACCAGGAGCAGCGTCCCGATACCGCCCCCCCCGAAACCCGTCAGCCCTTCGAGGAGCGGCCTTATGTACGTGAGCACGACGAAGCCCGCCGCCACCCCGAGCGCGGTGATGCCGAGGACGGCAAGTATGGCCGCCCTGCCCGCGAGCGCGAACATGGACCGCAGCCCCGCGAGCGGGGGCTTCTCGACGTCGGGCAGCACCGCCGCGACCGAGACCGCCGCGACGGCCGCGAGGGCGCCGACCATCAAAAAGCTCGCCCGCCACCCGAACTCGTCCCCGACGATGGTTCCGAGCGGGATACCCACAACCCAGGCGACGGTCATCCCGCCAATCACGAGCGAGAGCGCCCGTCCCTGCTTCTCCGGGGCCGCGAGGTCCGCCGCCACGGCCCCGGCGACCGGCGTCAGCACCGCCGCCCCGAGCGCGGCCGCCACCCGAGATGCGAGCAGCAGCCCGAAGGAGGGCGCCACCGCAGCAGCCCCGTTCGCCACCGCGAAGAGGGCTAGCGCTCCGACGATGAGCCAGCGCCTCGGCACCCCCTCCGTGAGCGTGACGAGCAGCGGCGAGCCCACGGCGTACGCCACGGCGAAGACGGTGACGAGGTGGCCCGCCGACTCGATCGGGACGGAGAACTCCCCGGCCACGCCGCCGAGGATTCCCGTCACCACGAAGGTGCCCGTCCCGATCGCAAAGGTCGCAAGCGTCAGGATGAGGATGCGCAGGTTCATGTCCCCTCCCCGCCAGAACGCCCCTCGCCGAGCCTGGCGAAGCGGCGCAGAAACCCGCGCCAGGCCTCACGAAACTCGGGGCTCTCGGGGTCCTGATCCGTGACCATGCGCGTGACCTGGGCGAACGCCACGGGGTAGGAGGTGAGTGCGTAGATGGCGAGCTGGAGGTAGCGCGGGTCGAGGTCGGGGGGGAGGTCGCCCCTCACCCCTTTCTCCCGCAGATCCTCTATCTGCTGCGCGACGGACTCGCGGCGCTCCTCCTCCATGTGCGCGTCGTCCCTGCGGTCCGCGGCCTCCCAGGTGAGGAACCGGATCCAATCTAGGTCCTCGTAGAGCGCCTCGAAGTGGTACTCCAAGAGCTCCTCCAGCTTCCCCGGCGACCCCTCCAGCCTCCCGAGACGCTCCTCGATCTTGCGCTCCACGACCTCCCGGAAGAGCTCCTCCTTCCCCCCGAAGTAGTGGTACAGGAGCTGCTTGTTCACCCCGGCCCGGCGCCCGATCGACTCGACCCGCGCCCCCGCGAACCCCTTCTCCGCGAACTCGCGCACCGCAGCCTCCACGATGCGCCCCCGCGTCCTCTCCGCGTCCCGTACCCTGCCCAACTCCACGACCCGCTTCCGCTCCGCTCATACGATCTGGCGACTAGAAGGTAGGGCGTTATCAACCGTTTGTCAAGTAAGGTTGTTTGGCATTGATTCCGGGCTGCGGCGAGGTTGGGGCTGGGGTAAGCTGAATGATCCGCCCGTCACAAGGGAGGACGGCGGAGAAGCGCGGAGAGGAGGAGGCTATGGCTGTTGAGCCGGCTGTGATCCGGAACGTATGCTTGATCGGCCACCGGGGAAGTGGAAAGACGTCGCTCGGGGAGGCGATGCTGGGGCTTGCGCGGGGGAGGAAGGGCCCGGGTACGTCCGTCTTCGACAACGCCGAGGAGGAGAACGAGCGCGGGATGACGCTCGGGATGGGAGTTGCCCATCTCGAATGGAAGGGGCGCCACGTCAACGTACTCGACACCCCCGGGGACGGGGGTTTTATCGCTGACGCCTTCGTGGCCCAGAGGGCGGCCGACTGCGCCGTCCTCGTGGTGCATGCTCAGGATCCCATACAGGTGGTCACCGAGCGCGTGTGGCGGCGCGGGGAGAAGGAGGACATCCCGCACCTCGTCGTAGTCAACCACCTCGACCGGGAGCGGACGGACTTTGTGGCGGTGGTGGACGCTTTACGCGAGAGGTTCGGGCCGGCGGTCGTGCCGCTGAACCTGCCGATAGGCAAGGAGGGGGAGTTCAGGGGCATCCACGGGCTGCTCACCGGAATCTCGTTCGTGGACGGCGAGCAGAGGGCCGAGGTCCCCGAGGGGATGGAGGAGGAGGTCGAGGCGGCGAAGCTCCTCGTCTTCGAGACCATCGCCGAGAGCGACGACACGCTGCTGGAGAAGTACCTCGAAGGGGAGGAGCTGACGACCGAGGAGCTCTTCGAGGGCTTGAGGCGCGGGATCGCCGACGGGGTGATCATCCCGGCGCTCGCGGCGAGCGCGGAGCGTGGGATCGGGGTGGATAGGGTGCTCGACGTTATCGCCGGTAGCGCCCCGAGCCCTATAGACCGCTGCCGATGGAAGACCACGAAGGGGAGCGAGGTTCCGTGCGACCCGGACGGCCCGTTCGCCGCCTACGTCTTCAAGACCTACGTCGACCCTTACGCAGGACGCTTGAGCGTCATGCGCGTCGTGAGCGGGCG
>CADCVI010000255.1 GCA_902806105.1 uncultured Rubrobacteraceae bacterium
TTTGCCCCTATGGGGGTAGAATATTGGCCTATGACGCCGTCCCTGATCCTCGGTCCGCTCTTGCGATACGCCGGTGAACGCGATGCCACGATCTGGGTCGAGACCGACGGCGCCTGCGAGGTCGAGGTCAGGACGGGCGGCCTCGGAGGGGGCAATCAGCCCTCGTCCCACCGTGCCAGGACGTTCCGCGTCGAGGGCCACCACTACGCCCTCGTACACGTCACGGGGCTGGAGCCCGGCGAGAGCTACGAGTACGAGGTCCACCTCGACGGCGAGCGGCGCTGGCCCGAGGAGGGCGCCCCTTTCCCGCCGAGCGTGATCCGGGCGTACGACCCCGAGACGCCGTTCAGCCTGGTCTTCGGCTCCTGCCGCGTCTCGTTGCCCAACCGGGCGCCGTACACGCTGACGAAGGAGCAGGACGATCGGGGGCGCGGCGTCGGGGCGCTGTGGACGCTGGCGCAGCGCATGAAGGGGCAGCCGCCCGAGGCGTGGCCTGACGCGCTGCTGATGCTCGGGGATCAGATCTACGCGGACATAGTCTCGCCCGGCACCCTGGAGTTTATCCGCTCCCGCCGCTCCACGAAGGAGGGCGCGGGCTTTTCCGTCGCGGACTTCGAGGAGTACACGCACCTCTACTACGATGCCTGGAGCGAGCCCATGCTGCGCTGGCTCCTCTCCACCATCCCCGTCGCCATGATCTTCGACGACCACGACGTCCACGACGACTGGAACTCCTCCGAGGCTTGGGTGAAGGAGATACGCCGGAAGCCCTGGTGGGAAGAGCGCATCATCAGCGGCTTCATGTCGTACTGGGTCTACCAGCACCTCGGCAACCTCTCCCCCGCCGACCTCGCCCGGGACGAGCTGCTGGAGAAGGTCTTGAAGTCCGACGATGCGACGGAGATCCTACGCGAGTTCGCGCTGGGGGCGGACCGGCGCGTGCAGCACAACCGCTGGAGCTACTACCGGGACTTCGGCAACACCCGCCTGCTTGTCCTCGACACCAGAGCGGGGCGCATCCTGGAAGAAGGCAATCGCTCCATGCTCGACGCGCGCGAGTGGGAGTGGGTCGAGGAGAACGCCCGGGGCGGCTTCGACCACCTCCTGATCGGGTCCTCCCTGCCGGCCTTTATGGCCCCGGGCCTGCACCACCTCGAAGCCTGGAATCAGGCGGTCTGCGCGGGCGCCTGGGGGGAGACGGCGGCGAAGGTCGGAGAGAAGCTCCGCACGGCGATCGACCTGGAACACTGGGCCGCCTTCCCCCGGTCGTTCCGCGACCTTGTGGGGCTCGTGCGGAGGATCGCCGCCGGGGAGCGCGGCCGTCCCCCCGCCTCCATCACCATCCTCTCCGGCGACGTCCACCATGGTTACCTCGCCGAGATAGACCTACCCGGCAAGGAGGACCTCGGCAGCACCGTCTACCAGGCCGTCTGCTCCCCCTTGCGCAACATCCTCGACGACAAGGAACGCCTCGCCATACGCTTCGGCTGGTCGCACATCGGCGAGAGGATCTTCGGCCTCCTGGCGCGCGCCGTCGGGGAGGGGACGGAGAAGATCCGCTGGCGTCTGGCGGGGAGACCCCCCTGGTTCGAGAACCACATCGGCGCGATAGAGCTCGACGGGCGCCGCGCCACCTTCCGGGTGGAGTGCGCCATGCCCGAAGGCACCGAGACCCCTGAGGAATCGCGCCTGGAGGAGATCCTCGAACACCGGCTGGCGTGAGGGGACAGCCCCGGCCGATGAACCAGGACGTGCAGGCGAATCGTTGGCCGCCGGTCTCCGGCGGCCGGTAAAGGAGCGAACGTGAGGGTAGTTTCATTCGCGGATACCGGGGCCAGGCGCGGGCCCGGTGAGTGGTTCACGGGGGTCGTGTGGATGGAGGCGTCTCCCGCGGAGGCCGATACACCGGATGCCGGAATCTTCCGCGTCTCCTTCGAGCCCGGCGCGCGCACAAACTGGCACTCGCACCCGGAGGGCCAGATCCTCCACATCGTCACCGGCACGGGACGCGTCCGGAGGGAGGGCGGACCGCTCGTGGAGGTAACGCCCGGTGACGTCGTCTACTTCGCCCCCGGCGAGAAACACTGGCACGGGGCCGCCCCGAACAGCCCCATGGTCCACCTCGCAATAAACCCGGCTGCGGGCTCCGGCGGAGGCACCGATTGGCAGGAACCCGTTACGGACAGAGAATACGGGGCCGAAGAGTAGATCTTCGCAGTAGCCCGATAAAAAGCTCGTCGATCCGAGGGGTGAACGAAGGGCCAGAATCAGAGCGCCGAGAGGTCTCTCTCCAACGCCACCCCCAGGGTTGGTCCGAGCAAGGGCAGATCTCCCGCGAACCAGCCCCGGCGAGCCCACCCGTCGGGCTCGCCGGGGCTCCTAGTCCGTCCGGTAGCGACAGAGCAAGACGCCGCCGCTCTGGTCGTTGCCGAGCGTGGCGATGACGGTGTAAGTGAGGGGCGTGGTCTCACCCTCCTGGTGCACGACTTCGACAATCTTGTTGCGCACGGTCGAGCCTTGCACTGCCTCCACGAACCAGCTTCTGACCAGCTCCGGCTCGGTGAAGTAGGAGAAGGCGTCCGTCCCGAGCAGTTTTTCCCTGGGTACCCCGGTGACGATCTCCATTCCCTCGTTGGCCTCGTCGATGGTGCCGCTAGCGCTCACCCCGGCGAGGACGTTCAGGCCGGTTTCGAGCAGGTCGACCTGGCCGATTCGGCCCGACACCTCATCGACGATACCCGTGCCGTACAGGGCGGGGCTTATGTCCTGCGTCGACACGGCGGCCCGATGGCCGGCCTCCTCTTCCTCGTGGCCGTGCCCACCGTTCTGCCCATCCTCGACGGCATAACCGGAACGCTCGGACGCCTCGTTGGCGGCACCCGTCATGGCACCTGCCAGGACACCGTAGACGTTGGTCCATGCTTCCTTGACCTCGGCATCGAAGGAGTCACCGAGGCCCTGCTCCAGGGTCCACAGGAGCGCCGCGCCGACCGTGTCGTAGTCGCCGTTGCGGACGCCGTAGCCCACGTGCCGCCGCCCCAGGCTCTGCACGGCCGGCACGATGCGGTCCATCCGGTCCAGCCCGTTCACGCAAATGTGGATCATCTGCATCAGCTTGAGGTGCTGCGCCTTCATCGAAGCCTCGTCTGCCGGAAAAAGAGCCCTTAGCTGGGGAGCGAGCTCGAACAACCTGGCGTAGAAAAGCGTCGGAGCCGTCTTGGAGATCGGGACTACCAGTTTCCAGGAAGACTGCACGAGCTCCTTCTGTCTGATCGTTACTGGTGGAGCCACGATACGTTCCCCCGATCTCCGTAGTTTTTCTTCTCGTCTCCATCGAGACGTTACTCGCCTCTGATCCCTGTCTTCGTCGCCTCACCGGACGCTGGCAACCTCCGCCGACCCCGTACCGGCGTGCGCTGGTGGACACGCGCGCGAGCTGCACAGCTCCCGAACGATGCCCTGGGGTCTTACGAAATACAGGAGGGGCCGGACCAAAAGCCCGGCCCCTCTTCAAAGCACGTATGCGGGTTGTTGCTAGATCTTATCCCCTACCTGCGGGGCGTTCTCGCCGCGGGTGAAGGTGAAGTATGCCTCGGGGTCGTCGGCGCTCTTGCGACCGGCGAGGACGACGGCAAACCGGAAGGCGAGGCCGCCGAGCAGGACCAGCACAGAGGTCAGCATGCTCTTGTTGCGCGTCTCCTTGCCCGAGAGCAGCGCGAGCGGCGCCGCTATACCGCCCAGCAGGGTGCCGCCGATGAAGAGCGCTCCGATCTTTCCGGTATAAAGCGGCTTGCCCCAGCGGCTCATCCGCGCCAGCGAAGCCGCTATGAGACCGGCCTCGACGACGAGCATAACCTTCTCGGCGCGCTGGAGCGTGTGGTGCGTATCCTTGCGGCCCGTCCGGAAGAGGTTCAGGACGAGCGAGATGAACGAGAGGCCCGTCGAGACGCCGGAGGCGAGGAACGTCGGCCCCATAAGCAGCCAGTTGCGCGCCCAGATCGGGACGGAGGTCGCGGAAAGGAGCGTCCCCGTGTTCGACCCGATAAAGAGCGCGAGCGGAAGCGCGAGGACCTGGAGAACGCGGTCGGGGACGAGTCTGATCACGAGCTTGCGGAGGGAACCCTGTCCCACGAGTCCGTCTTCGGCGGCCTGCTTGAGCATGAGCATGCCGCTGACGTTGCCGTACGCCACCAGAGACCAGCTCTGGTTGGACATGGGCGAACGTAGCTTCCAGATCCGCATCATGTTCAGGAAGCGCTCCGGCCTGCCGAGGTCCCAGATCAGGAGTATCGGGCTCAGGACCATGGAGATGACCGAGAAATAGCGTCCGAGCCTCGTTACCGCCGGGTCCTCCTTGCCGACGAGCTTGCTGACCGCCGTGAAGAGCGCTACGCCGGCGGTGATACCACCGAGCCAGAAGTACACCGGTATCTGCCACGTCCAGTGGGCGTGTTTGATCGGCGGGATGCCGTAATAGCCCTTCTTTTCCTGCTGCGGATCGGTCTTGGGGTGGTGAGAGGTCTCGACCTTCCCGTTCTGGTCCCCCCTGCCGGCGGCCAGGGTCTCGCTGGAGATGTCTGCCATGTGACCTCCTCTAATCCCTGAACGCTAGCGCGACGACGGCGGTGAGGGCAGCGGCGGCGATGGAGCTCGCCACGAAGGCGCCCTTGACCTTGTCTTGTGGCATGAACGGTCGACGCGGCAGGTTGTAGGTCTCCGGGTCGGCCATGAGGATGAACTTGGAGTGGTTGCCGCCTATGCCGTTCGTCCCGCCTACCTCGGGGGTGCCGTAGACGAACGCGTTGTCGTAACCCTTGGCGTGCAGCGTCGCGACGCGCTCCGCGGCTATGACCTTCAAGTCCTCGACGTCGCCGAACATGATCGAGTTCGTCGGGCAGGCCTTGGCGCAGGCGGGCTCCAGACCGTCACGCTGACGGTCGTAGCAAAGCGTACACTTGAAAGCCCTACCGTCGTTCGGCACCTGGGTGATGACACCGTAGGGGCAAGCCGGTACGCAGTAGCCGCAGCCGTTGCAGACGTCCGGCTGGATGTACACGTTGTCGAACTCGTTGCGGATGATCGCGCCGGTCGGGCACGCCTGCTGGCAGGGCGCCTCGACGCAATGCTTGCACACGTCGCTCATGAAGTTCCAGCGCCCGAGCCCGTCGAGCTCGGCGTTGCCAGGGAGCGTCTCGGTGACGTCCTCGGCGAGCGCTACAAGGTCGACGTCGCCGGAGAGGCGCCGCTGCTTCTTCGGGTTCTCGATGAACGCGACGTGCCGCCAGGTGGTCCCGGAGAGCTGCCCGGTGTTGTCGTAGGAGCCGCCGCTCAACTCGTATCCGTCGGCGGGGATCTGGTTCCACTGCTTGCAGGCAACCTCGCAGGCCTTGCAACCGATGCAGACAGTGGTATCAGTCAGAAATCCTGTAGCCACTGATCACTTCCCTTCTAGGACTTTGCGCCGGATCTTCTCTATCGAGGCCCCGGGGTCGGTGCTTACGCGGAACACATGAAGCCCCAAGGCCGCATGCTGGGGGGAGTAGAGTCGCTCTACCACCCCCGTGCCCCGGTTGTAGTAGACCCCCGGGTCCAGCACCACGGTGTTCCGGACGGGCTTGAGGTTCTTTCTCGCGGCCTCCGGGTGCTCGGCAAGCCAGGCCCCGAGGTCCATCAGCTCCTGCTGCGGGGCCTCCCGGAACGAAGTTTCGGCCCGGTGCGTGTCGCTGCGCGTGTCGCCAGGGGCGACCCGCGTGCCCCTGGGGGTGTTCTCGCTCATACGCGGCCCGCCTCGAGGTTGGCGGTGAACGCCTTGGCCTCGTGGATGGCGACGTTGGCCTCCAGCGACACGGGCATCAGGTCGTTGACGACGTCGCCCTTGACGATCCCGTTCGGCCCCCAATGGTAGGGCAGTCCTATGGTGTGTAAGTCGCGCCCCTCGAAGCGCAGCACCGGGATGCGGTCGGTGACCAGGGCCTTGCAGTGGATCTTGCCCCTGCTGGTCGCGACGGTCACCCAGCCCGCGTTCTGAACCCCCTTCTCTTCGGCGAGTTCGGTGCTGATCTCGCAGAAAAGCTCCGGCTGCAGCTCGGAGAGCCACGGGGTCCATCGGCTCATCGCACCGCTGGTGTGGTGCTCGGTCAGCCGGTAGGTCGTCACCACGTAGGGATACTTCGGGTCCATCGGCTTGTTGTACGGGTTGTCCGGACGGTCGAAGAGCTTCGCCATCGGGGAGTACTGGACCTTCTCGTAGAGGAGGTTCGGCACGGGCGACTCGACCGGCTCGTAATGAATCGGCAGCGGTCCGTCCTTGAGGCCGACCGGCGCGAAAAGCCAGCCGAGCCCGTCTCCGTTCACGATGAACGGTACGTTGCCCGCGATCGCGTCATCACCCTTCGCGCCAGGCTCCGGCCGGTAGGAAGGCGGCTTGGTGGCCTTGAAGTCCGCAACGTCGAGGCCGGTCCACTTCTCCTGCTCCTCGTCCCACCACACGTACTTCTTCTTCTCGCTCCAGGGACGCCCTTCGGGGTCGGCCGAGGCCCGATTGTAGAGAATGCGTCGGTTCGCCGGCCACGCCCAACCCCACTCGGTGGCCGCGTTGGGCTGCTCCGTCCAGGGCTTGCGGCGGCGCGCCTGGTTAACCCCGTCGGCGTAGACGCCAGAGTAGATCCAACCGCCGCACGCCGTCGAGCCGTCGTCCTTCAGCCCGACGAAGCCGTTGACCGGCTTGCGGTCGGCCACGGTGTAGCCGTTGACCTCCTTGAGGATGCTCTCGATGTCCGGCTCTTCGCGCTCGCCCTCGGTCGGATAATCCCAGGTCATCGCCTTTATAAGCTTGTCGCGTGGCTCCTCGGAGTCCTTGTAGAGCTCCTTGAGCCTGCGGCCCAGGTGGTAGACGAACCAGGCGTCGCTCCGCGCGTCTCCCGGCGATTCCACGGCCTTGTCGTGCCACTGCAACATGCGCTGGGTCTGGGTGAAGGAGCCGTCCTTCTCGGCGATGAGCGCCGTGGGCATGAAGAAGACCTCCGTGCCGCACTCCTCGGGCTTGACCCCATCCAGCTTCCAGGCGGTAGCGGTCTCCACGTCGAAGGCGTCGAGCACCACGAGCCAGTCGAGCGCCCTGAGGCCGTCCCGGGCAAGCCGGGCGTGGGGGCCCCCCACGGCGAAGTTCTGCCCGAAGACGAAGCTCCCCTTCACCGTGCGGTCCTTCATCTCCATGATAGTGGGGTAGTAGGAGTGGTCCCCGGAGAGGCGCGGGAAGTGGTCGAAGATCTCGTCCCCGCTCGCGGGCTCGAAGGCGTCGCCGTACCAGGCCTTGAAGAGGCTGGTGATGTACTTGGGGAAGTTGTTCCACCAACCCGTCTTGGCGGTCTGGCCCTCTACGTAGTCCTTCCACGTGTCGTTGTCCAGGTTCACGTCCGGCATCGGAAGGTAGCCGGGGAGGATATTGTAGAGGGTCGCTATGTCCGTCGAGCCCTGGATGGTGGCGTGCCCGCGAAGCGCCATGATCCCGCCGCCCGGCCGCCCGATATTCCCCAGGAGAAGCTGGAGGATGGCCGCGGTGCGGATAATCTGAACGCCCTTGGAGTGCTGGGTCCAGCCGACGGCGTAGCAGAGCGCCGTGGTCTTGTCGCGCCCCGAGTTCTCGCAGATGGTCTCGGCGACCTTGAGGAAGGCCTCCCTCGGCGTGCCGCAGACCTTCTCGACCATCTCCGGGGTGTACTTGGAGAAGTGGCGCTTGAGGACCTGGAAGACGCTCCGGGGGTGCTGGAGCGTCGGGTCGGTCGGTCGGGGCTCGTCGCCGTTCGGGGACGATTCCCCCCCGACGTCTTCGCCTACGAGACGGCTCTGGCTCCCGCCGACGGCGGCGTAGTCTATGGGCGTGCCCTCGTAACGCCACGAAGACGGATCGTACTTCTTGTTCTCCTCGTCCCAGCCGGAGAAATAACCGGACGCGTCGGCGTCCTCGAAGTCCTCGCTCACGAGGGTGGAGGCGTTGGTGTAGCTGAGCACGTACTCCTTGAAGTACAGCTCGTTCTGGAGGGCGTAGTTGATGAGGCCGCCCAGGAACGCTATATCCGTGCCGGGGCGGATCGGGGCGTAGATGTCGCACATCGCCGAGGTACGCGTGAAGCGCGGGTCGACGTGGATGAGCTTTGCGCCCTTGTTCTTGGCGATCATCGGGTGCCTGAAGCCCACCGGGTGGGCCTCGGCCATGTTGGAGCCTTCTATGAGTATGCAGTCGGCGTTCTGAAGGTCCTGCAAGCTGGTGGTGGCGCCGCCCCTACCGTACGTGATGCCCAGACCGGGCACCGTGGAGCTGTGTCATATTCGCGCCTGGTTCGTGATCCTCACAAACTGCAAGGAGTGGAAGAGCTTGGTGATGAGGTAGTTCTCTTCGTTGTCGATGGTGGCCCCGCCAACGGAGGCGACCGCCATGGAACGGCTGAGCTTCCTGCCCTGTTCGTCCCTGTCCTGCCAGTTCTCGTCGCGGGTCTTCTTTACGCGGGCGGCGATCATGTCCATCGCCTCGTCGAGGGAGAGCTCCTCCCACTCGGCCGAGTATGGCCTGCGGTACCTCACCTTTGTCTTCCGGTGCGGAGAGATGTGCATCCCGAACGTCGCGGAGCCCTTGGGACACAAAGTGCCCGCGTTTATGGGGCTATCCGGGTTACCCTCGATGTCGATTATTCGGCCGTCCCGGCTGTAGACGAGCTGGGAACAACCGACCGCGCAGTACGGACAGACGCTAACCGTCTGCTTCACGCCAGGGTCGTGGATGCGCGCCCGCAGGTTGCGGCTCGCCTCACTCACCGGATGCTTCACCTTCACGCCGACGTGATTTTTTAGCTTCGACCACAAGCCATCCGCGTCCGTTAACCTAAGGAACACGCCTCTCTCCTCTCTTGTTTTGTACTTATCCCGTTAATCTCCCTGGGCGCCATTGTAACCAATACTTGTGCACGCCGAAACGGTTGTACGTTCACAAACACGAAGCGTGTCCTTTAAGTTTTTTGAAGCCCGTTCAGATGCTGTTGTGCGGGGTTCGGGCGTTTGTTACGGTGAAAAAGTCGGATCTATCTGTGGGACATCATGGGGAAGGGAGGTCCGCGAGAAGGTACCGGTAGCCGTGCCGTGCATCGCCGTTTTCGGGCGAACGGGTCGCAGGTTCCCGATGGTAAGAAGCGAAAGTTCAGCAAGCAGTTACCAACGTAACGCGAGGAGAATGTATGGCTGAGCAGAACAAGGTAGTGGTTTACAAGAGTCCCGGCGAGGTAGAGCTCAAGGAGATCGAGTACCCGAAGCTTGAGGTACCCAGTGACGTCGCCGAGGCGATGGGTTACAGGAGCGTCGCGGCGCCGCACGCGGTAATCCTCAGGGTCGTCTCGACAAACATCTGCGGGTCCGACCAGCACATGGTGCGCGGCCGGACGACGGCGCCTCCGGGCCAGACGCTCGGGCACGAGATCACGGGCGAGGTCGTCGAGGCCGGCGACGACGTCCAGTTCATCAAAGAGGGCGACATCTGCTCGGTGCCGTTCAACATCGCCTGCGGTCGCTGCCGCAACTGCAAGGAGCGCAAGACCGGCGTCTGCTTGAACGTGAACCCGGCGCGCGCGGGCTCGGCCTACGGCTACGTGGACATGGGCGGCTGGCAGGGCGGCCAGGCCAACTACGTGATGGTGCCGTTCGCCGACTTCAACCTCCTGAAGTTCCCGGACCGTGAGCAGGCCCTCGAGAAGATCCTGGACCTCACCATGCTCTCGGACATCTTCCCGACGGGCTACCACGGCGCGTACACGGCGCAGGTCACGACCGGCTCGACGGTCTACGTGGCTGGCGCCGGCCCGGTCGGCCTCGCGGCGGCCCACTCCGCACAGCTTCTCGGGGCATCCGTGGTCATCGTCGGCGACCTCAACGATCAGCGGCTGGAGCAGGCCCGCTCCTTCGGCTGCGAGGCGATCAACGTCGGCGAGGGGACTCCCATCGAGGAGCAGCTCATGGACATCCTCGGCGAGCCCGAGGTCGACTGCGCGGTCGACGCTGTCGGCTTCGAGGCGTCGGCGAAGGCCGGCGAGGAGTCACCGGCGATCGTCCTCAACCAGGTCCAGTCCATCACGCGCGCGGGTGGCTCCCTGGGTATCCCGGGTCTGTACGTCACCGGCGATCCGGGTGCGGCCGACCCCGATGCGCAGGAAGGGACGCTCAAGATCCGCTTCGGCCTCGGCTGGGCGAAGAGCCACGCCTTCTTCACGGGTCAGTGCCCGGTGATGAAGTACAACCGCGGGCTCATGATGAGCATCCTGCACGACAAGGCCCAGATCGCCAAGGCCGTCAACGCCACGGTGATCCCGCTGGAAGAGGCCCCGCAGGGCTACCAGGACTTCGACAAGGGCGCGGCGAAGAAGTACGTCCTCAACCCGAACGGTTACATCAACGCCTAACGGGCAGCACGAGAGAAGCCGCAAGGCTCTTGGAGGGGGACCGGGAAAACCCGGTCCCCCTCTTTCGTGCCGTCAGCGAGTCGTATCGATGGCGCACCACCGGTGACGGCTCCTACTACCTCCGCACCCCGGTTGCCCTCGTGATTTGCCACGATGGCGCGCTGGTACACTTTCCGTACGAATAGGCGAAGTCCGTTAGCGAGGGGCGCATGCTAGAGAAGGCGGGGGCCAACAGGGCCCGTCGTGGCAGCAAGACCAAGACGCGGGTCAGGGTCGTCGAAGCCGGGCGGGCGCGGGTCCGCCCGGACGTGCTCGCCACCGAGGAGCCGATGGAGATACGCCTGATCTCCGGCGACAACAAGCAGACGGTCGCGGTGACGATGCGCACGCCCGGCTCGGACTTCGAGCTTGCGGCGGGTTTTCTGTACGGTGAGGGGATAATCTCCTCGCGCGACGACATCAAGAAGATCAGCTACTGCGTCGACGTGGACGCGGAGCAGCAGTACAACATCGTGAACGTGGAGCTCTGGGCTGGGCACGAGTACGACCCGCGTCCCCTGGAGCGCCACTTCTATACGTCGAGCGCCTGCGGGGTCTGCGGCAAGGAGAGCCTGGACCAGCTAGAGATACGCGGCTGCGCGGTGATACCGCCGGGCCTGGGGGTCGACGCGGACGTCATATCCTCACTCCCCGACAAGCTGCGCGAGAAGCAGGGGCTCTTCGACTCGACGGGGGGACTGCACGCGGCTGCGCTCTTCGACCGGGAGGGGAACCTCCTGGCGCTCCGAGAGGACGTCGGGAGGCACAACGCCACCGACAAGCTCATCGGCTGGGCGCTCATGGAGGGGAAGCTGCCGCTCTCGGAGCACATGGTGCAGGTCAGCGGGCGAAGCTCCTTCGAGATCCTTCAGAAGTGCCTGACCGCCGGGGTGCCGATCGTCTGCGCCATCTCGGCGCCGAGCAGCCTCGCCGTGGACGTCGCGCGCCAGTTCGGGATGACGCTGGTGGGTTTTATGCGCGGTGAGCGCTTCAACGTGTACGCGGGGTTTGATAGGATTATTACGGAAGGGAAGTAATGCTGCTGTAGGGATTGGGAAAGGGGAGGCAAGTGGCGAGTCAAGCGGCCGGATCGGGTTCGGGCGGCGGTAACAGGGCACTTATAGCGGTTGCGGGCGTGGTCATACAGGTCGCACTGGGTGCGGTCTATGCCTGGAGCGTGTTTCGGATACCGTTGACCGAGAACTACGGCACCTCGGTCTCGGCAGTCAACCTTACGTTCAGCATTGCGATCCTGTCCCTCGGTTTCGCTGCTTTCTTCGGCGGCTTGTTGATGGCACGCGTTGGACCCAAAATCGTGGCGATCCTCTCAGGCGTGCTCTACGGCTCGGGGATCTTCCTTGCCAGCTTCGCGGATAACAGCCTGACGGTGCTTTATCTGACCTACGGGTTGTTGGCCGGCATCGGCATCGGGCTCGGGTACATCGTGCCGATCGCTACCCTCGTCAAGTGGTTCCCCGACAAGCGGGGCTTCATCACCGGCGTCGCGGTCGCCGGCTTCGGTGCCGGAGCGCTCGTCACGGCGCCAATCGCCCGGTACCTCGTCGGTAGCGTCGGTCTCTTCCCGACTTTCGCGATCCTCGGTATCCTTTATCTCGTGATGGTCATCGGTGGCGCGCTGTTCTTGAAGAACCCGCCGGAGGGGTGGAAGCCGGAGGGTTGGGAGCCTCCCCCGGCGGAGGCAACCACCGACCGTTCCGGAATAGACTACAGCCTCGGTGGAGCCCTGAAGACCTGGCAGTGGTACGCGCTGTGGGCCCTGCTCTTCCTCAACGTCACCGCGGGTATCGCCATCATCTCCGAGGCCTCGCCGATGGCGCAGGAGATCACGGGCGTCGAGCCGCTCGTCGCCGCGGGTCTGGTCAGCATAATCTCTATCGCCAACGGCGCAGGAAGGTTCCTATGGGCGTGGTTGTCCGACGCCATAGGCCGCAAGTGGGTCTTCCTGACGATGTACCTCTTGCAGGCGGTCCTCTTCTTTCTCATCCCGATCATCGGCGGGACGTACTTCGTGCTGGCCGTTCTCGCCTTCATCATCGTCTCCTGCTACGGCGGCGGCTTCGGGACGATGCCGGCGTTCAACGCCGACTACTTCGGCTCTAAGAACGTGGGGACCATCTACGGGCTCATGATCACCGCCTGGGGCTTCGGTGGTGTGCTAGGACCGTTGCTGATCTCGCGAGTCGTGGACGCGACCGGCAGTTACCAGAACGCCTTCTACATACTCGCGGGCATGATGCTGGTCAGCTCGATCCTCCCGTTCATCGTCCGGCCGCCCAGGGCCCCCGAGGGGCAAGCCAGCGGAGCGCAGGCGGGAGGGGCAAGAGCGTAGCGCGACCGCTAACCGCCGATCTCCAGAAACCCCCGGTTGCTTCGGCCACCGGGGGTTTTTCTTGAATACACAACCTGCGGCAGAGACCATTTCCTTCGAATGAGACGTTCATTGGTCTTGTAAGGTCGGAGGCAGTTCTGGTAGCTTTCCTCCTCAGGAGGGTAGAAGGCGCTCTCGAGAGGATTGGAGAAAACACCCTAACCGGGAGGGGGCGAACCTACGGGTAGTTACGTGTAAAGCATTCGGGGTTGTTTAGAGAAGGTCAAAGGAGGAATTGGATGGCAAGTCAAGCAGCCGGTTCGGGTACGGCCGGTGGTAACCGCGTACTTATCGCTATCGCTGGTGTGATAATGCAACTCGCACTCGGTGCGGTTTACGGCTGGAGTGTGTTTCGCAAGCCCCTCTCGGAGGCGTACGGCGTAGAAGTCTCCCCGGTGAACCTCGCGTTCACCATAACGATCTTCACGCTCGGGTTCGCGGCCTTCGCGGGAGGCATCTGGATGGGCAGGGTAGGGCCACGGACCGTCGCGATCACGTCGGGCGTACTCTACGGTCTCGGCATCTTCCTCACCAGCTTTGCCGACAACAGCCTGACGCTGCTGTACCTGACCTACGGGGTCATAGCGGGTGCGGGGATCGGGCTCGGCTACATCGTGCCCATCGCCACCCTCGTCAAGTGGTTCCCCGACAAGCGCGGCGTCATCACGGGTATCGCCGTGGCCGGCTTCGGCGGCGGGGCCATTCTCGCGGCCCAGATCGCGCCGCGGCTCATCGAGTCCGTGGGGCTCTTCCCGACCTTCGCCGTGCTGGGCATCGCCTACCTTATCGTCGTCGTGGGCGCGGGCTTGTTCATGAAGAACCCGCCCGCCGGCTACAAGCCTCCCGGGTTCCAGCCCGACACGAGCGGCTCCTCCGAGCGCTCGGCCGTCGACTACGAGTTCGGCGCCGCGGTCAAGACCTGGCAGTGGTACGCCCTGTGGGCCTTGCTCTTCCTGAACGTCACCGCCGGCATCTCGATTATCGCCGAGGCGGCGCCGATGACTGAGGAGATCACCGGGGCCGGCACGGCCGCCGCCGCCGCTCTCGTCTCCATCATCGCCATCTTCAACGGGATCGGTCGATTCCTGTGGGCCGCCCTCTCCGACGCCATAGGCCGCAAGTGGGTCTTCTTCACGATGTTCGTGATCCAGGCGGTGCTGTTCGTGCTGATGCCGATCATCGGCACCTCTTACTTTGTGTTTACCACGCTCGCCTGCATCATTCTGCTCTGCTACGGCGGCGGCTTCGGCACCATGCCCGCGTTCACTGCGGACTACTTCGGCTCGGCCAACGTCGGCAGGATCTACGGCCTGCTCCTGACCGCCTGGAGCTTCGCCGCCGTCGTGGGGCCGCTCCTGATCTCCTACGTCCACGACTCGACGGGGTCCTACGGTCCGGCCTTCTACATCATCGCCGGGATCATGGCCGCCAGCGCCGTTATCGCGCTCATCATCCGGCCCCCGAAGGCCCCCGAGGGCGCCGGCGCGGGCTCGCGGGCAAGCGAGGCACGGGCGTAGACGAAGGGGACTCTGCTCCCCAAGGCAAGCAACCAACGAAGCGGCGGATCCCCCGGAGGCAGCACGTCTCCGGGGGATCCGCCGCTTGTTAGTGCCGGTCGCGGGGGCGAGCATCGGCGTCCCTACTGCGGCGCGTGACCGGAATTTCGTATCTCGTTGACCGTGTCTAGTCTTTGCAATATAGTGCCGAACGGAGCGGAAGGAGCAAAAGTTAATGCGGTGCTTCCGGGCGCCGCGGGGAGAGGAAAGGGGTTTCAACGTGGCAAAGCAAGACGAGTGGGTTCGCGTAGAGCGAACATCGGCGTTCAAGGATCTCGTGCGCAAAAAGAAGGCGTTCATCGTACCGGCGACGATCTTCTTCATGCTGTTCTACTTCGGGTTGCCGTTCCTCACGGCCTTCACGACCGTTCTCGAACCACAGGTGATCGGCTCGATCAACCTGGCGTACCTGTACGCGTTTGCGCAGTTCCCGATGACCTGGATCCTGATGCACATCTACGTCAACCGGGCCAACAAGTGGGACGATCTGGTGGATCAGGCGCGGCACCAGGCTGCGGAGGGGGCACACTAATATGAGCGACCAGACTATAGCGATCGTATTCTTTGTCCTTATCATCGCGGTCACGCTCGGCATCACCGCCTGGGCGGCGCGCAAGAACAAGTCCGCCAGCGACCACTACGTGGCGGGCGGGAAGATCAGCGGCTTCCAGAACGGCCTCGCCATCTCGGGCGACTACCTCTCGGCGGCCTCGTTCCTGGGGATCGCGGGGGCCATCGCCCTCACCGGGTTCTCCGGCTTCTACCTCTCGATAGGCTTCCTGGTGGCGTACCTCGTGGTGCTCCTGCTCGTGGCCGAGCCGCTTCGGAACCTCGGTAAGTACACCCTCGCGGACATGCTCGCCAGCCGGTTCAACACCAGCTCGGTGCGCTCCGCAGCGGCCCTGAGCACTATCGTGATCAGCATGTTCTACATGATCGCCCAGCTTGTCGGGGCAGGCGCGCTCATCGAGCTGCTCCTCGGCATCCCGTACTCGGTTTCGGTCATCATCATCGGCATCCTGATGACGGTCTACATCGTCATCGGCGGCATGATAGCTACGACCTACATCCAGATCGTAAAGGCCGTTCTGCTCATCGTCGGCACCGTCGTGCTCTCGGTCATGGTGCTGGCCCAGTTCAGCTTCAACCCCGTGGCGCTCTTCAACGAAGCCGCCGCCAACCTGGGCCCAGAGGCAGTAGCGCCGCCGGCTCCCAGCGGGCTCACGGCCGGGCTGGACGTAATCTCGCTGAACATCGCCCTCGTCCTCGGGACGGCGGGGCTGCCGCATATCCTCATCCGCTTCCTTACGGTGCCGGACGCGAAGGCGGCCCGCTCCTCGATCATCACGGCTACCTGGATCATCGGTCTCTTCTACCTCATGACGCCTATCCTGGGCTACGGTGCGGCACTCCTCGTCGGCCGTGAAGCCATCTCGGCGCAGAACGCGGCCGGTAACACGGCTGCTCCGCAGCTCGCTGGCGAGCTCGGCGGGCCGATCCTCCTGGCGTTCGTCTCGGCGGTCGCCTTCGCCACCATCGTCGCCGTGGTCGCAGGCCTGGTGCTGGCCGCTTCCAGCGCGTTCGCCCACGACTTCTACACCAACGTGATCCGGGGCGGCGAGGCGTCGGAGCGGGAGCAGCTCAAGGCCGCACGCTACGCGGCCGTGGGTATCTCGGTGGCGGCGATCATCCTGGCCCTCCCGTCGAGCAGCTTCAACGTGGCGTTCCTCGTGGCCCTGGCCTTCGCCGTCGCCGCGAGCGCGAACGTGCCGGTGATCCTGCTGACGATCTTCTGGAAGAAGTTCAACACGACCGGCGCCATAGTCGGCATGATGACCGGCCTCGTCTCCGCGATCGTGCTCGTCGCCCTGAGCCCGAACGTGCTGACCGGCGCCACCCCGGCGGAGGGCGTCGTCCCGCTCATAAGCGCCGACCCGATCTTCCCCCTGAAGAGCCCGGCCCTGATCTCGGTGCCCCTGGGCTTCCTGGGATGTGTCCTCGGTTCCCTCCTCGGTGGCAAGAGCGCCGACCGCGAGATCCGAGAGGGGCGCCAGGTCTCCTACGACGAGATCTACGTCCGATCCCAGACCGGCTTCTCGAACATCGAGCAGGAGCTCCAAGAGGCCGCCCCGGCACCGGAGCAGCGCACCACGTAGTACGCGACACCGCAACAACCAGCTTGCTCGGAGGAGCCCCCGTCACCCGGCGGGGGCTCCTCTTCCGTTTCGGCGTTCCGCCCGTACGCTAACGAGCATCATCGGGGGAGCAGCCTTCGATGAAAGCCTGTGCGGGGAAGGCTGTAGAGCCGGGGCGGGACGAAGCCGGGGAGGTGGGTGCTACCCGGCTTCCCGGTTACGGCCCGAACCGTTGGCTGGCCGCGAGAGGACGTCCACGACGGTCTTTCCGGTCGGATCGCCGAGCAGGGGAATTCCTGCGTGTACGAGGGTGCCGACACCGGGACGGCTCACCACCCGGAAGTCGCCGCCGAGCAGGGTGATCCTCTCGCGCATCCCTACCATCCCCACCCTCTCGCCGGGACCGCCCCCCGTGTCGTCTCCGGGAACGAAGCCCCGGCCGTAGTCGCGGATGCGGAGCTGGATGCTCGCCCTCTCTCCGGGCCCGAGAGGCCCGGCCGGGCGCCGGACGAGGGAGACATCGACGCGCGTCGTTTCGGCATGCTTGCCGATGTTGTTCATGGCTTCCTGGACGACGCGGAAGATAGCGGTCTCCGTGGCGGCGGGGAGGCGCCCGTCGCCCAGAGAATCCTCGTAGGCTATGCGCCATCCCTCCGCCCTGAGCGCGTCGAGGTGGAGCCGGATGGCGCTGCGGAGTCCGAACTCGTCGAGGGCCGTGGGCCGGAGGTCGGCGATGACCCGCCGCGCCTCACCGACGGTCTGGCGCACGAGGTTTGCGGCCCTTTCGAGGTCTTCGCGGCCCTCGCCGGTAGCGGGGGGATGGTAGTGGGCGAAGGCCTGGAGGTGCTGGTGGGCGGCTGCCGCGACCTGGGCGAGGCCGTCGTGGACCTCGTAGGCGACCCTGCGCCGCTCCTCCTCCTGGGCGACCAGGATCTTGCCGACAAGCTCCTGAAGCTTCTTCTCCCGCTCCATGAGCTCCCCGTAGAGCCGCGCGTTCTCGAAGGCGCTCGCCGCCTGCCCGGCGAGGCTCTCGAAGATGCTCACCGTGCCCGCCTCCGCCAGATTCTCGGGGCCGTAGACCTCGAGCACGCCGACCGCCCGCTCGCGCACCATCAGGGGGAGACAGATGCCGGTGGCGAAGCCGCTCTCCGGTTCGCCGAGGGCGAAGACCTGCGTGTTCTCCCCGGAGAGCGCGGCCTCGATGGCCTCCCTCACGTGAAGCGTTTCGCGAACCTCAAGCCCCGGCTCTTCGAGGTCGATGGAGCGCCACACCGCGACGGGGCCATCCCCGTCCCGTAAGGAGATGGCCGCCGCCGTCAAGCTGGAGATGCGGCGCATAAGCTCCAGGAGGCGGGTGCCGATCTCCTCCGGCTCCAGGGTCGAGCCCAGGATGATCCCGGCCTCGTGAAGCGCCATCAGCCTGTCGAGGCTCCGCCTGAGCTCGGCCTCGGCCTTCTTGCGCTCGGTGATGTCCTCGAGCGTCCCCTCGAAGCCGACCACCTCGCCGGAGGCGTCGCGGATGGCGCGGGCGTTCGTCGAGGCCCAGATCACGCTCCCGTCCTTGCGGTAATAGCGCGCCTCGAACTCGAACACCCTGCCCTCTTGTTTCATCAGCCGGGTGAACTCTTCGCGCCGGGTGGGGTTGACGTACAGCTGGCCGCCCAGGTCTTTCGCGGCGGAGATCAACTCCTCCGGCCCCTCGTAGCCGAAGATGCGCGCCATCATCGGGTTCGCCGTCACGAGCCGACCATCGATGGAGCTCTGGAAGATGCCCTCCACGGCGTTCTCGAAGATGCCTCGATACTTCTCCTCGGCGGTCCTCAACGCCTCCTGGGCCAGGCGGTGCTGGCGGCGCTCCTCGGCGTCCTCCAGCTCCCGCTCCACGGCGGGGGCGAGGCGCGCGAGGTTGTCCTTGGGGACGTAATCCTGGGCCCCGGCCTTCATGATCTTGACCGCAGCGTCCTCCCCGATGTGGCCGGAGACTATGACGAACGGCAGATCCACCCATCCCCCGTAGCGCAGCAGGCCAAGAGCAGCCGGGGCGCTGAAGTTGGGCATGGCGTGATCCGAGATGACGAGGTCCCACTCGCTGCTTTCGAGGGCGGCGAGCATGCCCTGGGCGGTCTCTACCCGCTCGTGCGTGACGGCGTAGCCGCCGCGCCTGAGCTCGCGCAGGATGAAGAGCGCATCGTCGGGCGAGTCCTCGACGAGCAGGAGGCGGAGGGGACGCCCCTCCCCTTCGCGCCTCGCGGACCGTGCTTCTCTCGCCGTGCCGCTCAACGCGCCCCGGCCTCCTCGCGGGCCTCCTTGCGCGCGACGGGGCTCGAAGGGTCGATCTGGAGTCCCGGACGGAGGGTAAAGTAGAAGGTTGCGCCGCGGCCCACCTCGCCCTCGGCCCACACCCTCCCGCCGTGGCGGTGCACGATGCGCTGAACCGTCGCGAGCCCTATCCCCGTCCCCTCGAACTCCTCCGTCCCGTGCAGCCTCTGGAACGCCCCGAAGAGCTTGTCCGCGTACTCCATGTCGAACCCCGCCCCGTCGTCCCGCACGTAGTAGACCGGGACGCGGCCAAG
>CADCVI010000256.1 GCA_902806105.1 uncultured Rubrobacteraceae bacterium
TGGAGGCGCGCACCTACGAGAACGGCGCGCGGCTCGTCGCCCGCGCGTGGGTGGATCCGGCCTTCAAGGAGCGCCTGCTCTCCGACACGAAGGCGGCCGCGGCGGAGCTCGGCGTGGACGCCTCCGGAACTATCGAGTTTGCGACGGTCGAGAACACCGACGAGGTCCACAACGTCATCGTGTGTACTTTGTGTTCCTGCTACCCGCGGGCCATCCTCGGCCGTCCGCCGGACTGGTACAAGAGCTTCGCCTACCGCTCCCGCGTCGTCGCGGAGCCGCGCGAAGTGCTGCGGGAGTTCGGGCTGGAGTTGCCGGAGAACAGGCGTGTAGCCGTCCACGATAGCTCGGCGGACCTTCGTTACCTCGTTCTCCCACAGCGCCCGGAAGGGACGGAGGGGATGAGCGAAGACGAACTGGCTGCGCTCGTCACGCGGGACAGCCTCATCGGGACGGACGTCCCCGACACCGCGTGGGAGGCTAACAGGGTTTAGGGGTCTTCTCGCCTACCTTGGCCCACGCTGTGCGAGCCACCTTTAAGCGCTGAGTGCCAACTCTACTACCTGTCTCCCTGTCACCTAGAGCGAGTAGCTTTGCCGAGCCTACTGACAGTAACCGTGACAGTAACCCGGGTGAACACCGGGCAACATCCGGAAACTCAGGATAGGTAATCATGGCTTACATAAGCAAGTTCTGAAACGACTAGGAACAGCGGCGAAGGTATGAGAGCGCACTCGTAATGAGCAGGTCAGCGGTTCGAGTCCGCTCGTCGGCTCTCTGTTTTTTCCCATAGGTATGCTAAATAAATGTAACCGTTCGCCGCGCTTCGGGCGCCGTTCTATCGCGAAATGTGCAACCCGTGTGCAACGTGAGCCGAAACGTACGAAATCAGCCCCTTCGGCAACACCGGGGAAGCCGAGAGCCGTCGTTGGGTGTCTTTCTTTCTCGGTGTTGCTCAGGAAGTGTCGTCGGCTTCGCCGGTGTTTGCCGTCGGCTTGTCCCTGTCGAAGACCGCCCCGGCCCTCCGCCTCATGCTCGGCAGCACGTGCCCGTAGAACCGCAGCGTCGTGGCGACATCGCGGTGCCCGAGGATGTCCTGGACGGTCCTGGCGTCCACGTCGTTGGCGAGCATGAGCGTCGCGCAGGTGTGGCGCGTGGCGTGAAACGGGATGTCGGGCAGCCCGGTCCTCTTGAGGAGGGGCTTGAAGGAGCGGTTGACGACGTTTGAGGCCTCGAACGGGGTGCCCCTGCCCGTGGCGAACACCAGGTCGCGGTCCTTATATAGAGCGCCGCGCGCGAGCCGCTCCTCGTTCTGGTGCAGGCGGTGCGTCTTTAGCGCCGCCGCGACCCTCTCACCGAACGGCACGGTTCTCTGCTCGTCCTGCTTCGGCTGCGCTTCGACGAGCCCCGAGCCGTCGCGCATCCTCTGCACCTGGTAGCGCACGTGCATCTCGCGCTTCTCCAGGTCCACATAGCGCCACTTGAGCCCCAGGATCTCCCCGATGCGGAGCCCGCAGAAGAGAGCGATGTGGTAGAGCGCCACGAAGCGGTCCCCGGGTTCCCGTTCAGCCCGGGGGCGTTGCGGGGCGGAGCTGGTGGCGCGCGGTGAAGAAGGCTCGGTAGGAGAGCAGGCCCGAAAGCATCGCCGCGATCGAGACGCTCCCTAAGAGCATGTACATCACCACGATCTGCAGCCTCACGGCCTCCAAGGGGTCGGCGCCGCCGATTATCATGCCGGCCATCGCCCCGGGCAGGGAGACGATGCCGACGGTCTTCGTCGAGTCTATGAGCGGGATCATGGCGCCCTTTAGCGAGGCCTTCAGGATGGGTGCTATGGCCTGGCGGCTCGTGGCGCCCAGGGCCAGCGCCGCCTCCACCTTGGGCCTCTGTTCGGCGACATCGTCTCGCAGCCTCGCGAGGACGAGGCTCGCGGCGTTCATCGAGTTGCCAACGACCATGCCGCCCAGCGGGATGAGGTAGCGCCCCGTCGGGGGCACCACGCCCAACGCGAGCAGGAGCCCCAGCGTGCAGGCCGCGGCGACCGCTATCGCCAGCGTGGCGTGCGGCAGGGCCCGCGGCACGCCCTTCGCGCGGCGCGAGGAGGTCCAGCCCGCGAAGCCGACCATCGCGGCCAAAAGCAGCGCGACGTAGCCCAAGGAGTCGAGGCCGAACACGAAGTTTATGACGTAGCCTACGGCGGCGAGCTGGACGAACGCGCGCACCACCGCCACCCCCATCTCCCCTTCCAAATCGAGCTTCTCGCGGAAGCTCAGGGCGACGGCCACGGCGACGAGCCCCAGGGCGAGCAGCGCGGAGGCGACGGTCCCCAGACCCTCCACCCTACGACCTCCCGGAGACGAGCCGCCTCATCCGGCCCATGCCGCCGGCGGAGAGCTCCTCGGCCGTCCACTCGCCCCGGAGGCGCCCGTCGGCCAGCAGCACCGCCCGGTCGGCGAGGCGTCGCACCTGCTCGAGGTCGTGGGTGACCGCGACGATCGTCAGCCCCTCCGCGCGGTTGAGCGAGAGGATCAGGTCCTCCACCCGCCCCCGCGCGGCCTCGTCCAGGGCGCTCGTCGGCTCGTCCATGAGCAGGGCCTCAGGCCCCAGGGCCAGCGCCCTTGCTATGGAGACCCGCTGCTGCTGCCCGACCGAGAGGCTGATCGGGTCGCGCCCGAGGAACGATCCCCCCAGGCCAACCGTCTCGAGCAGCGCCTCGGCGTCGGCGTCCCGGCCGGCGAGGCGCGGGCCGTGGAGGACGTCGTCCTCTACCGTGGCGCCCAGAGGGGCGGGAAGCTGAAAGACGGTGCCGACCCTTCGCCTGAGGTCGCGCGGGTCCATCTCCCGCGTCGGCGTGCCGTCGAGGAAGACCTCGCCCGAGGCGGGCTCCACGAGCCGGTTCAGGGCGCGCAGCAGCGTGCTCTTGCCGGCCCCCGAAGGGCCCGTGACGCAGACGACCTCCCCGTTAGGCACGACGAGGTCCACGCCCCCGAGGATCTCG
Source organism: uncultured Rubrobacteraceae bacterium (assembly GCA_902806105.1). The sequence goes on from CADCVI010000256.1 coordinate 2,996, forward strand.
ATCCCGCCGGCGGCGTACCGCAGGCCCCTGGCCTCGATCCTCGCGCCGGGTGACCCGGGGGCCACCCTAGAGCGCCTCCCGCCTCAGGTAGGCGTATAGGCCGCCGTAGAGGGCGTCGGTGTGGCCGAGCAGGGCGTGGTCGTCGGGGAGGGCGAGCTGCATGCCCCGGACGATGGCATCCAGCCCCTCGGACTCCGGGCGGCCGTACTTCTCGTCCATCAGGTCGGCGTCGTGGACGATCTCCGCGACCTCCGAGAGCACGGGGTCTTCGAGGCCGTACTCCTTCAGGAACGTCTCGAAGGAGCAGTCCTCCCCGCGGTGGGAGAGTCTCGCCCCCACGACGTCGAAGAGCTCCGCCCCCTCCGGGGCCTCGGACGGGTCCCCGAAGAAGGCGAACTCGGCGGCCCCGGGGTCCACGAACCTGCGGATCAGCCACGCGCAGGCGGTGCGGTCCACGTGGCAGCCCCTCCGCGTCGCCCAGAGCACTACCTGCTTCCTCCCGCCCTCTGGTCCGCCGCGTCTTCGCCCCCGCCCCTCACGGCCCTGCGGGCCGCCGCGAGCGCGTCGGCGGCGTCCTTCCTCAAGGGGGAGCCGAAGTAGTCGCGGCGGCGCTCGGCGCGGAAGGCCTTCTCCAGTTTGCCCAACTCTTCTGCCGGTGCCCCGCCGCCCATCTCGGCCTTCCGTCGCAACCGCTCGGCCCCCCCGATTATGGAACGGTAGGCCTCCTCCCTCGCGGAGCGGAAGGACCCCACCAGCTCCTCCTCCTCGGCCAGCGTGCCTGGCCTG
>CADCVI010000257.1 GCA_902806105.1 uncultured Rubrobacteraceae bacterium
GTGTGCCAGATGAGGTCGAGCATGGGCTGGTTGTCTTTCACGTCGGCCTTGGTGACGAGGGCGGTGAGGATGATCCTGGCTTTTCCGCCGTCCACGACGTAGTGGGCCTTGTAGCCCATCCGGGCGGTCCCCTTGACGTGCCCTGCAAGGCAGGCGTCGGGGTCGGTGCGGTTCACCATGTGGTCGCTTATCTTGTTCGGGTTCGGGGAGCGGGACCTGGTCCCGTGCCTCCCCGCGCTGGAGACGAAGTCCTCGCGGGCGGAGTTTTGGGCTCGGAGGTCCGCGTCGTCCGCGCTCGGCAGGGCCGCGTCCGCTGTGCCGAGCGCCTCGCCGTCGGGATCGGTAGGCCGCTCGACGAACAGCCCGCCCAGGTGTTCGCGCAGAATCCCTTGTCGATCATGTTCCTGTGCAGCATCCTGATCCGGGAATCCTCGTTGCGCATCTTGTCCAAGCGGCGCAGGGTCTCGCGGAAGCTTAGCCTCACGTTACGGACCCGCACGTCGCCGGCCGCCACCGGCGCGTCCGCACCCGCGCCGCCCTGGGCGAGTGCGCCTGCGGGCAGCCCCGGCAGCAGCGCTGCGGCCAGGCCGAAGGCACCCATGGTCTTGAGGGCCGCGCGCCGGTCGATCAGCTTCATCGAGCCGACCCCGTAGCCTCCCCCATCTCCTTCCGCGGTCGTCGGCGTCAACACAACGCCACGCACGCCTCTCCCGTTGGCGATCCTCGCCACGCGCGCCGCCTTCCGCGGCCCCAGGTCCACCAGCATCCGGGCCCTCATCGTGAGCCCCGTGGACGCCACAATCTTCTCGCCTTCGACCTCCAGGAAGGTCGGCTCGTGCTTCCAATCGGGGCGGGCCTTGCAGAGCGTCGCCCGGACCTCGGGCTCGCTCAGGCCACGGGCGGTCAGCCAACCTTCCGTCTCACGCTCCACGAGATCGGCGATGGCAGAGCACGCCAGGCACCCGGCGTCGAAGAGCAGGTAACGGCCGTCGGGAAGCGTCTCGGCCCCTCTGCTCTTGACCTCTTTGTCCTCGACCTGGGAGGTGGCTTTCTCGATCACTCTCCGACTCCTTCCGCGACTGGTTCCCGGTGGCCCGGGCCGGCAGTCGGGAAGTGTGGTCTACCCCTGGCTCCTGCGCCATAAGAAAGCGAACAAGAATCTTGTTCGGATAAAGAGTTTGGTCGCATTGGCGCGGGGCCGCCGTCTTCTAGCAGCCCCCGGACGGGACGAGCCCGATCTCCACCGCACGCGCCGCCGCCTCGAACGTCGTCCTGAAGCGCTCCTCGCTCTTCCTTAGTTTTTCTTCGTGGAGCTTGCGTTCGGTCATGTCCAGGAGCACGCTGGTTCTCTTGCCCGGGGCGGCGCAAAGGCACCTACGGGCAGCCCGGAACCGCAAGAAGCTAACAGGCTGGGAGCGGGGGCCCAAAGCCCGGAACGTGCTACAACGCGCGCACGACGAGCAGGGCGAGGTCGTCGCGGGGGTAGCCCTCCTGGAACTCGAGGACGGTATTCTTCAGCGCGCGGGCGAGGTCCGCGGCGTGCTGCCCGGCGTGCGCCCCCAGGAATCGATGGAGCCTCTCCTCGCCAAAGAAGCCGCCGTCCGGGTCGCGGGCCTCGGTGACGCCGTCCGTATAGAAGACGAGGGTCTCCCCTGGCATGAGGCGCATGCAGGTGTCGTCTAGCTCCGCGTCCGGGAAGACGCCGAGGGCGCGGCCGGGGCAGCTGATCTCCTCCACCGTTCCGTCGGGCCGCACCAGGAGCGGCGGTGGATGCCCGGCGCGCGAGACGTCGACGCCGACGCCGGGGGCGTCGTCCAGCGGCTCCAGGCGCGCGCAGGCCGCGGTACAGAAGCGGTCTTCCGGGAGCTGGCGGACCATGGCCTCGTTGAGGCCCGAGAGGACCTCGGAGGGCAGGTCGCTCCTCATGGTGACGGCGCGGATGGTGTAGCGGGCCAGGGCCGTGACGGCCGCGGCCTCGGCCCCCTTGCCCCGCACGTCGCCGATAACGCACACCCACCCGTCCTCTATGGTGTTTATGACGTCGTAGAAGTCCCCGCCCACCTCGTTCGCCTCGCCCGCCGGCAGGTACTCGGCCCCGAGTTCGATGCCGGTTATCTCTGGTAGGTGCGGGGGCAGGAGGCTCCTCTGGAGGGTGCGCGCGATCTCGCTCCGGTCCCGGTAGAGGCGGGCGTTGTCTACGGCGAGCGCGCACCGGTAGGCCAGGTTCTCCGCGAGCATGAGGTCGTCGTCGTCGTAGCTGCGATCCGGCCTGGAGGAGACGATCGTCATGGCGCCCAGAGTCCGGCCACGCGCCAGGAGCGGCACGCTCATCAGGGAGCGGGGTTCGAGCTCGCGCAGTATCCGCAGGTGCTCGCCGGACCCCATCTCTCGCTCGTTGAGAGACCAGTCCGGCAGCAGCACGGACCGCCCCGTCCTGAGCACCTCGGCGGTGCTCCCGGGGTCGTCCTCGCCAAAGGAGCGGTGCTCTCCGAGCCGTCGCAGGAGATCCTCTCTCTCAAGGTCGGCGTGGGCGACGGCGGGCTGGTGAACCCTGCCGTCCTCCTCCACTATGTCGAGCAGGCACCAGTCGGCGAGATCTGGGACCAAGAGACGCGCCGCCCGCCGGAGCGTCTCCCCGTAGTCGAGGGAGGCGGCGAGGGCGGGACCGGCCGCGGCGAGCATGGCCAGCCGGCGGCGGGCGTCGACCGCCTCGGCCCGGGCGAGTTGCTCGCGCACGAGCAAGAGGTCGCGCTCCTCCTCTACCCTCTTGCGCTCGCTGATGTCCTCGATCACGGAGATGAAGTACCGGGGTTCGCCCGAGGCCTCGCGCACGAGCGAGACGGTCAGGTTCACCCAGACGAGGGAGCCGTCCTTCCTGACGTAGCGCTTCTCCGTGGAGTAGATCTCACTCTTCCCCCGCAGCAACGCCCGTGCCTGGGCGAGGTCCGCCTCGAGGTCGTCGGGGTGGGTGATGTCCTGGAAGGTCATCCCGATCATCTCGTCCTGGGTGTAGCCGACGATGCCGCACAGGTGCCGGTTGACCCTGAGCCAGCGGCCGTCGGTTCCTACCTGGGCGGCGCCCACGGCGGCGTGCTCGAAGGTGGCCCTGAAGCGCTCCTCGCTCTCGCGCAGGACCTCCTCGATCCTCCGTCGCTCGGTAATGTCGTTCTGGACCCCGACGAAGTTGGTGAGCCGCCCCCCCTCGTCGTGGACGGGCGAGACGTACAGCTCGTTCCAGAAGAGCGTCCCGTCCTTGCGGTAGTTCCGCAACACCACCCGGTGCTCCCGCCCCTCCCTGAGCGCCGCCCGGAGATCGTCCAGCGCCGGCTGGTCCCGCTCTTCCCCCTGCAAGAAGCGGCAGTTGCGTCCCAGGACCTCCTCCAACGCGTAACCCGACATCCTCTCGAAAGACGGGTTGACGTAGACGATAGGGTCGTCAGGCCTGTTCGGGTCCGTGATCACGATGCCGTTCGAGCTCGCGGCCACGGCCCGATCGAGCAGGCGCCGCATCTGGTCCGGGGCCGAGACCCCCGAACCGTCGCGCCCGGCCGGTGAGAGCGGAGTATCCAACGACCGCATTCTACAGCCCTTCTCTCCCCCCCACCGCTGTCCCCCCGACACGTTAAGACCCGCCCGTTTCGGGTATGTTAGTGTCAGCAACGGGAAGATTGGCTACGAGAGGAGAACGACGAACATGGCATACGAGCTGCCGCAGCTACCGTACGGCTACGACGCGCTGGAGCCGACCATAGACGAGCAGACCATGCACCT
>CADCVI010000258.1 GCA_902806105.1 uncultured Rubrobacteraceae bacterium
CGATGCGCGTGGCGATGCGCTCCACGTCGGGGATGCCGCCGAGGTGCTCGCGCACCTCCTCGCGCAGCATGTAGTCCGGCACGAGCGCGTCCACGGCCTCGAGCCGCTGGCGTACGCGCCCGACCTCCAGCAGGGGCCGCTCCAACCAGCGCCTGAGGGCGCGCTGCCCCATCGGGGTCTTTGTCCGGTCCACCGTCCCGATAAGCTCGTCGAGGCCCAGGTTGCGCCTCGTGGCGGCGTCGAGGACCATCCCCGTGCCGGGGTCGTAGGGGCGGAAGGTGACGACCTGCTCGGGGGGGGCGCCGCCGCGGAGGGAGCCTAGGTACTGGATCAGGGCGCCCGCCGCCCCCACGAGCGCGGGCCTGCCCTCGAGCCCGAACCCCTTGAGCCCCGCGACCCGGAAGTGCCGCTTGAGCGCCTGCTCCCCCGCCGAGGGCTCGAAGGTCCAGCGCGGGACCGGGCTTATGGCGGCCCGCACCTTCGGCAAATTCTCCGCCGCCGTCCGCTCCGGCACCACGAGCTCCCGCGGCGACCAGCGCTCCAGCTCCGCGGCCAGCCCCTCCTCGGGCACCTCCGTCCCGGTGAACTCACCCGTCGAGGCCTCCACAACGGCCACACCAGCCCTCCCGTCCCTGACGACAAAGGCGGCAAGGTAGTTCGCCTGCCCGGCCGAGAGGACGTTGTCCTCGATAACCGTGCCGGGCGTGAGGATCCTGGTGACCTCGCGGGTGAACTGCTTGGGTTTGGTCGGGTGCTGGCGCTGCTCGGCCACGGCGACGGAGTGGCCCTTGCGCAGGAGCGTCGCCATGTGCTCTTGCAGCGCGTGGTTCGGCACCCCGGCGAGCGGCACGCGGCCGCCAGCGTACCCGGCCGCCTCGCGGCTGGTTAGGCGGATGGAGAGTGCCTGGGAGATCTTCTTCGCGTCCTCCTCGAAGGTCTCGAAAAAGGTTCCCACCTGGTAGAAGAGGATCGTCCCCGGCGGCAGCTGCGCCTTCAGCTCTGCGTAACGTCCCAGCATAGGGCTATTCTACGGGGGCGCCCCCCTTTCGTCAGCCCCCGCTTGCCTCCTCCGGACCGGCACGGGGGGCAGCCCACGACCGTCCCCTCGCTCTCGCGGGCGGCTACTCCCTTTCGATCTGACGATCAATAGACCCCACACCGTCGATGGTAAGCGGGCGGCTTCGCGCGATCGGCCTCGCGGTCGGATCCGGGACGCTCGGATAGAATCGTCCTCGCAGATGTACCAGAGACGTGGAGACAGTTTGTGCTGAAGATCGGTGACTTCTCCCAGCTCGGGCAGGTGTCGGTGCGGACGCTGCACCACTACGACGAGCGCGGTCTGCTCAAGCCCGCGAAGATCGACGACTGGACCGGCTACCGCTTCTACTCCGTCGAGCAGCTGCCCAGGTTCAACCGCATCCTAGCCCTCAAGGACCTCGGGTTCTCGCTGGACCAGATAGGCCGTCTCGTGGCCGAAGACGTGCCGGCGGAGCAGCTGCGCGGGATGCTGGCCCTAAAGCAGGCCGAGATCGAACGCCAGCTCACCGAGGGCCGGACGCGCCTCCTGCGCGTGGAGGCCCGCCTCAGGCAGATCGAGCAGGAGGGCGAATTCTCCCCGTACGAGGTGGTCCTCAAAAGGACCGCCCCGCAGACCATCGCCTCCACCCGGACGACGGTCCCGACGCTCGAAGACATGCCGACCCTCCGCTGCGACCTCTACGACGAGCTCTACGAGTCACTGGAGAGGCGCCGCGTCGAGCCCGGGACGCCGGAGTTCGCCCTCTACCACGCGGTCGAGTACCTGGAGCGGGACATAGACATGGAGGCCGCCGTGGCTGTGGCCGGGGTCCCGGAAGGACCTGAGGACGGCGCAGACGACCGGCTCGCCTTCCGCGAGTTGCCGGCGGTCGGGGAGATACCGCAGGCGATCATCGCGCTCTTCGGCTGGATCGGGGCGAACGGCTACGCCACGGCTGGCCCCTACCGAGAGCTGCACCTCTACGGGCGCGAGAACGACCTGTTCCGCGCCGACTCCTCCAACGTCGACTCCCTGCTCCTTGAGATCCAGGTCCCCGTCCGGGCGGCCTAGAGCCCCCGCCGATAGGGAACCCGGCCGGCGGCGGGACACCCGCAAGAGGTTCCTAAAGATTTTCTCTTTTCCCCTTGACCCTCACGCAACGTGAGGGTCGATCCTCTCTGGTGCCGGAAAGGTCGCGAGGGCAAAGGGAAGGAGAGGCGATGGAGACCACGACGCAGGCAAACGGCGGGGGCCCGGAGAAGAGGGGCCGGCTGACCAGGGTGCGCCCCCTCGCGGTAGGGGCGCTCGCGGCGCTCGGTCTCGTGCTCGCGGCGCTGCTGGTGGGCGGCGTGATCGCCGACGGCCTCTCCTTCGACCGCACGAGCGGGGGCTACGAGCCCCCCTACACCGGCTATACCGGCGAGCCCATCGACTGGGGGGCGGCGCACGTCACCGAGGAAGGCTTCTTCAAGGACGGCTACGTGCTCGACCTGTACGTCGACTGCACGACGGGCATGGTGAGCTTCGAAGTATTCCAGCAGCGCTGGGACTGGCGCGAGCTCTCCGGCCGGGCGCTCGTGGTGCACAGGCCCGCCGAAGCCTGCGAGAGCGAGGGGTTCAGGCCCGACTTCTGACGCCGGGCCGCGGCCCGGCGCGAGCACGTAGTCCAACCAGACGAAAGGAGCATCCATGACCACCATGACCGCGACGGACCGTATCGACGGGCGCGCAGGAGAAGGACGAAGCCTGCTGCGGTGGACGATCCTGCTGCTCGTCCTCGAACCCGCGCTGATGTACGCCGCCTTCTTCGTCCTGAGCGCCTCCATAAACTGGCCGGCGAACCTGGACGAGCCCGCGAGCGTCAACCTGCCCCTCGTAACGCGGGAGCGGGGCGCCGTAATCCTCGGGTACGGCGTCTACCTGGCGTACTCGCTGCTCATCCTGCCGCTCTCGGTCATGCTGTACTTCACGCTCAAGGGGCGGGGGACCTCGCCGCTACTCGCGGTCGCCGCAGCGGTCGGCGCCGTCAGCGCCCTGGCGAGGGCTTTGGGCATCGTGCGCTGGCTCTTCCTGATGCCGTTCTTGGCGGAGATCTACGGCGACCCCTCCTCGAGCCCGGCGGCGCGCGAGGCCGTCGAGGTCGCCTACGTCGCGTTCAACGAGTACGCGGGCGGGGTCGGGGAGCTGCTCGGGGTGGCGCTCACGGGCGCCCTCTGGGTCGGCCTGACCTCGGCGGCCCTGCTGCGCTCGGGGCGGTTCCCGAGGTGGCTGGGGCTGCTCGGCCTGCTCGCCGCCGCCCTGCTGCTGCCGGGCCTGCTTCCCGTCGTGGGGCTCGACGTCGGGTCGCTGTTCTCGGTCATCGGGGGGAACGTGCTCCTGATCTGGATGCTCGCCCTCGCGGTCGTCCTGTTCAGGAGCCGCCGCACCCCCGCAGACGCTCCGGAGAGGGGAAGGTAACGTGGCCTACGCGGGCAAGACCATCGAGAGCCCCGACACGCGGCTCGTCTTCGAGAAGACGGCGAAGGACACGGGCGGGAAGTTTCTGCGCTTCAGGCAGTTCGTGCGGGCGGGTCACGCGCTGGTCCCGGCCCACATCCACGGCGGTCAGGAGGAGCGCTTCGTGGTCCTCTCCGGCAGGATGGGCGTGAGGTCCGGCGGACGGGAGCGGATCCTGGAGGCGGGCGAGGAGGCGGTGGTGCCGCCGGGCGTCCCGCACACGTTCTGGAACGCTTCCCCAAAGG